>NZ_JBAKHT010000030.1:0-64135 GCF_036906755.1 Micromonospora sp. CPCC 206171 | reverse complement strand
GCGTCGACAACCTCGCCGACTGGATCGCCACCCGCGGCTACTCCGCCACCGCCTGACCCACCACCGACAAGGGCCGGCCCCACCCGGGGCCGGCCCTTTCGTCTTGCCCGAGGGTCAGCCCTGCGCGAGTACGGCGAGGATGCCCTCGCCGTACTTGGCCAGCTTGTTCTCGCCGACGCCGTTGATCTGAGAGAGCCCGGCCAGCGAGGTGGGCGCCTCGGTGGCGATCTGTCGCAGCGTGGCGTCATGGAAGATCACGTACGCCGGCACGCCCTGCTCCTTGGCGGTGGCCGCCCGCCAGGCACGCAGCCGCTCGAAGACCGACGCCGCCTCCGGGGCGAGGTCGGCGACGACGGTGGCTCCGCCCCGGGGCTTCGCGGACCGGCCCGACGCCGGCCGCTCCGGCTCCCGGCGCATGGTCACCGTGCGGCGGCGGCCCAGCACCTCCGCGCTGGCCTCGGTCAGGGCCAGGGTGCCGTAGTCGCCCTCGACGGCGAGCAGCCCCTCGGCGAGCAGTTGCCGGACCACCCCGCGCCACTCGGTCTCCCGCAGTTCGGTGCCGATGCCGAAGGTGCTCAGCGAATCGTGGCCGTACTGGTTGATCTTGTCGGTCTGCTTGCCGAGCAGGATGTCGACGCAGTGCCCGGCGCCGAAGCGCTGGTTGCGCTCCCGGTCCAGCCGGAAGACGGTGGAGAGCAGCTTCTGCGCCGGCACCGTGCCGTCCCAGGTCTCCGGCGGGGTGAGGCAGGTGTCGCAGTTGCCGCAGCCGGCCGCCCCGCTCTGGCCGAAGTATTCGAGCAGCTGCACCCGGCGGCAGCGGACCGTCTCGCAGAGGGCCAGCATCGCGTCGAGGTGGGTGGCGAGGTTGCGCCGGTGCGCGAGATCGCCTTCCGACGTCTCGATCATCTTGCGTTGCTGCACCACGTCCTGGAGGCCGTACGCCAGCCAGGCGGTGGACGGCAGGCCGTCCCGCCCGGCCCGACCGGTCTCCTGGTAGTAGCCCTCCACCGACTTCGGCAGGTCGAGGTGGGCGACGAACCGGACGTCGGGCTTGTCAATGCCCATCCCGAACGCGATCGTCGCCACCATCACCAGGCCGTCCTCGCGCAGGAAACGCTGCTGGTTGGTGGCGCGGGTGGCCGGGTCCAGGCCGGCGTGGTACGGCAGCGCGGCGACCCCGTTGGCGACCAGGAACTCGGCGGTCTTCTCCACCGAGGCCCGGGACAGGCAGTAGACGATGCCGGCGTCGCCGGGGTGCTCGTCGCGCAGCAGGGCGAGCAGCTGCTTGCGCGGCTCCTTCTTCGGCACGATCCGGTACTGGATGTTGGGCCGGTCGAAGCTGGCCACGAAGTGCCGGGCGTCGGTCAGCTTGAGCCGGCTGGCGATCTCGGCGCGGGTGGCGCTGGTCGCGGTGGCGGTGAGCGCGATCCGGGGCACCGTCGGCCACCGCTCGTGCAGCATCGACAGGGCCAGGTAGTCGGGGCGGAAGTCGTGCCCCCACTGCGAGACGCAGTGCGCCTCGTCGATGGCGAACAGGCCGATCCGGCCCCGGTCGAGCAGGCCGAGGGTGGCCCGGGAGCCGAGCGCCTCCGGGGCGAGGTAGAGCAGGTCCAGCTCGCCGGCGAGGAAGGCCTTCTCCACCTGGCGGCGGGCCTCCAGGTCCTGCGTCGAGTTGAGGAACCCGGCCCGGACGCCGACGGCGGTCAGCGCGTCGACCTGGTCCTGCATCAGCGCGATCAGCGGGGAGACGACCACCGCGACGCCCTCGCGGACCAGGGCGGGGATCTGGTAGCACAGCGACTTGCCGCCGCCGGTGGGCATCAGCACCAGCGCGTCGCCGCCGGCCACCACGTGGTCGATGACCTCCCGCTGGAAGCCGCGGAAGGCGTCGTAGCCGAAGACCCGGCGGAGCACCCGCAGCGCGTCCTCGGTGCGCAGGTCGGTGGGGGAGGTCATCCGCGGAGTCTACGAGCCGACGCCGACAACCCGTCGCCGCCGACCCGGGCGGGAATACCCGCTTCGCCGTCGCCGCTTCCTGGAGAGGCCACCGATGCCGACACCGGCACCGGTCGGACGGGCGGGAACCGATCGACGCCGCCCGGGGGGATAGAGTCGCTGATCGACCATGCGTGTCCGGGACGAACCGGACGCGGCACGGCTGGGGGGTAGTGGGTGAGCGAGGTGCGGACGACCGACGGGTACGCCCCGGACGGCGGCGCGGCGACGGCGGAGGCGGACACCACGCTGGTGGTGGTCACCGGGCTGTCCGGTGGCGGCCGCAGCACGGTCGCCCGGGCGCTGGAGAACGTCGGCTACTACGTGGTGGACAACCTGCCCCAGGCGCTGATGCTGGACATGGCCGAGCTGGCGGTCAAGGCCGGCGGCGCGGCCCGGCGTACCGCGATGGTGCTCGACGTGCGCTCGCGCGCCTTCTCCACGGATCTGGCCGGGGCGATTCGCGAGCTGCGGGACCGGGGCTTCTCACCCCGGGTGGTCTTCGTCGACGCCGATGACGAGGTGCTCATCCGCCGCTTCGAGAGCGTCCGGCGCTCGCACCCGTTGCAGGGCGAGGGGCGGCTGGCCGACGGCATCGCCGTGGAGCGCGGCCTGCTGGAGGAGGCCCGCGACCAGGCCGACGTGATCATCGACACCAGCCACCTCAACGTCAACCAGCTGCGGCGGCGCATCGAGGAGCTCTTCGGCGGCGAGGACGCCCGCCGGCTGCGGGTCACCGTGATCTCCTTCGGCTTCAAGTACGGCCTGCCGCCCGACGCCGACTTCGTGCTCGACGCCCGGTTCCTGCCCAACCCGTACTGGGTGCCGGAGCTGCGCGAGCACACCGGGCGGGAGGAGGCGGTCAGCGCGTACGTGCTGGGCCAGGAGGGTGCGGACGCCTTCGTCGCCGCGTACGCCGACCTGGTCAACGCCACCACCGCCGGCTTCGAGCGGGAGGGCAAGCGCTACCTGACCGTGGCCGTCGGCTGCACCGGCGGCAAGCACCGCAGCGTGGCCATCGCGGAGGAACTGTCCGGCCGGCTGCGCCAGTCGGGTCTGGCCGCCAACGCTCAGCACCGGGACCTGGGGCGGGAATGACGGCGGCGAAGGTGGTCGCCTTCGGCGGGGGGCACGGGCTCTCCGCCTCGCTGCGCGCGCTGCGCCACTGCGCCGGTGACCTCGACCTGGACATCACCGCCGTGGTCACCGTCGGCGACGACGGCGGCTCCAGCGGCCGGCTGCGCGCCGAGCGCGGCGGGCTGCCCCCGGGCGACCTGCGGCAGGCCCTGGTCGCGCTGGCCGGCGACCACCCCGCCACCCGGCGCAGCGCCGGGCTCTTCCAGCACCGCTTCGCCGGCGACTCCGGCGACGGCCTGGCCGGGCACGCGGTGGGCAACCTGGTGCTCTGCGGCCTGATGGAGCAGCTCGGCGACCCGGTGGCCGCGCTTGAGCACGCCGGGGCGATGCTCGGCGCGGTGGGTCGGGTGCTGCCGATGTCCCGCCAGCCGGTGGGGATCGAGGCGCGGGTACGCGGCGCCGATCCGGCCCGCCCCGACGAGGTACGCACGGTGCGCGGCCAGCACCAGGTGGCGGTGACCACCGGCCGGGTGGAGTCGCTGCGGCTCACCCCGACCGCGCCGGACGCCTGCGTCGAGGCCGTCGCCGCGGTGGGCGAGGCCGACTGGCTGATCTTCGGGCCGGGCAGCTGGTACACCAGCGTGCTGCCGCACCTGCTGGTGCCCGGGCTGGCCGCCGCGATCGTCGCGAGTCGGGCCCGCCGGCTGGTCACCCTCAACCTGGCGGCCGAGAAGGAGACCCTCGGGCTCTCCGTCGCCGACCACCTGGCCGCCCTGCACTCGTACCTTCCGCAGCTCACCGTGGACTTCGTGCTGGCCGATTCGAAGGCGGTGGGTGATCCCGAACCGGCCGGACGTGCGGCAGAATCGCTGGGTGCCCGGCTGGTCCTCGCCCCTGTCGCCGTCACCGACGGCTCTCCCCGTCATGATCCGGCCGCCCTGGGCGCCGCGTTGGTGCCTGTCCTGGGCGCCGATCGTTAAGCACGTACGTAATCACCGGCGACACGCCGGTACCGGTCCGTGGAGGGGCGCAGAATGGCGATGACGGCTGCGGTCAAGGACGAGCTGAGTCGGGTCGACGTGCCCAAGCCCTGCTGCCGGCGGGCGGAGATGGCCGCACTGCTGCGCTTTGCCGGCGGGCTGCACATCGTCTCCGGTCGCGTGGTGGTGGAGGCCGAGCTGGACACCGGGGCGGTGGCCCGGCGGCTGCGCCGGGAGATCGCCGAGGTGTACGGCTATCCGAGCGAGATCCACGTGCTCGCCTCCGGCGGGTTGCGCAAGGGCAGCCACTTCATCGTCCGGGTGGTCAAGGACGGCGAGGCGCTGGCCCGGCAGACCGGCCTGCTCGACGTGCGCGGCCGCCCGGTGCGTGGCCTGCCGCCGCACGTGGTGGCGGCCAACGTCTGCTGCGCGGTCTCTGCCTGGCGGGGCGCGTTCATGGCGCACGGCTCGCTGACCGAGCCCGGCCGCTCCAGCGCGCTGGAGATCACCTGCCCGGGTCCGGAGTCCGCGCTGGCCCTGGTCGGCGCGGCCCGCCGGATCGGCATCACCGCCAAGAACCGCGAGGTGCGGGGGGTGGACCGGGTGGTGGTCAAGGACGGTGACGCGATCGCCGCGCTGCTCACCCGGGTCGGGGCGCACTCCAGCGTGCTGGCCTGGGAGGAGCGCCGGGTGCGCCGCGAGGTCCGGGCCACCGCCAATCGGCTGGCCAACTTCGACGACGCCAACCTGCGCCGCTCGGCCCGCGCCGCGGTGGCCGCCGCCGCCCGGGTGACCCGGGCGCTGGAGATCCTGGCCGAGGACGCGCCGAACCACCTGACCTCGGCCGGGCGGCTGCGCCTGGAGCACCGGCAGGCCTCGCTGGAGGAGCTGGGCGCGCTGGCCGACCCGCCGCTGACCAAGGACGCCATCGCCGGCCGGATCCGCCGGCTGCTGGCGCTGGCCGACAAGCGGGCCCGCGACCTGGGCATCCCGGATACGGAAGCGGCCGTCACGCCCGACATGCTCGTGGTCTGATAGGACGGTGGGGCTCCACGATGCGAGCGGGATCACCACCCGCCGCAGCGTGACGCCGCACGCTCGGATAAGGTCGCTGCGTACGGCAAGGGGGCCGGCACAGGCACTCCTCGCCGTGCTCACCGCCTCGGGCGGTCAGGTCTTCACGGACCGCGGCGGGGTGGCCGAGATGAACCGTCAACGGCCGGCTCCAACGGTCGGCGCACACACCTCCGCCGGCCCGGGTCTTACGCCGGCGGACCAGAACGCGAGGAGATGGGACCTGTGACCATCCGGGTTGGCATCAACGGCTTCGGCCGGATCGGCCGTAACTTCTTCCGGGCAGTGCTGGCGTCCGGCGCTGACATCGAGGTTGTGGCGGTCAACGACCTGACCGACAACGCGACGCTCGCCCACCTTGTCAAGTACGACAGCATCCTGGGCCGCCTCCCGCACGAGGTGAAGGCGACCGCCGACGAGATCACCGTGGGCGGCAGGACCATCAAGGCGTACGCCGAGAAGGACCCGGCGCAGCTGCCGTGGGGCGACGTCGGCGCGGACGTCGTCATCGAGTCCACCGGCTTCTTCACCGACGCCACCAAGGCCAAGGCGCACATCGACGGCGGGGCCAAGAAGGTCATCATCTCCGCGCCGGCGAAGAACGAGGACGTCACGGTGGTGATGGGCGTCAACCAGGACCAGTACGACCCGGCCAAGCACACCATCATCTCCAACGCGTCCTGCACCACCAACTGCCTCGCCCCGATGGCGAAGGTCCTGCACGACACGTTCGGTGTCCAGCACGGTCTGATGACCACCATCCACGCGTACACGCAGGACCAGAACCTGCAGGACGCGCCGCACAAGGACCTGCGTCGGGCCCGCGCGGCCGCGCTGAACATCGTCCCGACCTCGACCGGCGCCGCCAAGGCGATCGGCCTGGTGCTGCCGGAGCTGAAGGGCAAGCTGGACGGCTACGCGCTGCGGGTGCCGATCCCGACCGGCTCGACCACCGACCTGACCGTCAACGTCGGCCGGGAGACCACGGTGGACGAGGTCAACGCCGCGATGAAGGCCGCCGCCGAGGGTCCGCTCAAGGGCATCCTGGTCTACAACGAGGACCCGATCGTCTCCTCGGACATCGTCACCGACCCGGCGTCCTGCATCTTCGACGCGCCGCTGACCAAGGTCGTCGGCAACCAGGTCAAGGTCGTCGGCTGGTACGACAACGAGTGGGGCTACTCCAACCGCCTCGTGGACCTGGTCAAGCTGGTGGGTTCCTCGCTGTGAGCATCCGCAACCTTGACGACCTGCTCGCCGAGGGGGTGTCGGGTCGGCGCGTGCTGGTGCGCGCCGACCTGAACGTCCCGCTCGACAAGCAGACCGGTGAGATCACCGACGACGGCCGCATCCGCGCGGTCCTGCCGACCCTGGGCGCGCTGGTCTCCGCCGGCGCCAAGGTGGTCGTCTGCTCGCACCTGGGCCGCCCGAAGGGCGCGCCGGACCCGCAGTTCAGCCTCCGGCCGGTCGCCGGTCGCCTCGGCGAGCTGCTCGACGCGCCGGTGCACTTCGCCGAGGACACCGTCGGCGACTCGGCCCGCTCCACCGTGGACGCGCTGGCCGACGGTCAGGTCGCCCTGCTGGAGAACCTCCGCTTCAACACGGGGGAGACCAGCAAGGACGACGCCGAGCGGGGTGCGTTCGCCGACCAGCTCGCCGCGTTCGGCGACGCGTACGTCGACGACGCGTTCGGCGCGGTGCACCGCAGGCACGCCAGCGTGTACGACGTACCCGCCCGGCTGCCGCACGTCGCCGGCCGGCTGGTGCTGCGCGAGGTGGAGGTGCTCTCCAAGCTGACCGGTAAGCCGGAGCGCCCGTACGTGGTGGTGCTCGGCGGTTCCAAGGTCTCCGACAAGCTGGCGGTCATCGAGGCGCTGCTGCCCACGGTGGACCGGCTGCTCATCGGCGGCGGGATGTGCTTCACCTTCCTCAAGGCCCAGGGCCACGAGGTGGGCACCTCGCTGCTGGAGGAGGAGATGGTCGAGACCTGCCGCAACCTCATGGAGCGTTCCGGCGGCAAGATCATGCTTCCGGTCGACGTGGTGGCCGCGGACGCCTTCGCCCCGGACGCCGCGCACGACACGGTGCGCGCCGACGGCATCCCGAGCCACCGGCTCGGGCTGGACATCGGCCCGGAGACGGTGGCCGGCTTCGCCGCCGCGCTGTCCCAGGCGAGGACCATCTTCTGGAACGGTCCGATGGGCGTGTTCGAGATGGCGCCGTTCGCCGCCGGCACCCGCGGGTTGGCCGAGGCGATCACCAAGGCCGACGCTTTCAGCGTGGTCGGTGGCGGTGACTCCGCGGCGGCGGTCCGGGCCCTGGGTCTGGACGAGTCGTCCTTCGGGCACATCTCCACCGGCGGTGGCGCCTCCCTGGAGTACCTGGAGGGCAAGACCCTCCCCGGCATCGCGGCCCTGGAGAAGTGATGGCGAGCGTCACCCGCCGGCCGCTGATGGCCGGCAACTGGAAGATGAACCTGAACCACCTCGAGGCCAACCTGCTGGTGCAGAAGCTGGCCGCGAGCCTCACCGAGAAGCAGCTCACCGAGGTCGAGACGGTGGTCCTGCCGCCCTTCACCGACCTGCGCACCGTGCAGACCGCGGTGGACGGCGACAAGCTGCTGATCGGCTACGGCGCGCAGGACCTGTCGCCGTACGAGTCGGGCGCCTACACCGGGGACATCGCCGGGCCGATGCTGGCCAAGCTGGGCTGCACGTACGTGGTGGTGGGGCACTCCGAGCGGCGCGCCTACCACTACGAGTCCGACGCGATCGTCAACGCCAAGGTGACGGCGGCGCTGGCCAACGGGCTCACCCCGATCCTCTGCATCGGTGAGGGCCTGGAGGTCCGGGAGCAGCTGCGGCACGTGCCGCACTGCTGCGACCAGCTCGACGGCGCCCTGCGCGGGCTCACCGCCGAGCAGGTGGCCAAGGTCGTCGTGGCGTACGAGCCGGTCTGGGCGATCGGCACCGGCAAGACGGCGACGCCGGAGGACGCCCAGGAGGTCTGCGGCGAGGTGCGCAAGCGGCTGGTCGAGACCTTCGACCAGGGCACCGCGGACCAGGTCCGGATCCTCTACGGCGGGTCGGTCAAGTCCTCGAACGTGGCCGCGATCATGGCCCAGCCGGACGTGGACGGGGCCCTGGTGGGCGGCGCCAGCCTGGACGCCGAGGAGTTCGCGAAGATCTGCCGGTTCCCGGAGCACACCGCCCGCTGATCGCTCGCTATCCTTGAGGCCGCCCGTCCACCGGTCGGTGCCACCGTGCCCGATCTGTCCGGGCGAGGATCGTAACGAGAGGACTGACCCCAGCCATGCCGATCTGGTTCGCATACACGTTGATCGTGTTGCTGGTCATCACGAGCGTTCTGCTCACCATGCTGATCCTGCTGCACCGGGGTAAGGGCGGCGGGTTGTCGAGCATGTTCGGCGGCGGCGTCAGCTCCAGCCTGGCCGGCTCGTCCGTGGCCGAGAAGAACCTCGACCGGTACACCGTCCTGGTGAGCATCGTCTGGTTCGCCTGCATCGTGGGGCTCGGCCTCTGGCTCCGGCTCCAGCTCAACACCGGGGCCTGAGCCCGTCGGCGTCTCGGCGTACAATCTGCGCGCGGTCCGTTACGGACCGCGCGCAGTTCGTTGTGCAGCGCGTCGCCGCCGCCCACCCCCCTGCCGAGCGGCGGTCCCTCCGACGACAGGAGCGAGCAGCCGTGCCCAGTGGCAACGTCATCCGTGGCTCACGGATCGGGTCCGCCCCCGAACGCCCCGCCGAGCGCTACGAGCCCGCACCCCGCCGGGCGGTGACCTACTGGTGCCGCAACGGGCACGCCACGGAGATCAGGATGGCGGTGGACGCCGAGGCGCCCCCGCAGTGGGACTGCCCCCGCTGCGGGCTGCCCGCCGGCCGGGACGCGGAGAACCCGCCCGGGCGGAGTCGTCCCGAGCCCTTCAAGACCCATCTGGCGTACGTGAAGGAGCGGCGCAGCGAGGAGGAGGGGGCAGCCATCCTGGCCGAGGCCCTCGCCGCGCTGCGCCGCCGTCGCGGCCGGGAGTGAGACGCCGGAGCCCCGACCCCCACCGGGGGCCGGGGCTCCTCGTCGTGATGCCTCAGCGCAGGCTGCGCGAGCGGGGTGGCACGTCGGCCGCCGCCGACCGGTCGAGCAGCCAGAGGGTACGCGACACGCCCCGCGCGCCGGCTGCCGGCAGTTGGACCGGGCCCGCCCCGGCCAGCGCCATGCCGACCGCCCGGGCCTTGTCGGCGCCGCTGGCCACCAGCCAGACCTCCTCGGCGGTGTTGATCGTCGGCAGGGTGAGCGTGGTCCGCAGCGGCGGCGGCTTCGGGCTGCCCCGCACCGCGCTGACCGGCCGGTTGTCGTAGTGCACCGGGTGCTCGGGGAAGACCGACGCCACGTGCCCGTCCTCGCCGACGCCCAGCATCAGCACGTCGAAGTGGGGGAGCGCGGCATGGCCGGGCCGCGCGGCCCGGGCCAGCTCCTCGGCGTACGCGGCGGCACCGGCCTCCGGGTCGGCGCCCAGCGGGCCGTCGGAGGCCGGCATGGGGTGCACCCGGGCCGGGTCCAGCGGTACGGCGTCCAGCAGCGCCGCCCGGGCCTGCGTCTCGTTGCGCTCCGGGTCGCCGGCGGGCAGGAACCGCTCGTCGCCCCACCAGACGTCCACCCGCGCCCAGTCGACGGCGTCCCGGGCCGGCAGCGCGGCGACCGCCCGGTACACCGCGGCGGCGACCCGCCCTCCGGTCAGCACCACCGACGCCTGACCCCGGTCCGCCTGCGCGTCGAGCAGCTTCACCACCAGCCGGGCCGCCACCGCCTGCGCCAGCAGGTCGGCGTCGGCGTGTACGGCGACACTCGCCTCACTCATGTTGTGCCTTCGTCTCCCGACCGCGCTCGCGCGGTCCGTGTTCGTCGTGCCCGGGGGCCGGTCGGCCCGTCCGTCACCCCTCCCGCGCCCCGGGAAGCGTGTCGGCTCCCGGGCGGCGGTCAGGGGGTCGCGCTGGTGCCGGCGTGGGCGGTGACCCCGGCCTCGGCCCGCTGCGCGGTCGCCGGGTCCTTCCAGACGTGCACCCGCCCGGCGGGCTGCTGGTCCAGGCCGGAGATGCCGGCCGCCGCGCCCAGCGCCTCGGCGTACACCTGGTCGGCGTCGAGCCGGCGCAGCTCCTCGGCCAGCTCGTCGCCGAGCGGGCGGCGCACCAGCGGCAGGGCCCGGTCCTCCTGACCGGTACGCCGGAACACCGCCATGTTGTCGTCGCGGGTCAGCGTCAGCTCGTCGCCATTGGCGCAGCGCAGCTGCACCTCGCGCATGCGCGGGTACTCGTCGGTGTGCTCCCACACCGGGTCGATGCCGAGCCGGGCCGCCAGCCAGCCGCGCATCAGCGCCGCGGTCGGGTCGGTGCGCGGCGCGACCACCGTCGCCTCGGTGACCCGGGCCTCGGTGGTGTCGAACGCTCCGGCGACCAGGGTGCGCCACGGGGTGATCCGGGTCCACGCCAGGTCGGTGTCGCCGGGGGCGTAGTCGTGGGCCCGCTGGCGCAGCGCCTCGATCGGGTCGACCGCCTGGGCGGCGTCGGTGATCCGCCGGTCGGCGACCACGCCGAGGAAGTCGGTGGCGATCTCCGCCGGCGGGTCGGCGTGCCACCAGGTCACCACCGGGACGTCCGGCACCAGCAGCGGCATCACCACGGACTCCGCGTGCAGGGCCAGCCGGCCGTACATCCGGGTCACCACCGCCTCGCACGGGCCGAGCCGCCCGCCGACGACGATCTCCGCGTCCAGCCGGTTGCGCTCCCGTTCCACGTCGGTGCGGACGACCACCAGCAGCCGGCACGGGTGGGCCGCCGCGGCGATGGTCGCCGCCGCCTCCGCCTCGCGGACCCGCTTCTCGTCCACCACCACGATGAGGGTCAGCGCCATGCCGCTGGCCACCCCACCCGCGCTGCGCCGCTCGGCGGCGAGCGCCTTGACCACCTCGTTCCCGGTGGTGTCCCACAGGCCGATCACTGGAGCCTCCCGGTCCGCTGGCTGTGCCCGCGCACGCCGCTGTGTCCGATCATCCGCGCGCTCATGCCCGCCGCCAGGCGCGGCCCTCGCGCGCCAGCATCTCGTCGGCCGCCCGGGGGCCCCACTCGCCGGCCCGGTACGGCTCCGGCTTGGTGCCCGCCCAGGCGTGCTCCAGCGGGTCCACCACCTGCCAGCTCTGCTCCACCTCGGCGGCGTCCGGGAAGAGCGTCCGGTCGCCGATCAGCACGTCCAGCACCAGCCGCTCGTACGCCTCGGGGCTGGACTCGGTGAACGCCTCGCCGTACTGGAAGTCCATCGCGATGTCCCGGACCTCCATGGTCGTGCCCGGCACCTTGGAGCCGAACTTCAGCACCACGCCCTCGTCCGGCTGCACCCGGATGACGAGCTGGTTGGGGCCGAGCGACTCCATGTCGGCCGCGTTGAACGGCAGGTGCGGCGCCTTCTTGAACACGACCGCCACCTCGGTGACCCGGCGGGGCAGCCGCTTGCCGGCCCGGATGTAGAACGGCACCCCCGCCCAGCGGCGGTTCTGGATGCCCAGCTCCACGGCGACGTACGTCTCGGTGGTCGAGTCCTCCGGGACGCCCTCCTCCTCCAGGTAGCCGAGGGCCCGCTCGCCGCCGACCCAGCCGGGCAGGTACTGCCCGCGCACGGTGCCCTGGGAGATGTCCCTGGGCAGCGTGATCGCCTTGAGCACCTTCAGCTTCTCGGTCCGGATCTCGTCGGCGTCGAAGCTGGTCGGCTCCTCCATCGCCACCAGGGCGAGCAGTTGGAGGAGGTGGTTCTGGAGCACGTCGCGGGCGGTGCCGACGGAGTCGTAGAAGCCGGCCCGGGTGCCGATGCCGACGTCCTCGGCCATGGTGATCTGCACCGAGTCGACGTACTTGGAGTTCCACAGCGGCTCGAACAGGTTGTTGGCGAACCGCAGGGCGAGGATGTTCTGGACCGTCTCCTTGCCCAGGTAGTGGTCGATCCGGAAGACGTCCTGGCGGGTGAAGACGTCGTCGACCAGGTCGTTGAGCTCCTTGGCCGACGGCAGGTCGTTGCCGAACGGCTTCTCCACCACCACCCGGCGCCAGCCGCCGGACCTGGCGTTGTCAGCCATTCCGGTGCGGGCCAGTTGCTTGAGCACCACCGGGAAGGCGGCCGGCGGGATCGAGAAGTAGAACGCGGCGTTGCCGTGGATGCCGTGGCTGTCCCGCAGCTCGTCGAGGGTGGCGGCGAGGTGGTCGAAGGCGGAGTCGTCGTCGAACGAGCCACCGACGAACTTGATGTTGCCGGCGAGCCGCGACCAGACCTCCTCCCGCCAGGGGGTACGGGCGTGCTTCTTGGCCGCGTCGTGGGCCAGCGACTCGAAGTCGCCGTCGCCCCAGTCGCGCCGCGCGAAGCCCAGCACCACGAACCCGGGCGGCAGCAGCCCCCGGTTGGCCAGGTCGTAGACCGCTGGCAGCAGCTTCTTGCGCGCCAGGTCACCGGTGACTCCGAAGATCACCAGAGCGCAGGGCTCCGGGATCCGGGGCAGTCGCCGGTCCTGCGCGTCGCGCAGCGGGTTCACGCCGCCTCCTCGCTCCGTCTGGTCCATGTCGTCCATGTCACGCCCGCCATCGTTCGATCGCATCCAGCAGCTGGGCCAGGCCCGGCGACCTGTCGGTCAGGTGCAGGCGTAGCACGGGTCGACCCCGGTCGGCCAGCGCCTGCCGGTCGCCGGCGGCCTGCGCCGCCTGCAGCTTCCCGAAGGAGTACGGCCGGCCCGGCACCGGGAGATCAACGTGCACCGCGCCGGTGAGCTGAAGGTGGCTGCCGACCGGCGGGCCGCCCTTGTGGTACTGCCCGGTGGAGTGCAGGCACCGGGGGCCCCAGCCGAAGGTGACCGGCCGGCCGGCGGCCCGCGCCAGCAGCGGCCGCAGCCGCGCCGCGGCCGCGTCGTCCACCCGGTCCAGGTAGGCGGTCACGGCGAGGTAGCCCGCGTCGTCCACACCGTCCAGCAGGTGGCGCAGCGCGCCGGTGAGGTCGGCGGGCGCGCCCGGCGGGGCGTACACCTCGATCGCGCCCTCCGTGGACGAGGGGGCCTGCGCCGGCGGTCCGGATTCCAGGATCCGCCGGGTGTTGTCCTTGCTCGCGGCGACGTCCGGCTGGTCGAACGGGTCGACGCCGAGCACCACCGCCGCGACCGCGGTCGCGTACTCCCAGGTCAGGAACTGGGCCCCGAGGGGGCCGTTCACCGCCAGGTCGGGTTCGCAGCCGCCGCCGGGGACGTCCCCCGCGGTCAGCGCGCCGCCGTGGCTGACGGTCAGCACGTCCGGTCCGGTCGCGCCCGGCGCCTGCGGGGACTCCACCACCACGGGCAGGACGCCGAGCCCGGCCTTGCCGGTCGACTCGGCGAGCAGCTGCTCGATCCAGTCGCCCAGGCCGTCCAGGCCGGTGCCGTCGGGGACCAGGGCGACCTTGTCCCGGCCGGTGGTGGCCGCCGCGGCGAGCGCCGCCCCGAGCGCCAGGCCCGGATTGTCCCGGTCCGCGCCCAGCGCGGCCGACACCGCCTCGGCGTCGTCCAGCAGCTCGGTGACCTCCACCCCGGCCAGCGCGGCGGGGACCAGGCCGAACGCGGTCAGCGCCGAGTACCGCCCACCCACCTGCGGGTCGGCCGGCAGCACCACCACGCCCATCTCGTCGGCGGTCGCCTCCAGCGGGGAGCCCGGGTCGGTGACCACCACGAAGTGCCGGGCCGCCTCGGCCTCGGTCATCCCGGCGTCCAGGAACGCCTGCCAGTACGCCCGGCGGTGGCTGTCGGTCTCCACCGTCGTGCCGGACTTGCTGGCCACCACGACCACCGTGCGCTCCAGCCGGTCGGCCAACGCCGCCCGGACCCGACCCGGGTCGGTGGTGTCGAGCACGGTCAGCGGCCGGCCCAGGGTGCGCGTGATGGTCTCGGCGGCGAGCGAGGAACCGCCCATCCCGGCGAGCACCACGTGGTCCAGGTCCTCCAGTTCCGCCGCCAGCTCGGCGAGCTGGGGGAGCAGCTCCCGGCTGCGGCGGTGGGTGTCCAGCCAGCCGAGGCGGGTCTTCGCCTCCTCCTCGACGGCCGGCCCCCAGAGTCCGGGGTCCCCGGCGGCCAGCCGGGCCGGGACCTCCCGGCCCACCAACGCGTCCCGCACGGACGCGGGCGCGGACCTGTCGACCGCGTCCGCGCCGTGCACGGCCAGCCCGGCGGCGACGTCCGCCGGGCCGGCCAGCAGGTCACCCATGTCGCCACCCGCGCCGGGTGGCGGCGTGGAGCACCGCGGGGCGGGGCCCCGCGACGCGTCCGACGCTATCCGTCACGCGTTGCCCCCGGCCTGCTCGGCGGCCTGCGCGTTGCCCTTCGCGGCCTTGTTGGGGGCGCCGGTGCCCTGCGCGGCGGCGGTGAGGGACTTGCGCACCCCGTCGAGCAGCTCCAGCCAGCTGGCCTCGAACTTCTCCACGCCCTCGCGCTCCAGGGTGGCGATCACGTCGGACATGTCGACGCCCACCGACTCCAGGTCGGTGAAGACCTTGCGGGCCTCGTCGTACGCCCCGGTGATGGTGTCGCCCCGGGTCTCGCCGTGGTCGGCGTAGGCGTGGATGACCGATTCCGGCATGGTGTTGACCGTGCCGGGGGCGATCAGCTCCTCGACGTAGATGACGTCCCGGTAGTCCGGGTTCTTCGTCGAGGTGGACGCCCACAGCGGCCGCTGCGGGTGGGCGCCCGCGTCGGCCAGGGCCTGCCAGCGGTCGGAGGAGAAGACCTTGCCGTAGCGCTCGTACGCCAGCCGGGCGTTGGCGACGGCCGCCTTGCCGCGCAGCGCCTTGGCCTCGTCGGAGCCGATCTTCTCCAATCGCTTGTCGACCTCGGAGTCGACGCGGGAGACGAAGAAGGACGCCACCGAGCCGATCTTGGACAGGTCGTGGCCGTTCGCCTTCGCCTGCTCCAGGCCGGCGAGGAAGGCCTCCATGACCTGCGAGTAGCGGTCCAGGCCGAAGATCAGCGTCACGTTCACGCTGATCCCCTGGGCGAGGGTCGCGGTGATCGCCGGCAACCCCGCCTCGGTGGCCGGGATCTTGATGAAGAGGTTGGGCCGGTCGATCAGCCACCACAGCGCCCCGGCCTCGGCGACCGTCTTTTCCGTCTCGTGGGCCAGCCGCGGGTCCACCTCGATGGAAACCCGGCCGTCGACACCCGCGCTCGCGTCGTACGCCGGCCGCATCACGTCACAGGCCCACCGCACGTCGTACGTGGTGAGCATGCGGACGGACTCCTCGACGTCCACCCCACGGATGGCGAGGTCCTTCAGTTGCCAGTTGTACTCGTCCGCGTCGCTCAGCGCCTTGGCGAAGATGGTCGGGTTGGAGGTCACCCCGACCAGGTGCTTCTCCCGGCGCAGCTGGTCCAGCCCGCCGGAGCTCAGTCGGGTCCGGGAAAGATCATCGAGCCAGATCGCCACACCCGCGGCGCTGAGCTCACCCAGCAAGTCAGTCATGCCGTCCACGCTCCCCTCAGTTGCCGGTCGTGAAACCGGTGATGTCGCCCACCCGGGTCAGCGCCGCGTGCGCGGCGGCCACGATCCGGTCGGGGGTGAACCCGAACTGCTCGAAGAGCACGGTGTGCGGGGCGCTCGCGCCGTAGTGCTCCAGGCTCACGCTCTCGCCGCACTCGCCGACGATCCCGCGCCAGGACATGGCGATGCCCGCCTCCACGCTCACCCGTGCCTTTACCCCGCGCGGCAGCACCGACTCCCGGTACGCCTCGTCCTGCTCGTAGAACCACTCCTGGCAGGGCATGGAAACGACCCGGGTGGGGGTGCCGTCGGCCTCCAGCCGCTCCCGGGCGGTGAGGCAGAGCTGCACCTCGGAGCCGGTGCCGACGATGATCACCTGCGGCTTGCCGGTGGACGCCTCGGCCAGCACGTAGCCGCCCTTGGCGACGCCCTCGGCGCTGCCCAGCGTCGACCGGTCCAGCGTCGGCAGCGCCTGACGGCTCAGCGCCAGCGCGGTCGGCCGGTCGGTGTGCTCCAACGCCTGCCGCCAGGCCCAGGCGGTCTCGTTGGCGTCCGCCGGGCGGACCACGTCCAGGCCGGGGATGGCGCGCAGCGCGGTCAGGTGCTCCACCGGCTGGTGGGTCGGGCCGTCCTCGCCCAGGCCGATCGAGTCGTGCGTCCAGACGTAGACCACCGGCAGCTTCATCAGCGCCGCCAGCCGCACCGAGGGGCGCATGTAGTCGCTGAACACCAGGAAGGTGCCGCCGTACGGGCGGGTGCCGCCGTGCAGGGCGATGCCGTTGAGGATCGCTCCCATGGCGTGCTCGCGGATGCCGAAGTGCAGCGTGCGGCCGTACTCGTGGCCCGGGAAGTCCTTGGTGGCGTGGGTGGCCGGGATGAACGACGGCTCACCCTTCATGGTGGTGTTGTTGCTCTCCGCCAGGTCGGCCGAGCCGCCCCAGAGCTCCGGCAGCACCGGGGCGAGCGCCTCCAGCACCTTGCCGGAGGCGGCCCGGGTGGCCACGCCCTTGGCGTCGGCGGGGAAGCTCGGCAGGGCCTCGGTCCAGCCCTGCGGCAGCACCCGGCCGGCCATCCGCTCCCAGAGCGCCTTGCGCTCGGGGTTGGCCTGCGACCAGGCGTCGAACGCGGTCGTCCACTCCCGCTGGGCGGACTCACCCCGGGTCATCACCTGGCGGGCGTGGCCGAGCACCTCCTCGTCGACCTCGAAGCTCTGCGCCGGGTCGAAGCCGAGCAGCTGCTTGGTGGCGGCCACCTCGTCGGCACCGAGCGCCGAGCCGTGGATCTTGCCGGTGTTCTTCTTGTTGGGCGCGGGCCAGCCGATGATGGTGCGCAGCGCGATGAAGGAGGGACGCCCGGTCTCCGCCTTGGCGGCCAGCAGCGCCTGGTGCAGCGCCGCCACGTCCTCGTGGTAGTCGCCCTGGTCGGCGTCGCCGGTCCGCCAGTCGACGGTCTGCACGTGCCAGCCGTACGCCTCGTAGCGGGCCGCCACGTCCTCGCTCTTGGCGATCCGGGTGTCGTCCTCGATGGAGATCTCGTTGTCGTCGTAGATCACCGTGAGGTTGCCCAGCTGCTGGTGCCCGGCGAGCGCACTGACCTCGTGGCTGATGCCCTCCTCGATGTCGCCGTCGGAGGCGATGCACCAGATGTCGTGGTCGAAGACCGAGCCGCCCGGCTCGCTCTCCGGGTCGAACAGGCCCCGCTCGCGGCGGGCGGCCATCGCCATGCCGACGGCGTTGCCCAGGCCCTGGCCGAGCGGGCCGGTGGTGGTCTCCACGCCGGGGGTGTGCCCGTGCTCCGGGTGCCCGGGGGTGAGCGAGCCCCACTGCCGCAGCGACTGCAGGTCCTCCAGCGCGAGGGGGTAGCCGGAGAGGAAGAGCTGGATGTAGAGGGTCAGGCTGGAGTGCCCGGCGGAGAGGACGAACCGGTCCCGGCCGGGCCAGTTCGGGTCGGCCGGGTTGTGGCGCATCACCCGGTTGAAGAGCAGGTACGCCGCGGGCGCCAGGCTCATCGCGGTGCCCGGGTGGCCGTTGCCGGATTTCTCCACGGCGTCCATGGCCAGCACGCGGACGGTGTCGACGGCCCGGCGGTCGAGGTCGGTCCAGTTGAGTGCGGGGTGCTCGGGTCGGTTGGCAGCCACGATGGTTGTGCTCCTCGGCAGATGGGCGGAACCCTCACTGATGACCCTATCGAGCGGCCCTAAACGTCCGCCCGGGGATCACTCCACCCTGTTGGGTACGGGTCGGACCCGTCTGGTCGTTCAGCGGAGTCGGTGTGACGGCCCGCACCGTTCTCGGGTCGCCCGGGCAGCCAAAACGACGACGCGTAGTCTGTGGGTCGGTGTGTCGACCCTCCCCGGGTCCCGCCGACCTGATCACCCCTGCCGATGCCGGAAGGTGGCAATCCGTGAGCATGATCACCGAGCGCCCCGTCAGCGACTCTGCCGGGCAGCCGCCGGTGCGCACGGTGGTCGCGGAGCCGGCCCGCCGCGACGTTCGGGCGGTCGTCGCCGCGTACGTCGCGTTGACCAAGCCCCGCATCGTCGAGCTGCTGCTGGTCACCACGGTGCCGGCGATGATGCTCGCCGACGGCGGCCTGCCGTCGCTCTGGCTGGTGGCCGTGGTGCTGGTCGGCGGCTCGCTCGCGGCCGGTGCGGCCAGCGTGATCAACTGCTACATCGACCGGGACATCGACCAGCTGATGCGGCGTACGAAGCGCCGTCCGCTGCCGGCGCACACCGTCTCGCCGCGCAACGCGCTCGTCTTCGGCCTGGTGCTGGCGGTGGTGTCGGTGGTCCTGATGGCCGCCTTCACCAACCTGCTGGCGGCCGGGCTGACCCTGGCGGCGATCGTCTACTACGACGTCGTTTACACGCTCTGGCTCAAGCGCACCACCCCGACGAACACCTTCTGGGGCGGCGCCTGCGGGGCGGCCCCGGTGCTGATCGGCTGGGCGGCGGTCACCGGCTCGCTGGCGCCGCAGGCCTGGGTGCTCTTCGGCGTGGTCTTCTTCTGGCAGATGCCGCACTTCTACCCCCTGGCGATGAAGTACAAGGACGACTACGCCCGAGCGGGCATCCCGATGCTGCCGGTGGTTGCCTCGGCCCGCCGGGTCAACGCCGAGATCCTGACCTTCGCCTGGATCACCGTGCTGCTCTCGCTGGCGCTCTGGCCGATGGGGATGAGCCCGATCTACGGCGTGCCGACCCTGGTGGTGGGCGGGATCTTCGTGCTCGAGGCGCACCGGCTCTGCCGCCGGGTGACCCGGGGCGAGGCCGTCAAGCCGATGCGGCTGTTCCACTGGTCGACGACCTACCTGACCATCCTCTTCGCCGCCGTCGCCCTCGACGCGCTGGTCTGACCGCCGTCGGGCGGCCTTCCGGTCCGGTCCGTCACAGTCAGGGTCATGACTTTTCAGAGTCGGTTTTCGGGCTTTTCCATCGCCGCAACTCGGACTCATCGGGGCGATCCTGGCCGCCCGATTCGTGGGTACTTATCCGACAAGTACGGGCAAATTACCTGTGGTCTTCCTTAAACCCGTAGGTAATTGGCATCACAAATAGTTCATCCTTCTCGCGCGCACGGGTGGATGTCTGCTTAGGCTTCGCGTCATGGCAGATGGATCCGATACGACGCTGACGGCTGAGCAGACCGCCGAGAACGCCCCCAACGGGCTGGTCTCGGGCATCAAGTCGTTCGCCGCCGGCCACGGTGGCGCCAAGGCGGTCATCGAGTACGTCGGCAAGCGTGGCGCACGGATCGTCCTCGTCGGCGAGGACGGCGCGTGGGCCGACCAGTTCGCGGACGACACCGTCGTCGCGCGGCAGGCGTGCGCCAAGGCGGGAGTCACCGTCGAGAACGCCTGGGAGCGTGAACTGATGGACCAGATGCGTCCGAGCAACGACCTCTGGCGGTCGATGGCCCGGCGCACGATGGCCCGTTGACATAAATTGACCAACCACCACCAGTCGACCCGGGGGGAACCCCGGGTCGCTCTCGTCACCTGTGACCGGCTCGCCGACCTCGACCCGGACGACCGACTCGTACTCGCCCCGCTGGCCGCCCGCGGCGTCACCGCAGAGGTGGCCGTCTGGGACGACCCGGGGGTCGACTGGGCCGGGTACGACCTGGTCGTGCTCCGCTCACCCTGGGACTACGCGCTGCGCCGCGACGAGTTCGTCGCCTGGGCGCAGACCGTGCCGGCCCTGGTCAACCCCGCCGACGTGGTCCGCTGGAACACCGACAAGCGCTACCTCGGCGAGTTGTCGGCGGCCGGCGTGCCGGTCGTTTCGACCTCGTGGGTGGCGCCGGGGGAGTCCTGGCGACCGCCCGCCGACTCGGGCGAGTACGTCATCAAGCCGGCGGTCAGCGCCGGCAGCCAGGACACCGGCCGCTACGACCTGGCCGACCCGGGGCACCGCGAGCTGGCCGCCGCGCACGTGCGGCGGCTGTCGGACGCCGGCCGGCTGACCATGGTGCAGCCGTACCTCGACGCCGTGGACACGGCCGGTGAGACGGCGCTGCTGTTCCTGGCCGGCCCGCAGGGCCTGGCGTTCAGCCACGCGATCCGCAAGGGCGCGATGCTGGACGGCCCGGACCTCGGCGTGGACGGGCTCTACAAGCCCGAGGAGATCAGCGCCCGCACCGCCGGTGCCGAGCAGTTGGCCGTCGCGGAGCGGGTCCTGGCCGAGGTGCCGGGCGGCACCGAGCGCCTGCTCTACGCCCGGGTGGACCTGATCCCCGGCCCGGACGGCGCGCCCGTCCTGGTGGAGCTGGAGCTGACCGAGCCGTCGCTCTTCCTCGGCTACGCCGACGGCGCCCCCGCCCGCCTCGCCGACGCCATCCTCACCCACCTCACCCCCTGACCCACCCCGCCCCGCCCCCACCCAACCCCCTCAGCGCCCGCAGATACAGAGAAAGAGTGGCTATCCGAGCCGGAATAGCCACTCTTTCTCTGTATCTGCGCTTCCGGGGCGCGCGGTCAGGCGGTGGCGGGGATGCGTTGCTCGGGGGAGGGGGTGGCCGGGGCGGGGGACAGGCGGCGTTCGCTGGTCGACCAGAGCACCGACAGGGTGGCCAGCAGCACCAGGCAGGAGCCGAGCATGTGCGCGCCGACCAGCAGCGCCGGCAGCTGCGTGAAGTACTGCACGAACCCGATCAGGCCCTGGGAGAGCTCCACCGCCACCAGCACCACGGCGGCCCGGGTGGCCCGGGTCGCGCCGACCGCCCGGAAGGCGAAGATCAGCGCCACCGAGAGCCCGATCAGCAGGAAGACGCCGTCGGCGTGCACCTGGGAGATCGACTCCGGGTCCAGACCGTTGCGCTTGGCGCCATGGTCGCCGGCGTGCGGGCCGCTGCCGGTCACCCAGGTGCCCACCACCAGGACGGCGGCGCTGACCGCCGTGGTGAGCAGCGCCAGGGTGCGCAGGGGGGTGGGCACCGCGGGCACCGACGGTGCGTCCGGGTCCACGATCCGCCGCCAGAGCGCGTACGCGACGCCGATCACCACCATCGAGAGCAGGAAGTGCAGGCCGACCACCCACGGGTTGAGGTGGGTGCGCACGGTGATGCCGCCGAGGATGATCTGCGCCGGGATGCCCAGGAAGACCGCCACCGACAGTTGGACCAGCTCCCGGCGGCGCGGCCGGTGGGCCAGCGCCGCGAGGACGGTGGCCAGCGCGATGACGCCGACGACGAAGGTGACCAGCCGGTTGCCGAACTCGATCGCCCCGTGCACACCCATCTCGGCCGTGGTGGTGTACGAGTCGTCGGTGCAGCGGGGCCAGGTCGGGCAGCCGAGACCGGAGGCGGTGAGCCGGACCGCCCCACCGGTCACCACGATCGCCACGTTCGAGATGATCGAGGCGTACGCGAGGCGGCGCAGCAGCGCGGTCGACACGGGGAACCGGTCGAGCAGGCGACGCAGCGCGGCGGAGGCCGGGAACCGGACGGATCGCATCACGGAGCGAATCCTACGCACCGTAGTGGAGCACGGTCGGGTGACTCCGCCGGCCCGGTGTCAGGGATCACCGGGGGCCGGGTTTGCGGGCGTCCGGCGAATTACGTAACGTTGGCGTTGTGAAAAACGCGGCGGCGCTTCCTGGGCACCCGTCGGCGACCGCCCCGGTCGCCGGCGACGGCGTCCGGTCCCGGCGCGGCGTCAGACGCGCCGAGCTGGAGTTGTCGCAGGCCGCGTCCACCGACCTCTCCACCCGGGACCGGGTCACCCAGCTGCTGCTGGAGCGGGGGGCGACCACCGCCGCCCAGCTCGGCTCGGCGCTGGGGCTCAGCCCGGCCGCGATCCGCCGGCACCTCGACGCGATGCTCGCCGACGGTGACGTCATCGCCCGCGAGCAGGCCGTGCGCGGCAGCCGTGGGCGCGGTCGCCCGGCGAAGGTCTTCCTGCTGACCGAGGCCGCCCGGGTCCGCTGCGGCACCCACCACTACGACAACATGGCCACGGCCGCGCTGCGTTGGATCGCCCGCAACGGCGGTTCGTCGGCGGTCGAGGCGTTCGCCGCCGACCAGGTCGCCGCGTTGGAGGCCCGCTGCCGGGCCGCCATGGAGGACGCCGGGGACGACCCGCTCGCGCGGGCGGAGGCGCTCGCGAGCGCCCTCACCGCCGAGGGTTACGCTGCCAACGCGTCCACGATCGCCTCCGGCGGCCAGCTCTGTCAGCACCACTGCCCGGTGGCGCACGTGGCCGCCGAGTTTCCCCAGCTGTGCGAGGCCGAGACCGCGGTGATCTCCCGCCTGGTCGGCACCCACGTGCAGCGCCTGGCCACCATCGCGCACGGCGACGGGGTGTGCACCACGCACATCCCGGCCCAGCCGCGTGCCCAGTCCGGTAACACCGTCACCACTGTGAGGACAGATAGATGACCGAGCAGATCGTCCAGCCCCTGACCCAGGAAGAGCAGCTCGCCGCCCTGGGTCGCTACGAGTACGGCTGGTCCGACCCCGACGTCGCCGGGGCGGTCGCCCAGCGCGGTCTCAACGAGGCGGTGGTACGGGACATCTCGGCGAAGAAGAACGAGCCGGCCTGGATGCTCGACCTGCGCCTGAAGGGCCTGCGGCTGTTCGGTCGCAAGCCGATGCCGGCCTGGGGCGCGGACCTCACCGGGATCGACTTCGACAACATCAAGTACTTCGTCCGGTCCACCGAGAAGCAGGCCACCAGCTGGGAGGACCTGCCCGAGGACATCAAGAACACCTACGACCGGCTGGGCATCCCGGAGGCGGAGAAGCAGCGCCTGGTCGCCGGTGTCGCGGCGCAGTACGAGTCCGAGGTGGTCTACCACAAGATCCGTGAGGACCTCGAGGAGCAGGGTGTCATCTTCCTGGACACCGACACCGCGCTGCGCGAGCACGAGGACATCTTCAAGGAGTACTTCGGCACGGTGATCCCGGTCGGCGACAACAAGTTCGCCGCGCTGAACACCTCCGTGTGGTCCGGTGGCTCGTTCATCTACGTGCCGAAGGGCGTGCACGTGGAGATCCCGCTGCAGGCCTACTTCCGGATCAACACGGAGAACATGGGCCAGTTCGAGCGCACGCTGATCATCGTCGACGAGGGCGCGTACGTGCACTACGTCGAGGGCTGCACCGCGCCGCTCTACTCCTCCGACTCGCTGCACAGCGCGGTGGTGGAGATCATCGTCAAGAAGAACGCGCGCTGCCGCTACACGACCATCCAGAACTGGTCGAACAACGTGTACAACCTGGTGACCAAGCGCGCCGTCTGCCACGAGGGCGCGACGATGGAGTGGGTCGACGGCAACATCGGCTCCAAGGTGACCATGAAGTACCCGGCGGTCTACATGACCGGCGAGCACGCCAAGGGCGAGGTGCTCTCGGTGGCCATGGCCGGCGAGGGCCAGCACCAGGACGCCGGCGCCAAGATGGTGCACGCCGCGCCGCACACCTCCTCCACCATCGTGTCGAAGTCGATCGCCCGGGGCGGCGGCCGTACGTCGTACCGGGGCCTGGTCCAGGTGCTGGAGGGCTCGCACCACAGCCGGAGCACGGTCAAGTGCGACGCGCTGCTGGTCGACACCATCTCCCGCTCGGACACCTACCCCTACGTCGACATCCGCGAGGACGACGTGGCGATGGGGCACGAGGCGACCGTCTCCAAGATCAGCGACGACCAGCTCTTCTACCTGATGAGCCGCGGTCTGAGCGAGGACGAGGCGATGGCGATGATCGTGCGTGGCTTCATCGAGCCGATTGCCAAGGAGCTCCCGATGGAGTACGCCCTGGAGCTCAACCGCCTGATCGAGCTCCAGATGGAGGGCGCGGTCGGCTGACGCCGCCCGCCGCACGGGCGGGCCGGCGTCCCGGTCCGCCCGACCCGGCACCAGACATTGTCGTCGCCAGAACAGACCAAGGAAGAGATGACTACCCAGGCTTCCGCGCCGCCCAGCACCAAGACGCAGGCGCTCCGCTCGTACGACGTCGCCGACTTCCCGGCCCTCACCGGCCTGGAGGAGGAGTGGCGCTTCACCCCGCTCAAGCGGCTGCGCGGGCTGGCCGGTGCGGCGCAGGCCGCCACCGCCACGGTCCGGCACGAGTACGGCGACCTGCCCGAGGGCGTCACCGTCGGGCAGATCGGCGCGGACGACCCGCGGGTGGGCAGCGTGCTCACCCCGGTCGACCGGGTCAGCGCCCTGGCGTACGGCGGCGCGGGGGACGCGCTGCTGGTGGAGGTCGCCCGGGACGCCGTGGTCGGCGCACCGGTGACACTGCGGGTGGTCGGCGACGGCGTCGAGGGGCTGGCCTTCGGGCACACCTTCGTCGACGTGGGCCGGTTCGCCGAGGTCACCCTGGTGCTGGAGCACGTCGGCTCGGCCACCCTGGCCGACAACGTCGAGGTGTCGGTGGCCGAGGGCGCGAAGCTGATCCTGGTCACCGTCGCGGACTGGGCCGCCGACGCGGTGCAGGCCCAGCACCTCAAGATCAAGCTGGGCCGCGACGCCAAGGTGACGCACATCCAGGCCAGCCTCGGCGGCGACCTGGTCCGGCAGTACACCTCGGTGGAGTACACCGGCCGGGGCGGCGAGGCCGAGCTGTACGGCGTCTACTTCGCCGACGGCGGCCAGCACCTGGAGCACCGGCAGCTGGTCGACCACAACGTGCCGGACTGCCGCAGCTACGTCGGCTACCGGGGTGCCCTGCAGGGCGACGACGCGCACACCGTCTGGGTGGGCGACGTGCTGATCCGCGCCGAGGCGACCGGCACCGACACGTACGAGATCAACCGGAACCTGCTGCTCTCCGACGGCGCGCGGGCCGACTCCGTACCCAACCTGGAGATCGAGACCGGCGAGATCGCCGGCGCCGGCCACGCGAGCGCGACCGGCCGCTTCGACGACGAGCAGCTGTTCTACCTGATGGCCCGGGGCATCCCGGAGGGCGAGGCCCGTCGCCTGGTGGTGCGCGGCTTCTTCGCCGAGCTGATCAACAAGATCCCGGTCGAGGAGCTGCGCGAGCGGCTCGGCGACGCGATCGAGGCCCGGCTGGCCAAGGCGGGCGCCTGATGATCAAGATCTGCTCGACCGAGGACGTGCCGAAGGGCACCGCGATCAGCGCGGACGTGGACGGCACCCAGATCGCCGTCGTGCACGGCGAGGACGACACCTTCTACGCCGTGTACGACGAGTGCTCGCACGCCGCGGTGGCCCTGTCCGAGGGCGAGGTCGACGGGTGCACGCTGGAATGCTGGCTGCACGGATCCCGTTTCGACCTACGGACTGGTGAGCCCACCGGCCTGCCCGCCACCGAACCCGTCCCCGTCTATCCCGTCGAAGTCCGCGACGGCGACATCTACGTCAGCCTGACGCCGAGCAATGGAGTGACCCGATAATGAGCACCCTGGAGATCCGCGACCTGAAGGTGTCGGTCAAGCTGCCCGAGGGTGAGCTCAAGCCGATCCTGGCCGGTGTCGACCTGACCGTCCGCTCGGGTGAGACGCACGCGATCATGGGGCCGAACGGTTCCGGCAAGTCCACCCTGGCGTACTCGATCGCCGGCCACCCCAAGTACGAGATCACCGGCGGCTCGGTGACCCTCGACGGCGAGGACGTGCTGGCCATGTCCGTCGACGAGCGGGCCCGCGCCGGCCTCTTCCTGGCCATGCAGTACCCGGTCGAGGTCCCCGGCGTCTCGGTGGCCAACTTCCTGCGTACCGCCAAGACCGCCATCGACGGCGAGGCGCCGAAGCTGCGCACCTGGGGCGGCGAGCTGCGCGGCGCCATGGAGCGCCTGCAGATGGACCCGGCGTTCGCCCAGCGCAACGTCAACGAGGGCTTCTCCGGCGGTGAGAAGAAGCGGCACGAGATCGTGCAGCTGGAGCTGCTCAAGCCGAAGATCGCCATCCTCGACGAGACCGACTCCGGCCTCGACGTGGACGCGCTGCGCGTGGTCAGCGAGGGCGTGAACCGGGTCCGCGACACCGGCGACACCGGCGTGCTGCTGATCACCCACTACACCCGCATCCTGCGCTACATCAAGCCGGACTTCGTGCACGTCTTCGTCGCCGGCCGGATCGTCGAGCAGGGCGGGCCGGAGCTGGCCGACAAGCTCGAGGCCGAGGGCTACGAGCGGTACGCCGCCGGGGCCGGCTCGGCGCGGGCCTGACACGACACGACAGGGGCCGGCTGAGATGACCACCATCGCGATCCCGTCCGGGATGCCGCAGTACGACGACGTGCCACGCTTCGACGTGGCAGCAGTGCGCGCCGACTTCCCGATCCTGGACCGGGAGATCAACGGGCACCGGCTGGTCTATCTCGACAGCGCCAACACCTCGCACAAGCCGCGTCAGGTGCTTGACGTGCTCGCCGAGCACTACGCGGTGCACAACGCCAACGTGTCGCGCTCGGTGCACACCCTGGGCACCGAGGCGACCGAGGCGTACGAGGGGGCGCGGGCGAAGGTCGCCGCGTTCATCAACGCGCCGAGCGTGGACGAGGTGGTGTTCACCAAGAACTCCACCGAGGCGATCAACATCGTGGCGTACGCGTTCTCCAACGCCTCGCTGCGGCCCGACGCCGACCCCCGGTTCCGGCTCGGCCCCGGGGACGAGGTGGTGATCTCCGAGATGGAGCACCACTCGAACATCGTCCCGTGGCAGCTGCTCTGCGAGCGCACCGGCGCCACGCTGCGCTGGTTCCCGGTCACCGACAACGGGCGGCTGGACGAGTCGGGGCTGGAGGAACTGGTCACCGAGCGGACGAAGATCGTCTCGCTGGTGCACATGTCCAACATCCTCGGCACGGTCAACGCCACCTCCCGGATCACCCAGCGGGTCCGCGAGGTGGGGGCGCTGCTGCTGCTCGACTGCTCGCAGTCGGTGCCGCACATGCCGATGGACGTGGTCGACTACGACGCCGACTTCATCGTCTTCACCGGCCACAAGATGTGCGGCCCGACCGGCATCGGCGTGCTCTGGGGCCGGGGCGAGCTGCTCGCCGCGATGCCCCCGGTGCTCGGCGGCGGCTCGATGATCGAGACGGTGTCGATGGCGCGCTCGACGTTCGCCGCGCCACCGGCTCGGTTCGAGGCCGGCACCCCGCCGATCGCGGAGGCGGTCGCGCTCGGCGCGGCGGTCGACTACCTCACCGGCGTCGGGATGCGCGCCATCCAGTGGCACGAGAAGGAGCTGACGACGTACGCGCTGGACGCCCTCGCCACCGTGCCGGGGCTGCGCGTCTTCGGCCCGACGGTGCCCGTCGGCCGGGGCGGGACGATCTCGTTCGCGCTCGGTGACATCCACCCGCACGACGTGGGGCAGGTCCTCGACTCGCTCGGCGTGCAGGTGCGGGTGGGGCACCACTGCGCGAAGCCGGTGTGCACCCGGTTCGGCGTGCCGGCCATGACGCGGGCGTCGTTCTACCTGTACACCACCACGGAGGAGATCGACGCCCTGGTGGCGGGGCTCGAGCAGGCGCGGAAGGTGTTCGACTGATGCAGCTCGACCAGCTCTACCAGGAGATCATCCTGGACCACTACAAGCACCCGCACGGCCGTGGCCTGCGCGACGCCGACCCGGACGCCCGGGTCGCCGAGGCGCACCACGTCAACCCGACCTGCGGTGACGAGATCACCGTCCGGGTGGCCACCGACGGCGACACCCTCGACGACATCTCGTACGACGGGATGGGCTGCTCGATCAGCCAGGCGTCGGCGAGCGTGCTGCACGAACTGCTGCGCGGTCGGGGTGCGGGTGAGGCGTTCGCCGTGCACGAGGCGTTCGTCGAGTTGATGTCCGGGCGGGGCCAGGTCACGCCGGACGAGGACGTACTCGGTGACGGGGTGGCTTTCGCGGGCGTCGCCCGCTACCCCGCCCGGGTCAAGTGCGCGCTGCTGCCGTGGATGGCGTTCAAGGATGCCGCGGCACGCGCCGGCGTGGGCGTGAGCCCGACGGAGGTGAAGGCATGAGTTCTGAGGAGACCGCCGCCACGGCGGGCGGCGCCGTGGCGGAAGCTGGCGCGGCCACCCCGGCGACCGGCGGCAAGGCCGCCGTCGCCGACATCGAGGAGGCGATGAAGGACGTCGTCGACCCGGAGCTCGGCATCAACGTGGTCGACCTCGGCCTGGTGTACGGCGTGCACGTCGACGACGAGAACGTCGCGACGCTGGACATGACGCTCACCTCGGCGGCCTGCCCGCTCACCGACGTGATCGAGGACCAGGCCCGGCAGGCGCTGACCACCGGCCCCGGCGGGGGACTGGTCAACGACATCCGGATCAACTGGGTCTGGCTGCCGCCGTGGGGCCCGGACAAGATCACCGACGAGGGGCGCGACCAGCTCCGCTCGCTCGGCTTCAACGTCTGACCCACCGCGCCGGCTGGCCGGACGACAGGCCCCGACCTCAGGTCGGGGCCTTTGTCGTCGGTGCGGCCCGCATGCACCCACGGATAACCGGTGGCGGGCCCGGACGGCGTCCGGCGACAATCGCCGCATGATCGAGTCGACGTCGTCCCGCACCGTCCCTGTCGCCGCGGCCATCGCCGCCGGGCGACAGCGGCCGCTGCCGTGGCGGCTGCGACCCGACACCCGCCGCCATGGGTGACGCGCTGCTCGCCGGCCTGCTCGCCGGCTACGGGGTGGCGGTGCCGGTCGGGGCGATCGCCATCGTGGTCATCGGACTCACCGCCCGTACCTCGTTGCGGGTCGGCGCCGCCGCCGCCCTCGGGGTGGCCGCGGCGGACGGCCTCTACGCCGCCCTGGCCATGCTCGGCGGCGCCGCCCTCGCCGGTCTGGTGCGCCCGCTCGCCACCCCGTTGCGCTGGGCGGCCGTCGTGATCCTGCTCTTCCTCGCCGGGCAGCTCGCCGTGGGCGCGCTGCGCCGGCACCGTCGCCCGGCCGGCCCGGCGCGGGCCGAGCGGGGTCTGTCCACGCCGGGCCGGGCCTTCGCCGGGCTGCTGGCGCTCACCCTGCTCAACCCGATGACCATCGTCTACTTCGTGGCCCTGGTGATCGGCCGGCAGGCGTCCGGTGGGTGGACGCCCGCCGGCCAGGTGGCCTTCGTGGCCGCGGCGTTCGCCGCCTCGGCGAGCTGGCAGCTGCTGGTCGCCGGCGGCGGCTCGCTGCTCGGTCGGCTGCTCACCTCCGACCGTGGCCGGCTGGTCACCGCGCTGCTGGCCAGCGCGCTGATCGGGCTGCTGGCGCTGCGGATGATCTGGTGAGCCGGCCGGTTCAGTGCGGGTACACCTCCAGTTCCCAGAGCGAGAAGCCGTAGGAGGTGGCCCGGGTCAGCCCGACCATCCGCACGTAGCGGGCACTCGTCGTGGCGAACCGGTCGTTGTCGGTGCCACCGTCCCCGGCGGTGGTGGACCAGACGGTCCGCCAGGCGGCGCCGTCGGTGGAGACGTCGATCCGGTACGACCGGGCGTACGCCGCCTCCCAGCGCAGCACCGCGCGGGCCACCGGCCGGACCGCACCGAGGTCCACGGTGATCGACTGGTGGTCCGACCAGCCGCTCGACCACCGGGTGCCCGGGTCGCCGTCCACCGCCCGGCTGGCCGGGAGGAAGAGCTGGCTGCTGGAGGCGGTGACCGGGCGGCCGGCGGCCAGGTTGGTCAGGTCGTCGCCGCGGCGGGCCGGGAACGACACCACCTGCTGGTAGGTCGGCCGGTTCTGCCAGGCGATGACGGGCTGCTTCAGCCCGCCGAGCGGGGACTGCACGATGGCGTCGGCGCACCACTGGTCGCCGGCCGCGCAGGTCGCGTCGCCGGGGTAGACCTCGGTGGCCGGTCGGGCGGCGGCGCTGCGCAGCGTGTCCAGCAGGATCTGCCGGCAGGCGGCGAGGTCACCGCCGCCGCAGTACCGGCGGTCCGAGCCGCCGGGCACCGGCTCGCCCAGCACCGCGCGCAGGTCGGCGTCGACGTACCCCCACCAGCCGTACTGGAACGACGAGCCCTTGTGCCCCTGCGCCTCGTTGGCGGAGGTGGGCAGGGTGGACTGGTCGCCGCGCTGCTGCCCGGACGGCGACTCGTTGATCTGCATGGCGTTGACCAGCGCCTGGTACAGCTCCGGGCCGAGCGGTGCCCGGAACTGGCCGTTGACCAGCAGCGGCCACCAGGCGTCGAAGATCCGGATCGCGTCCGCGTGCCGGTACACCTTGGTGCCGCGGGCCGTCTCGACCCGCAGTGCGCCCTCGGCGCGCCAGGCCCGGAGCTTGCCCACCACGGCGGCCAGGTCGGCGTCGGTGACCGGCTGGCTCTCCAGCACCCGGATCAGCTCGTCGAGCACCTCGGCGCCGCGCAGGTCGGTCAGGCCGGCCCGCTCGACCAGCGAGGTCAGCGTGGCCCGGTCGAAGGTACGCCCGTCCGCCAGCGCCGCTCGGATCGGCCGGTCCAGCAGGTTCACCCGGTGCACCGGGCCGAAGCTGAAGTTGCCGTCGGCGGCGCCGAAGTCCTTGGCCTGCTTGTTGTTCCAGCTCACGTAGTAGTCCTGGTCCACCGAGTACGGATGCGCGGCCAGGGGTTGGTACGCGGCGGTGTTGGCGACCGGGTCGAAGTCGCGCCACTCGTACGCCGGATCGGCCTTCATCGGCAGGTTCGGGTCGGACCCGGCAGCGCGCACCGGGTTGAGCCCCGAGTTGGCGTACGCCGACTGGGTGGAGTTCACGTAGAACCAGTTGAACGCGTACCCGATGGTGCCGGCGGACTCGCGGAACGCCGTGGCGTCGCCCATCGCGGCCGGGTCGTTGAACATCTGGAAGCCGATCGCCGAGTCCGCCTCGTGCCGGTAGGTGGCGCGCAGGTGGGTGAAGGCGTGCGGCTGGCCGCCCACGGTGCCCCGCCAGGCGACCAGGCCGAGTGCGGTGCGCCGGGCGACCAGCCGGTACGACCCGGCGGCGGTGCCGTCGGCGAGGGTGGGCCGCCAGGCGTTGACGTGGGAGATCTCCTCCATCGGCTGGCAGCGACCCCGGTAGCGGTAGTGGTTGCTGGCCAGGGTGGGTGCGCTGCCGTCCAGCGTGCACAGCGGCAGGGCGTAGGTGTCGGTGATGTCGTGGGCCGACGAGGTGGCGCTCCAGGCGTAGTCCTGACCCCGGCCCAGCAGCACGTAGAGGTTGAGCCCGGCGAAGGCGGCGCCGCGCGCGCTGATCCCCGGCCCCTGCAACTCCTGCACCATCAGCAGCTGGGGCGAGAAGTAGCCGGTCTGCGGGCCGAACACGGCGATCGGGTGGCCGGTGGCGGAGTGCTCGGCCGAGATCACCGCCGCGTTCGACATGCCCCGGTTGGCCCGGCCGATGGTCAGCCCGGACAGCGCGGCGGCCAGCTCGGACGGCCCGCCGGCGGCGGCGCCGGCGGCCGTGCCGGTGGCGTCGCTGACCACCGGTTCCACCCGGGCCGAGCCGCCGTCCGGCAGCACCACGCTGGCCGCGTTCGCGGGGGCGTCACCGTAGGGGAAGCTCTGCCCGTCGTGCAGGGTCAGCACCGTCTCCGGGTTCTCCTGGCTGCGGAAGGCGGTCCAGACCCGATCGCCCTCGACCACGCCGTAGCGGGCCCGCGCGGCCAGCCGGACCAGCGCCGACTGCATCTCGTTGCCGCCCCCGCCGCCGAACAGCCCGCCCACCACGCCGGCGATGGCGATCAGGTCGGTCATCCGGAACGGCTCGGGCCCACCGGCGTTGGTGACCGCGTCCAGGTGCCCGGTGAGCACGTACTCGCCGGGGCAGTTGCGGTGCGCCATGCAGTGCCCGATGTAGGCGTTGATCCCGGCGAGGTACTCCTGCACGTCGCTGTAGAGCTGCTCGCCCCGGGGGCCCTTGCGCCGCAGCGCCTCCACCTGCGCCGCCAGGTCCGCCTCGGTGTACGGCGAGTTGCGCCAGACGCTCTGCTCCAGCGCCCGGTTGCCGGGCGCGCCACCGGCGAACGGGGTGAGCGTGCCCCGCCCGACGTGGCGGAGCAGGTCGATGGTGAACAGTCGGTCCTCGGCGCCGGCGTAGCCGGCCCCGAACATGGTGCCGCCGCGGGTGCTGCCGGTGACGTGCGGGACGCCGGTCGCCCGGTCGCGCACGATAGTCACGTCGGCGCGCGGCGAGTAGCTGCGCTCGACCTGATCGGCCGGCACCCCGAAGCCGGCGTCGTTGAAGAACGCGCCGAGCTGGTCCTCGCGCAGCCCCGCATAGCCGTAGACCAGGTCGGCGTACCGGCCGAGCTGGTCACCGGCGTGCCGGGGCAGGGTGCCCAGGGCCTGGTTGGCGAGCACCTCGACGAGGGTGGCGTTGCCGTTCTGTCCCGGCGGCAGGATGTCCGAGCATTCGCCGAGACAGTGGTCGCCCGCGGCGAATCCGCTGGTGGTGGCGGTGGTGGCGGCGGGCGCGGCGGCGACCGGGGCGGCGGGGGAGACGGTGAGCAGGGCCGCCACGGTGACCGTCGCCGCGGCGGCGGCGGTCAGCCGGCGGGCGGCGGCGCGGCGGGCGGGGTGCGGTGGGACGGGACCGCGTGGCTGCATGGGTACCTCGCAGACGGAGGATGGATCCGAGAAACATTCGGTTACCGGATGGTAAGCGTTCATCGATGCCCGTGAAAGGCCTGGAGTGGGGCGCCGCCCGTGGCCCGGCAATTCGGTACCGTTCGGCCATGACCAGTCGACCCGCAGCCGGGGGTGGCCGGTGGGTCGAGGTCGACCCGACCCGCGTCGCCCGCTGGGTCGAGGGCTTCGCCGACCGGCACGGCCCGCCCACCACCACCCTGACCGGGTACGGCCTGCTGCTCGCCGCCCCGGACGGCGCGACCGCCCAGCTGCACACCCCGCCCGGGGCGCCGGCCACTCACGACGTACCCGAATTCGTGGCTGCCGCGGCCGAGCCGCGCCGGATCGGCCTGTTGCTGGCCCGCAAGGGCGCGGTGGCGGTCGGCGTCGCGGTGGGGGAGGAGCTGGCGGTCTCCAAGGTGGACACCCGCTACGTGCAGGGCCGTACCGCGGCGGGCGGGTGGTCACAGCAGCGCTTCGCCCGGCGGCGGGACAACCAGGCGAAGGCGGCCCTCGGCGACGCGGCCGAGCTGGCCGTACGGCTGCTGCTGCCGGAGGCGGCGACGCTGCGCGCGCTGGTCTGCGGCGGTGACCGGCGGGCCGTCGACACCGTGCTCGCCGACCGGCGGCTGGCCCCGCTCGCCGCGCTGCGGGCCGAGCGGCTGCTCGACGTCCCCGAGCCCCGGCACGCGGTGTTGGTCGCCGCGATCGCCGCGGCCCGCGCGGTGCGGATCCTGGTCCGCGACGCCGCACCCGACGCCGCCTGAACCGCTGCTCGGTGTGGCGTGGCCAACTCGTCGCGTGCCGGCCGCTAGCCTGCGGACATGGCCGCACGCGAGGGGGCCGTGCCGCCGGCGCAGGGCACGAGGACGACCGAGACCGACCGGATGACGGCGTTCAGCGACGGGGTCTTCGCGATCGTCATCACCCTCCTGGTGCTGGAACTTCGCCCACCGGCGTACGAATCCGGTGGGCTGCTCGACGCCCTACTGCACGAGAAGGCCGCCTACCTCGCCTTCGTGATCTCGTTCGTCTACATCGGCGTGCTCTGGCTGAACCACCACGCGCTGCTGCTCCTGGTCGGCCGGACGAACCTCGCACTCAACTGGATCAACCTCGCCCTCCTGCTCGGCGCCGTGATCATCCCGTTTCCCACCGCGGTGCTCGCGTCGGCATTCACCCATGCGGGCGCCGCCGACCAGCGGGTGGCGGTGGTCCTGTACGCACTGTCCGCCGCGCTGATGTCGGTACCCTGGCTGGCCTTCTTCGCCTACCTGGAACGCCACCCCGCACTGCGGGCACCCGACATCTCCATCGAGTACCTCCACGCCCAGCGGGCCCGGCCCGTCACCGGCGTGATCCTCTACGGCGGCAGCGCCGCAGTCGGCTGGTTCGTCAACCCGGTAGCCGGCCTGATCGGGATCATCGTCATGATCATCTACCACGCCGTCACGAGCCAGGGGCTCAGGCGGCGCGGTCACCGGCGGCTGCCGGGTCGACGGCGAACCTGACTCGACGACAGCCGTCCTGGCCGGCCGCGGCCGGAACCGGTGACCCGGAAACGCCACGGCGGCCGGTGGGTGGGGAACCCACCGGCCGCCGCCGGGCACCTCGGACCGGGGCGCTCAGCGGCTGCCGCCGAAGGTGTCGCAGGACTTCGGGTCGCCGCTGTCGTAGCCGCGGCTGAACCACTCCTTGCGCTGCGCCGAGGAGCCGTGGGTGAACTCCTCGGGGTTCACCGGGCGGTTCGCCCGCTCCGAGATGGCGTCGTCGCCGATCTTCTCGGCGGTGTCGATCGCCTGCGCGATGTCCTGCTCGCTGACGCTCTTGAAGATCTTCTGGCCCTTCGCGTCGGCGGTGCCGGTGGCGTTCTTCGCCCAGGCGCCTGCGTAGCAGTCGGCCTGGAGCTCCAGCTTCACCGACAGCGCGTTGGCGTTGTCCGGGTCGCGCTGCTGCTGGCGGCGCATCTGCGCCTCGGTGCCGAGCAGGTCCTGCACGTGGTGGCCGTACTCGTGGGCGAGCACGTACGGCTGGGCGAACTCGCCCTCCGCGCCGAGCTGGTCGGCCAGCACCCGGTAGAAGGTCAGGTCGATGTAGACCAGGTCGTCGGCCGGGCAGTAGAACGGGCCCACGCCGGAGTCGGCCTGGCCGCAGCCGGTGTTCACGCCCTGGCTGAAGAAGACCGTCTTCGACGGCCGGTACTGCTCGCCGAACTTCTCCGGTAGCGCGGCCTGCCAGTAGGCCTGGATCGAGTTGACGTAGGCGGTGTTGCGGCAGTCCAGCTGCTGGAGCGCGTCGTCGGCCGAGCACTTCTGCTGCAGCGACGTGTTGTCGCCCTGCTCACCGCCGCCGTTGGTCGCGGCGTTCAGTCCGAAGCCGCCGCCGACCAGCGCGACCAGTACGGCGATGATGATGCCGACGATTCCTCCGCGACCGCCGCCGATCGGGATGGGAATACCCATCCCGCCGCCCCCGCCGGACCCTCGCCGATCGTCCACCTGACTGGTGTCGATCTGCGCGTTCTCGTTCAGCTCCATGTTGACCCCGATCACCGATTCATCACGTTTGGTGGTTGCGGTACCGGACCGGGTCCGGACGGCGTTTCGGTACCCGATGATCTTGCTCGGTAATCCGGGCGGGGCGCCGAAGCCGGCCCGGTACACTTGGCTCGTGCTGCTCTGCGAAGGCTGAACCGCCCCGCGCCGACGGTCCATCGGGCCCGCCGGCCGTTTCGCGTGCCCTGAGTCAGCCCTTCCAGACCCCGAGAGCGAGTACCGGAAAATGATCACTGCCACCGGCCTGGAGCTGCGTGCCGGCGCCCGGATCCTGCTGTCCGACACCACCCTGCGGGTGCAGCCGGGTGACCGGATCGGCCTGGTGGGCCGCAACGGCGCCGGCAAGACCACCACGCTGAAGGTGCTGGCGGGGGAGGGGCAGCCGTACGCCGGCCAGATCGACCGGCGCAGCGCGATCGGCTACCTGCCGCAGGACCCGCGTACCGGCGACCTGGAGGTCACCGGGCGGGACCGGGTGCTCTCCGCCCGCGGGCTGGACGTGCTGATGGCGCAGATGAAGGAGCTCGAGGAGAAGCTCGCCGAGGACGCCGACGACAAACTGGTCCGCCGCTACGGCGCGCTGGAGGACCAGTTCGCCGCCCTCGGCGGGTACGCCGCCGAGGCCGAGGCGGCCCGGATCTGCGCCAACCTCGGGCTGCCCGACCGGGCGCTCGCCCAGACCATCGGCACCCTCTCCGGCGGCCAGCGCCGCCGCATCGAGCTGGCCCGGATCCTGTTCCGCGACGCCGGCGAGAACGGCGGCGGCATCCTGCTGCTCGACGAGCCCACCAACCACCTCGACGCCGACTCGATCACCTGGTTGCGCAACTTCCTCGCCAACCACAAGGGCGGCCTGATCGTCATCTCCCACGACGGCGCGCTGCTGGAGTCGGTGGTCAACAAGGTGTGGTTCCTCGACGCCACCCGCTCGGTGGTCGACGTCTACAACCTGGGCTGGAAGGCGTACCTGGAGGCGCGGGAGACCGACGAGCGGCGCCGCCGCCGGGAACGGGCCAACGCCGAGAAGAAGGCCGGCGCCCTGATGGCCCAGGCCGACAAGATGCGGGCCAAGGCCACCAAGACCGTCGCCGCGCAGAACATGGCCCGCCGCGCCGAGAAGCTGATCTCCGGCCTGGAGGAGGTACGCGTCTCCGACAAGGTGGCGAAGGTGCGCTTCCCCACGCCGGCACCGTGCGGCAAGACCCCGCTGACCGCGACCGGCCTCTCCAAGTCGTACGGCTCGCTGGAGATCTTCACCGACGTGAACGTCGCGGTGGACCGGGGTTCCCGGGTCGCCATCCTCGGGCTCAACGGCGCCGGCAAGACCACCCTGCTGCGGATGCTCGGCGGCCTGCTCACGCCGGACACCGGCGAGGTGCACGCCGGGCACGGCCTGCGGCTGGGCTACTACGCCCAGGAGCACGAGACCCTGGACGTCGAGCGGACCGTGCTGGAGAACATGCGCGCCGCCGCCATCGAGCAGTCCGACACCGACCTGCGCAAGATCCTCGGTGCCTTCCTCTTCTCCGGGGATGACGTGGACAAGCCGGCCGGGGTGCTCTCCGGCGGCGAGAAGACCCGGCTCGCCCTCTCCACCCTGGTCTGCTCCGGGGCCAACGTGCTGCTGCTGGACGAGCCGACCAACAACCTCGACCCGGTCAGCCGGGAGCAGGTGCTCGACGCCATCGCCAACTACCCGGGCGCGATCGTGCTGGTCACCCACGACCCCGGCGCGGTGCTGGCGCTCAAGCCCGACCGCGCGATCCTGCTCCCCGACGGCGACGAGGACGCCTGGAGCGACGACCTGCTCGAACTGGTCGAACTGGCCTGACGGGGCTGCGCCCGGTGGGGGGCTCAGGTGGTTAGGTCGGCCAGGCGGGTCAGCACGCCGGAGGTGACCAGGATGACCAGGCCGACGCCGACGAAGATCGCCGGTACCAGCCAGTGGCCGGCCCGGCCGACCAGCCGGACCACCCGGGGATGCCCGCCCAGTACGGTCGCGACCGCGCACCAGAGCGCCACCAGGGCGGCGAAGACCACCAGCCAGACCAGCCCGGCCGCCGGCTCCAGGGAGCGGAACACCGGCACGTAGACGGCGATGTTGTCCGCGCCGTTGGCCATGGTCACGCCGGCCACCCCGAGCGCACCGCCGACCACCGCCGGGGGCGCCTCGTCGTCGGTGTGTGCCAGCAGGGCCCGGATTCCGAGACCGATCGGCAGCAGGCCGAGCAGGCCGGTCCACGGGTCGGGCACCACGAGCAGCCCCGCCGCGACCACCAGCGCGGTCGCGGCCAGCGCGCCGATGCCCAGGTACTGGCCCGCCACGATCCGCCAGGGTAGGGGTCGGCCGGTGGCGCGGGCGGCCACGAAGAGCACGGTGAGCACGACGATGTCGTCCACGTTGGTCGCGGCGAACACCAGGGCCGCGCCGGCCGCGGCGGCGAAGAGGTCGGTCACGCCGGGCAGGGTACGGGCCGCCGGGCGGGCTCTGAACGGCCCAGGCGCGCACGTCCTGCGGGCCGGTCGGAAGGATCACTCTATCGGGAAGCTGACATTGCATAGCGTGTCGGTTGGCGAAGAGTTGATATCTGGCGCATGATCGTTCGAGGCGGTCTAATAGGTGGGACCGTATCCGAACCGCACAGTCTGGGACGTGAGGAATCAGCATGGCAGCCACTGGCACAGCCACCAGCACTGAGAAGGGTCGCCGGATCGTCGGAGCCGAGCGTCAGACGCTCGCCAAGGACCTGGTAAAGCGGTACACCTCGGGTGAGAGCATCCGCGCGCTCGCGGCCTCGACCGGACGTTCCTACGGGTTCATCCACCGGGTGCTCACCGAGTCCGGCGTCCAGCTGCGGCAGCGCGGCGGCGCCCGGCGCCGCAAGAAGGCGTGACCCGCCCACCAGCGTCGTCCATCAGCGTCGTGGTCCGGGCCGTCCGGTGACCGCCGAGACGACCGGGGTACGACTCGACTGCGACGGGCCGGTGGCGACGGTGACGTTGTGCCGGCCCGACGTGCTCAACGCGCAGACCCCGGCGATGTGGCGCGCGATGAGCGACTTCTCGCGGGATCTCCCCGGCGACGTACGTGTCGTCGTGGTGCGCGGCGAGGGGCGGTCCTTCTCCGCCGGCCTCGACCTGTCGGTGGCCGGCGCGTCCGGGCCGGGTTCGTTCGCCGAGCTGGCGACCCTGCCCGAGCAGGAGTGCGCCGACCGGATCGCCGAGTTCCAGGGCGGCTTCAGCTGGCTGCACCGCCCCGACGTGATCTCCGTGGCGGCCGTGCAGGGGCACGCCATCGGCGCCGGCTTCCAGCTGGCGCTCGCCTGCGACCTCCGGGTGCTCGCCGAGGACGCCAAGCTCTCCATGGCCGAGGTGACGCTGGGCCTGGTGCCTGACCTCGCCGGGACGAAGCGCCTCGTCGAGCTGGTCGGATATTCGCGCGCCCTGGAGATCTGCGCGACCGGCCGGCGGATGGACGCCGCCGAGGCGGACCGGATCGGGCTGGCCACGCTGGTGGTGCCCCCCGCCGACCTGGACGGCGCGGTACGGGACCTCGCCGCCGGGCTGCTGGCCAACAACCGCGACGCGGTGGTCGAGATCAAGGCGTTGCTCGCCGGCGCGGCCGGTCGCTCGCACGCCGACCAGCAGCGCGCCGAGCGGGAGGCGCAGACCCGCCGCCTGCGCGATCTCGCCGGACGGGGAGAATAGTAAGGACCGTTCGGGAAGATCCGGGTTACTACTGAGGTTGTCGTAGTCGTCGGGAGAATCGAACCCGACGGTGCGCGCTGCCGCAGATCCCGGAGGTGACCGATGTCCAACCCGATGTCCGGTGGGGGCATGGCCGGGTGGAGCATGCTCCGGTCGATGCGCAGCAGCGACGAGGTCTCCGCGCACCGGCTCAAGCGCGGCACCGCCCGGCGGATCGTGGCCTTCGCGGAGCCGTACCGGCGGGACATCGTCGTCTTCCTGGTCACCGTGGTGATCGCCGCGATCATCGGGGTGGCCACCCCGGTGCTGGCCGGAAAGGTCATCAACGCCATCACCCGGGGCGGCGCCGAGGCCGGGGCGACCGTGGTCCGCCTGGCGCTGGTGATCGCCGCGCTGGCGGTCGCCGACGCCCTCTTCTCCCTCGCCCAGCGCTGGTACTCCGCCCGGATCGGCGAGGGGATCATCCTCGACCTGCGCACCCGGGTCTACGACCACGTGCAGCGGATGCCGTTGCAGTTCTTCACCCGGACCCAGACCGGCGCCCTGGTCAGCCGGCTCAACAACGACGTGATGGGCGCCCAGCGGGCGTTCACCTCCACCCTCTCCGGGGTGGTCAGCAACGTCATCCAGCTGGTGCTGACCGCCGGCGTGATGTTCACCCTCTCCTGGCAGATCACCACGCTCTCGCTGATCCTGCTGCCGATCTTCATCATCCCGGCCCGGCGGGTCGGGAAGCGGCTGGCCGAGATCACCCGGGAGTCGTACAACCTCGACGCCAAGATGAACGCGACGATGACCGAGCGGTTCGGCGTGGCCGGGGCCCTGCTGGTCAAGCTCTTCGGCTCGCCCGAGATCGAGGCCCGCCGCTTCGCCGGCCGGGCCGAGCGGGTCCGCGACATCGGCATCCAGTCGGCCATGTACTCGCGGACGTTCTTTGTGGCGATGCTGCTGGTCGCCTCGCTGGCCCAGGCGCTGACCTACGGGCTCGGCGGTTGGCTCGCGGTCACCGGTGCGGTCAGCGCCGGCACCGTGGTCACCCTCGCGCTGCTGCTCACCCGCCTCTACGGCCCGCTGACCGCGCTGTCCAACGTCCGGGTGGACGTGATGAGCGCGCTGGTCTCCTTCGACCGGGTCTTCGAGGTGCTGGACCTGCGCCCCGGCATCGAGGAGAAGCCGGACGCGGTGCCGGTGCCGCGCGGCAACGGGCGGGTCGAGTTCCGCGACGTGCGGTTCCGCTACCCGGCCGCCGCCGAGGTGTCGCTGGCCTCGCTGGAGGAGGTCGCCACCCTGGACCGTACGGTCAACGAGCCGGTGCTCAAGGGCGTGTCGTTCACCGTCGAGCCCGGTCAGATGGTGGCCCTGGTCGGGCCCTCCGGCGCCGGCAAGTCGACGCTGTCGATGCTGATCTCCCGGATCTACGACGTCACCGACGGCGAGGTGCGCGTCGGCGGCGTGGACGTCCGCGACGCCACCCTCGCCTCGCTGCGCGACGAGATCGGCGTGGTCACCCAGGACTCGCACCTGTTCCACGAGACGATCGCCGAGAACCTGCGCTACGCCAAGCCGGACGCCACCGACGACGAGATCTGGGCGGCGCTGGCCGGCGCGCAGGTCGCCGACCTGGTCCGGGCGCTGCCCGAGGGGCTGGAGACGATGGTCGGTGAGCGCGGCTACCGCTTCTCCGGCGGCGAGAAGCAGCGCATCGCCATCGCCCGGCTGCTGCTCAAGGCGCCGTCGATCGTGATCCTCGACGAGGCCACCGCCCACCTGGACTCGGAGAGCGAGGCCGCGGTGCAGCGGGCGCTGGCGGTCGCGCTGACCGGGCGTACCGCGCTGGTCATCGCGCACCGGCTCTCCACGGTCCGCGACGCCGACCAGATCCTGGTCCTCGACGACGGCCGGATCGTGGAGCGGGGCCGGCACGAGGAGCTGGTCGCGGTCGGCGGGCTCTACGCCGAGCTGTACCGCACCCAGTTCGCGGTCGCCGACTCGCCGGCGCCGTACGCGGCGACGGAGCCCGAGCCGGTGATCACCACGGTGCCGCTGGGCACGTACGTCGCCCACGAGGCGCTGCCGCCGGCGGCGGCCAACTAGCCGGCGACGGGCCACCAGCCCGGCGACGGGCCACTAGCCGGCGACGGCCGCCCGCAGCTCTCCGAAGGCCGCCCCGAGCGTCTCCGGGGTGAAGTGCGCGTTCAGGCCGCTCGGGTTCGGCAGCACCCAGAGCCGGGCCCCGGCCAGCGTCTCCGGCTGCGGGCCGAAACCGGCCTTCGGCCGGGCGAACCCGATCCGGTACGCGGTCACCCCGACCACCGCCACCCAGGCCGGCCGGTAGTGGGCGACCTTGCCGGTCAGGATCTCCGCCCCGGCCACCAGCTCCGCCGGGGTCAGTTCGTCGGCGCGGGCGCTGGCCCGGGCCACCATGTTGGTGATGCCCAGGCCGAGGCCGGGGAGCTGGTCCTGTTCGCTCGGGTGCAGCTGGCGCGGGGTGAAGCCGCCCCGGTGCAGCGCCGGCCAGAAGCGGTTGCCGGGTCGGGCGAAGTGCCAGCCGGTGGCCGCCGACCAGAGCCCGGGGTTGATGCCGACGAAGAGCACGTCCAGCCCGGGCGCGATCAGGTCCGGAATGGTCCGGTCGGCCGCGGCCGCCAGCTCGTCCTTCGTGGGCCGGCCGCCGGCGGCTCCCCGTGTCCCGCCTGACGATCCCCGAGCCGCGTTGGCGGTTTCCGGCGTCGCGTCGGGCGGTCCCCCGGCCGCGGCGGCGGTCCCCAGCGTCGCGTCGGCGGCCCCGGGCGGTGCCCCGGCGGGCGGCCGGCCGGACGGCGGCCCCGGCCGCCGGCCGGACTGGGAGCCCCGTGGCCCGGACCCGGCCCGGGCGACCGGCCGACCCGGGCGGGAACCGGCCGGGTCGTCGGCGCGGTCGGCGGGGCTCACAGGCCGCGCAGCGCGCCGCCGTCGACCGGCACGGTGACCCCGGTGACGTAGCTCGCGGCGGGGGAGAGCAGGAACGCGGCGACCCGCCCGAACTCCGTCGGGTCGCCGATCCGGCGCAGCGGGATGCCGGCCTCCGCCTCGGCCCGGGCCGCCTCGGCGTCCCCGGTGGCGGCGAAGAGTTCCCGGTTGCGGTCGGTCATGATCCGTCCGGGCAGCAGGCCGAGCACGCGCACGCCGCGCGGGCCGTACTCGTCGGCCATGTCCTTGGCCACCCCGGCCAGGCCGGGGCGCAGGCCGTTGGAGATGCCGAGGCCCGGGACCGGGCCGCGGGCCGAGGTGGAGAGCACCAACCCGATCGCGCCGCCGTCGGTGAGCGCGCCGGCCACCGTACGGGCGGCGCGGACGCTGCCGAGGAAGACCGTCTCGAAGGACTGCCGCCACTGCTCGTCGGTCACCTGGGCGGCGGTGCCCCGGGGCGGGCCGCCGACCGAGACCAGCGCGCCGTCCAGCCGGCCGAAGTGCTCCCGCGCCGCCACCACGAGCCGCTGCGGCGTCTCCGGGTCGGCCAGGTCGGCGGTGAGCCCGATGGCGTGCCGGGGACCGCCGAGCCGCTCGACGGCCTCGGCGACGCGCTCCGGGGCGCGGGCGGAGAGGACGACCCGCGCACCGTCGGCCACGAGGCACTCGGCGGTGGCGAAGCCCAGGCCCCGGGAGGCGCCGGTCAGCACGTACACCCGGTCGGTGAGTCCGAGATCCATGCCGCCGATCCTGCCGTACCCGGCTACCGGACGCACCGGGTGGGGCGGTCAGCGCCGGACGGGGCGCAGCAGGCGTACCCGACCGGCGAGCTGCACCGCGACGGCGCCGCCGGCGCGGGCGACGGCCGGCAGCCGGCGGGATCGCGGCGGGTGGTGCCCGTCGTAGCGGCTGCCCGCCTCGCGGACGGCCAGCTCCTCCGCGCCGAGCGGGGGCAGCGTGCCCCGCTCGCGCAGGCTGCGGGCCAGGTCCCAGCCGTCGCGCAGCGAGCCGTTGGTGGGGCGTTCGGCCGCCCACTCGCGGAAGGTGTCCCACCAGGCGTCGCCGAGGGCGGCGGCGAGCAGCGGCCAGTGCCGGGCCACCTCGCCGGCCCGCTTGCCGAGCAGGGCGACCCGGGCGGCCCGCACCGGCCCGGGCGCGAAGCCGGCCGGGAGGGGCGCCCCGGCGACCAGCGCCGCCACCAGCGCCGCCTGCCGGGCGCCCAGTTCGCCGCCCGGCGCTCCGCCGGGCGGACCGGGCACCGTCCGGTCGCTCACGTGACCACCGGGAATCCGGAGGCGGCGGCGAGCGCGTCCAGCTCGGCCCGCAGGGCGGGCGCGGGCGGGTAGTGCCCGTCGCGTTCCAGCAGCAGCGCCGGGGGCCGGCGGCGGGCGCAGAGCGCGCCGACCAGGTCGAGCACCTCCGGCGGCACCGGGTCGGTGTGCGTGTCGTGGTAGAAGCCGCCCCGCTCGGCACCCCCGGCCACGTGCACGTAGGCGACCCGGTCCAGCGGGAGCCGGTCGAGCAGGGCGAGCGGGTCGCCGCCCCGGTTGCAGGCGTTGGCGTGCAGGTTGGCGACGTCGAGCAGCAGCGTCGCCCCGGTGGCGTCCAGGATCTCGGTGAGGAAGTCCGCCTCGTCCAGCTCGTCGTCGGGCCAGTCGAAGAGCGCGGCGATCGGCTCCAGCGCGATCGGCACCGGCAGCTGCGCCTGCGCCCGTCGGACGTTGGCCACCATCGCGGCCACCGCCTCCCGGCTGCGTGGCAGCGGCAGCAGGTGGCCGGCCTCCAGGCCGCCGGCCCGGACGAACGCGATGTGCTCGCTGACCAGCGGCGCGTCGAGGAGTTCGGCGACCCGGGCCAGGTGGGCCACCCGGGCCGGGTCGACCGGTTCCGCGCCGCCGAGGGAGAGCCGCACCCCGTGCGGTACGACCGTGACGTCGCGCCCGCGCAGCTCGGCCAGCCCCGGCGGGAGCGGGCCGGTCGACGGGACCGACTCGGCCACCACCTCGACGAAGCGCAGCCCGGGCAGTTCGGCGACGAACCCGGCGATCTCTGGCCGCCAGCCGATGCCCACGCCGCTCGGACCGGTCATCCGCCGCACCCACCGCCGCCGCCGCCGCACCCGCCACCGCCGCCGCAGGAGCTGCCGCCGCCACCGCAGGAACTGCCGCCGCCGCAGGAGCCGCCACTGCCGCCGCTGCTGTTCAGCGCCTGCCGCTGGATCTCGGCCTGCTCGGCGAAGCCCGGGTCCAGGGCCCAGAGCGAGGCGGTGCCGAACAGCGCCACCCCCATGGCCGCACCGGCCGCGCCGTAGGTGGCGTAGGCGGGTGCGGAGGCGGGGGCGAGGTGGCTGTTGCTCCGGCGCAGCTCGCGCACCGCGGCGTCGGCCGCCCGGGTACGCCACGGCACCCGGGAGAGCAGCACCAGCGGAACGATCAGGGCGAGGACGGCGAGCAGCAGGAACCCGACCGCTCGGCCATTGGCCAGCCCGGCGGCGATCCGGGCCGCGCCGAGCGCCATCAGCGCGAGCACCAGCCACGCGCCCCGACGCGCCGCGCCACGCTGCTCGGGGTCCAGCGCCAGGCCCTGTCGTTGCAGGCCCTCGCGCAGCTCGGTGAGGGCGCGGGACACCCGCTGTTCGCGGGCCAGCTCCCGGGTGTGCAGACCGTTCCGGGCGGCGTGGAGAACCGCCTGGTCCAGCGGGGTGAGGCCGCTGGGCAGCGGGCCGCCGGTGGTGAGCCGCCGGTCGGGGCGCACCCCGACCGCACCGCAGCCGCGCAGGCCGCCCAGCGCCGTCCAGATCGCGAGCTGGTCGCCGCCGTTGAGGTACGCGACCTGCTGCGGCCCGAGCTGGCCGGCCCCGACCGCCGGCTGCCCGGCGAGGATCCGGGACCGGTAGACGATCGAGCCGACGACGACCACCAGGGCCGCCAGCAGATAGAACCGGAGGAACGTCGGGCCCGAAATGCCCCAGGTGTCGGCCGCCAGCATCATGGCTCTGCTCCTGTCACGCGAGGGGATCGCGGCCTCATTGTGGAGCAGGGCCGCCACGCGCCGACCGTCGTGCTGGCCGAGTTACCAAGCCGATACGTCCGGCGGTCAGCGCCGGCGCACGGCCTCCTCGACCAGGTCCAGCACGGGGCCCAGGTCGCCGGCCGGCCGGCCCATCGCCAGGTGCAGCACCAGGCCGTCGTACGCCAGCTCCAGGAACTGGGCCAGCACGTCGATCGGGACGTCCTCGCGCAGCACTCCGGCCTCCCGCTGCCGGACCAGCCGGTCCCGGGTGGCCTCGGCGATGGCGGCCGAGCGCTCGGCCCAGCGGCGGGCGAACGCCGGGTCGGTGCGCAGCCGGCGGGAGACCTCCAGCTGGCTGCCCAGCCAGCCGGTGGTGTCGGGGGAGACCGCCCGGGCCAGCAGGTCCCGCATGACCTGGACGAGGCCGTTGCGGGCAACGGTCTCCACCATGGCCGCCGCGTCGTCCTCGGCCACGGCGAGGAAGAGCGAGTCCTTGTCGCGGAAGTGGTGGAAGATGGCGCCCCGGGACAGCCCGGTGGCCTCCTCCAGCCGGCGCACGGTGGCGCCCTCGTAGCCGTGCCGGGCGAAACAGGCTCGCGCCGCGGCGAGGATCTCCTGTCGGCGCGCGTCGAGCTGGTCCTGACTTACTCTGGGCACGGGTCGATCGTCCCAGCTGACCCTCCGTTACGCAAACCGTACGTACGGCTTGGGATCTTGCGTGGTGGGACGGGCCGGCCGGGGCGATCCGGTTAGGATCGGCGGGTGACGACGCCCCCGGTCGCCTCCGCCCCCGTTCCGTCCGCCCCGCTGACCGTCGCCGCCGTGCAGGCCGACCCGGTCCCCGGCGACGTGCCCGGCAACGCGCGGGTCGCCGCCGGCCTGGCCGTCCGGGCCGCCGGTGCCGGCGCCCGGGTCGCCGTGCTGCCGGAGCTGTTCCTGCCGGCGTACCATCCGCCGACGCTGGCCGCCGATCCGGCCGGCACGGACGTGGCCGCGACCGGCGACGGCGCGGTTGACGACCCCCGGCTCGACCCGCTGCGGGCCGCCGCCCGCGACAACCGGATCACCCTGGTCGTCGGCGCCGCGGTCCGCCACCCGGACGGCCGCCGGACCATCTCCGCCCTGGTCGCCGACCCGACCGGCGCGATCCGGGTCGGGTACGACAAGCAGCAGCTCTGGGGTGGCGAGCGGGAGCTGTTCGACGCCGGCCGGCGGGGTGCCACCCTGCTGGTCGACGACTGGCGGCTCGGGCTGGGCATCTGCTACGACGGGTGCTTCCCGGAGCACGCCCGGGCCGCCGCGGCCGACGGCGCGCACGGCTACCTCTGCCCGAGTGGCTACCTCGCCGGCTCGGCGCACCGGCGCGACCTCTACTACGCCGCCCGGGCCCTGGACAACACCATGTACGTCGTCTTCGCCAACGCCGTCGGAGGCGCCGACCCGTGGCGGTTCAACGGTGGCGCGGCGGTCTACGACCCGGAGGGGCGGCCGCTGGTGCGCGGCGCCGACGACGGTGAGGCCGTGCTGGTCGCCACCCTGGACCCGGCCGCGCTGGCGGCCACCCGCTCGGCCCACTCGATGCTCACCGACCGGCCCGCCGACCAGGGGCTCCCCCGAACGGCGCTGCCGGCCTGACGGACGTCGCCGCCCGCCCGGCCATGTCGACGGCGACCCCTCTCCCGTAAGGTGCCCGCGTGCCGCTGCTCCTGCTCGACCTGGACAACACCCTGCTCGACCGGGCGGGGCCGTTCCGCGCCTGGGGTGAGCGGTTCCTGGACAGCATCGGCGCGCCCCACACCGACATCGACTGGTTGCTCTCCATCGACGCCGACGGGCTCACCGACCGGTGGGACGTCGCCGACGCCATCCGCGACCGGTACGCGCTGCGCATCCCCTCGATCGACCTGGTCGAGGAACTGCACGACGGGGTGGTGGCGAACACCCGCCTCGACCCGCTGGTCGCCTGCGCGCTGCGGATCGCCGACGACGCCGGCTGGGTGCCGGTGGTCGTCACCAACGGCTCGGTCCGCCAGCAGGACGCCAAGATCCGGCAGACCGGGCTGGACCGGTACGTCGCCGACTGGGTGATCTCGGAGGAGGCCGGGGTCAGCAAGCCCAACCCGCGGATCTTCGCGCTGGCCGCCCAGCGGGCCCGGATGCCGCTGCGCGGGGCGTGGGTGGTGGGGGACAGCCCGGAGGCGGACATCGGCGGGGCGGCCGCCGTCGGCCTGCCCAGCGTCTGGTTGCACCGGGGGCGTACCTGGCCGGACAACCGGTTCGCCCCGACCCGCACCGTCGACTCGCTGATCGCGGCCGTCGCCACGGTGCTCGCGGCCTGAGGCAGGGGCGGCCCGGGCGGGATCCGGTAATTCGGTTGCCGCCGGCTCGGGCGGCGGTCAGCATGGTGCCGCGCGGGTGCGCAGCCGGGTCGAGCCCGGTCGAGGAGAAGGAGGTCGGTCATGGCCGTCTTTGCAGGGTCGTTCCACCTGCCTCCATCAGCCTCGATCAAGGGATCACCACTTCCGTGCGCGAACACGACCTCCCGGCGCCGCAGCGCCGTGGCCGCGGCAAGAGCCGCTTCGACGACGACGAACCACACTTCCTGAAGCACGGCCGGCACGTCGAGCCGGCCCTCGTCGAGCCCGACGACGAGCCCGAACCCGAGGACCGCTGGTCCTCCTGGGACGAGGCCGTCCACGGCCCCGAACCCCATCCCGAGTGGCTGGTCACCGAGCTGGCCGCCCGGGACACCGAGCTCGGTGTGCTCAAGACCGGCAAGGAGGCGGACGTCCACCTCGTCCGCCGTGCGGTGCCGGACACCGACCGGTCCTGCCTGCTGGCCGTCAAGCGCTACCGGGACGCCCAGCACCGGCTCTTCCACCGCGATGCCGGCTACCTGGAGGGGCGCCGGGTGCGGCGGTCCCGGGAGAACCGGGCGATGGCCGGGCGTACCGCGTTCGGTCGGCAGATGATCGCCGGGCAGTGGGCCGCGGCCGAGTTCGCCGCCCTCAGCCGGCTCTGGGAGATCGGCGCGGACTCCGGGCGGATCGCCGTGCCCTACCCGGTCCAGTTGATCGGCACCGAGCTGATGCTGGAGTTCGTCGGCGACGCCGACGAGGGCGCGGCGGCGCCCCGGCTGGCCCAGCTGCGCCCGGAGGCGGGCGAGCTGCGCTCGCTGTGGGAACAGATGGTGGACGCGCTGGTCGTGCTGGCCCGCGCCGGGTACGCCCACGGCGACCTGTCGCCGTACAACCTGCTGGTGCACCGGGGGCGCCTCGTCATGATCGACCTGCCGCAGGTGGTCGACGTGGTGGCCAACCCGCAGGGGCCGGAGTTCCTGGCCCGGGACGTGAAGGTGGTGGGCGCCTGGTTCGCCGCGCGGGGGCTGCCGGCGGCCGAGGTCGACCCGGCCGAGCTGACCGCGTTGCTGCTGCACGAGGCCGGCATCCGCTGATCCGGGTACGCCCCGGACGGTCCGCTGACCGTCCGGGGCGTACCCGTCCCGCCCGCCGGGCGTCGCCGCCCGCCTGGCCGCTCTACTGGAGGTAGCGCTCGACCTCCGGGATCGGGCGCTCGCCCTGAGAGTCCGGGTCGCCGTGCGCGCTCCGGGCCGCCCGGCGGCGGCGCAGCAGGTCCCAGCACTGGTCCAGGGACTCCTCCAACGCGCGCAGCCGCTCGCGTGCCTCGTCGTCGGTGCCGGACTCGTTGGCCTGCGCCGCGGAGCGCAGCCGGTGCTCCTCGTCGACGAGTTCCGAGATCCGGTTCAGGATGGTGGTGTCGTCCATGCCCCTGAGCCTGGCACAGGGCGCCCCGGCGCGCCCGGATTCGCACCCCCCGGACGGCGCCGCGTCGGGGTAGGTTCGGCCACCATGGCCCCTGTCGTACGCCCGCTGCGACCCGCCGACGTGCCGGCGGTCGCCGAGGTGCTGGCCGCCGCCGCGCCGTACCAGATGATCACCGAGGAGTGGCTGGGCTGGCGGCTCACCGGCGCGCCGGCCGCCGAGCGGTTCGGCGTGCTGGTCGCCGAGAGCGCCGGGAGAGTGGTCGGCGAGGCGCGGACCGGGCTGCTGCACGAGAGCGCGGATCCGGGGCTGGGCTTCGCCAACCTGTCGGTGCACCCGCGGTGGCGCGGCGCGGGTGCGGGCAGCGCCCTGCTCGTCGCCGCCGAGCGGCGGCTGGCCGAGCTGGGGGCGCTGGCCGCGTACGCGAAGGTGGCCGACGACCCGGCCAGCACCGGCTTCGCCGAGCGGCGCGGCTACCGGCGCGGACGGCGCGCCGAGTTCCTGCTGCTGGACCTGGCCGAGGCGGAGCTGCCCCCGGCCCCGGCGCTGCCGGCCGGGGTGCGGCTGCTCGCCGCGGCCGAGCTGCCCGACCCGCACCCGCTCTACCTGGCCGACCTCGACGCCTCCCGCGACGAGCCGGGCGAGGTGACGATGGACGAGATCAGCTACGCCGACTGGCGGACCGCCTACTGGGAGCGTCCCGACCTGGACCGGGACCTGACCACGGTGGCCGTCCGGGGCGGGGAGGTGCTCGCGTTCGGCTTCGCGCTGACCGACGGCCGGGTCCGCTACCGGTCGGGGATGACCGGCACCCGGCGCGGGCACCGGGGCCGGGGGCTGGCCCGCGCGGTCAAGCGCCGCTCGCTGAGCCGGGCCCGGGCGGCCGGGCTGCGGTACGCGTACACGAGCAACGACGCCGGTAATGTGCCGATGCTCACGCTGAACCGCCGATTAGGTTACCGGCCGGTGGCCGCGGAGTGGCGCTACCTGCGCGATCTGTCGAGCTGACGTCCGGAAGCGACCGTGCACAGTGGACGACTTCGTTGACTGTGAGAATTTCTCCGGACGCAAAATCTGGAAAAGCCTTTTCATCAGTGACATGCTCACCGCAACCGTCACGCGCCATCACCACAGCACCACGCAGCGCGAGGTGGCGCGGCACCGGAGGAGGACCCGTGCAGGTGAGCCATGACTGAGTCGACCGCCCCGGTTCACCGCAAGCCGCACGTCGCCACCCTGCGTCGCACGCTGCCCAAGCTGCTGCGCGACCCGCTGGGCACCCTGGTCGGCCTCGCCGACGCGACGCCCGGGCAGGTCGTCCGGCTGAACCTGGGCACCATCCGGCCGTACCTGGTCACCGAGCCGGCGCACGTCCAGCACGTGCTGCGGGACAACGCCGCGAACTACACCCGGGCCGGCGACAGCATGCTGTGGCGGTCGGTCCGGAAGCTGGGCGGTGACGGGATCCTCTCGGAGGGTCCGAAGTGGGAGGCGAGCCGGCGGCGGCTCCAGCCGCACTTCACCCCCAAGCGGCTCGACGCCGCCGTGGCCGACATGAGCCGGGCGATCAGCGACGCCGTGGACGAGCTGGCCGGCCCGGCGCGCGACGGCACCCCGGTCGACGCGGCCGCCGAGGTTTCCCGCATCATCTGCGCGGCCGTCAGCCGGGTCTTCTTCGGCGCCAAAATCGACACCGCCGACGCCAGACGGGTGGTCGTGGAGCAGAACACCGTGGCGACCGCGCTGCGGTTCCGGTTGCTCGCCCCGTTCCTGCCGGACGCCGTGCCGATGCCCGGCGACCGGGCCTTCCGTCGGGCCGTGCGGAACATCGACGAGATCCTGCTCCCGCTGGTCCGCGCCGAGCGCGCCAGCCCCGAGGGCGGCGACGACATCCTCGCCACGCTGGCCAGGGCCAGGGACGCCGACGGCAACAGGTTGGACGAGCGGCGGGTCCGCGACGACGTGGTGTCCACCTTCGCCACCACCACCGAGACCACGTACACGGTGCTCACCTGGCTCTTCCCGCTGCTGGAGCAGGTGCCCGACGTCGCCGCCCGGCTCTACGAGGAGATCGACCGGGTGGTCGGCCCCGGCGAGGTGGTCACCCGGGAGCAGGTCGGCGAGCTGCGCTACACCCGGATGGTGCTGGACGAGCTGCTCCGCGCCTATCCGTCGGGTTGGCTGGTCCCGCGGACGGCGGTCGCCGACGACGTCATCGGCGGCGCCCGGATCTCCGCCGGCGCGACGATCGCCCTCAGCCCCTACGTCACCCAGCGGCTGGCCCGGTTCTGGGACCGCCCGGAGGTCTTCGACCCGGAGCGCTTCGCCCCCGATGCGCCCCGGCGCGCGCACCGGTACGCCTACTTCCCGTTCGGTGGCGGCGCCCACCAGTGCATCGGGCAGTACCTGTTCCAGCTGGAGGCGACGCTGATCCTGGCGACCCTGTTCAGCCGGTTCCGGTACCGGCTCTGCGAGCCCGGGATGCCGGCACCGCAGCTCGCCGCCTCACTGCGAGCCGGGGGGCCGGTGCCGCTGATGCTCACCCCGCACCGCCAGCCGGCCCTGGCCTGACCGCCGTGGCACCTGACGTGCGGGCGATAGACGAGCTGCGGGAGGCCGCCGAGCACGGCCGGATCTGCGCCCTCGCCGCGCAGGGCCAGCGGGACCTGCACCGCTGCCTGGCCGCCCACCCGGACCTCTTCGCCGCCGGGCCCTTCGACGCGGCCCTGGCCAGCAGCGTCGCCCTGGCCATCGCGTTCAGCGCCCCCGAGTGCGACGCTGCCGAGCTGCGGTTGACCAACCGGGCGGTGCTCTGGGGGTTCGCGCTGGACTGGCAGGTGGACCACCTGGCCACCTCCGCCGCCGAGATCGACCAGCTGGTGCGCCGGCAGCTCGCGGTCGCCGCCGGGGCACCCGCGACGGCGAACGACCCGCTGGGCCGGTTCCTCGCCGAGTTCCGCGCCGACCTGGCCGCCGCGCCGGCCTTCGCCACGCTGGGCGGGGTGTGGCGGGAGGCGGTGCGCCGGACGCTGGAGGCGATGCGGCGGGAATGGCACTGGCGGACGGCCGGCCGCGACGACCTGCTGCCGCTGCCGTCGCTCGCCGACTACCTGGCCAACGCCGACAACCTGGCCTGCACCGTGGTGAACGTGGGGCACTGGATCTCCACCGGCGGCCCGGACACACCCGACCGGCTCGATCGGCTGGTCGCCGCCAGCGACGCGGTGCAACGCGCCCTGCGGCTGGTCAACGACCTGGCCACCTACGAGCGAGACCTGCGCTGGGGCGACCTCAACGCGATCATGCTGGTCGAGGACCGGGCCGTCGTCGAGCGGGAGCTGACCGGCCTTCTCGCCCGGGCCACCGAGCTGCTCGACGAGCTGCGCGCCGACTGCCCCCGGGAGGCGGCCTACCTGACCCGGCAGCTCGGCTACACCAGCGGCTTCTACCGGTCGACGGACTTCTGGGGGGTGGCGTGAGCACGGAGGCTCTGGCCCGGGACGCCGCACCGCCGGAGGATCCCGGGTACGCGATGGCGGCGGGCGAGCTGGTCGCCGGGTTGACCATCCGTCCGGCGGGCCGTACGTCCGCGTCGCCGTACGAGACCGGTCGGTTGGTCTCCCTGGCGCCCTGGCTGCCGCAGCACGCCGAACGGATCCGCTTCCTGCTCGCCGGGCAGCGCCCGGACGGCGGCTGGGGCGGGCCGGAGGGCTACGCGCTGGTGCCCACGCTGAGCGCCGTCGAGGGGCTGCTCGCCGCGCTGGAGCGGGACACCCCCGTCGGCTGGTCCCGGGACGGCGTGCGCAACGCCGTCGACCGGGCGCTGCGCCTGCTGTACGACCGGGCGGCCGGCCCGGCGACGTACCCCGTGCCGGACCTGCCGGCCGCGGACCTGATCGTCCCGGCGCTGGTCGAGCGGATCGGCGACCGGCTGGCCGAGCCGCCGGCGGCGCTTGCCGAGCGGCGCGCGGCCGGCCCGCCGCCGCTGCCGGCCGGCATGGACTCGCAGCGCCTCGACCGGGTACGCCTGCTCGCCCGGTCCGGCCGTCCGATGCCGCCGAAGCTGTGGCACGCGCTGGAGGTCCTCGGCCCGGCGGCGCGGCGACTGCCCACCGTGAGCCCCACCGCGTCGGGCGCGGTCGGCGCCTCCCCGGCCGCCACCGCCGCCTGGCTCGGCGGCCCCGACGGGAGCCCACCGGCCAGCGTGCACTACCTGCGCCAGGCGATCGCCGACAACGGGGGACCGGTGCCCTGCGCCACCCCGATCACGGTCTTCGAACGCTCCTGGGTGCTGGCCACCCTGGCCCGGGTGGGCGTGCCGCTGTCGGTGCCGGCCGGGATCCTCGCCGAGCTGCGCGCCGCGCTCGGCCCGGACGGCGCCGCCACCGGGCCGGGCCTGCCCACCGACGCCGACACCACCGCGGTCACCCTGTACGCGCTGGCGCGGCTGGGTCAACCGGCCGACCCGGCGTGCCTGGCCGGGTACGACACCGGAGAGCACTTCTGCACCTGGCAGGGGGAGAACGGCGCGTCGGTGACCACCAACGCGCACGTGCTGGAGGCGCTGGGCCGGCAGCCCGGCGACGGTGGCCCCCGGGCGGCGGGGGTGGTGCGCCGGCTCACCGGCTGGCTGCTCGACCGGCAGGAGGCCGACGGCCGGTGGGCCGACCGCTGGCACGCCTCGCCCTACTACGCCACCTGCTGTGCGGTGCTCGCCCTGCGCGAACACGGCGGTCCGTCGGCCCGGGCGGCGGTGGAGCGGGCGGTCGGCTGGGTGCTCGACAGCCAGCAGTCGGACGGCTCCTGGGGGCGGTGGGCCGGCACGGCGGAGGAGACCGCGTACGGCCTGCTCGTGCTCCTGGCGGGGCGGCCCTCGCCCTCGCTCGACGCGGCCGTGGCCGTGGCGGCCCGCCGGCTGTCCGCGATGGACGGTGAGCGCGACTGCCCTCCATTGTGGCACGACAAGGACCTGTACCATCCTGGACAGATCGTACGGGCGGCCGTGATCGCCGCGCGCAAGGCGGCGGGCGACCGGCTGCGCGGTGGCGCCCATACCCCGACAGACCCCTGGTCTGCACTGCTTGAGTGAACTTCCGGACACTGCTAGCGTGCGCCGGGGCCGGGGTCGCGCTTTTCGGCCAATCCGAAACGTGAATCAGGACCGGCGAGGGACGGGTGTGATGGGTTCCCGCAGTGCAAGTCTACGCACCAAGGTTGTGGCCCTGCTGGTCTCGCTGGCCGCGCTCTGGGCTTTCGCGGCCTGGGTGACCCTGCGCGACGGTCTCAACGTGCTCGGCGTGCAGACGCTCGACGCGCAGATCGCCGAGCCGAGTGAGTCGCTGCTCACCGAACTCCAGCGGGAACGCCGGATGTCGGCGGCCTACCTCGGCCGCCCGAGCCAGGAGCAGGCCGAGCAGCTGCGCGAGCAGCGCCGGCGCAGCGAGGAGCGGGCCGCCGACTTCGCCGAGTCGGCCCGCAGCTCGCGGGCCCGGCTTGCCTCCAGCGACGAGCTGGTGGAGCGGATCGACGAGGTGGTCACCCGGCTGGACGCCCTGGGCGCGGTGCGGGACGCGGTGGCCACCCGCGCCGTCGACCGGGCCGGCGCCGTCGACTCGTACACCGGGGTGCTCGACTCGCTGTTCCGGGTGTACGCGTCACTGGGCAAACTGGACGACGAGCAGATTGCCAAGGACACCGCCACGCTCACCCAGCTGGTCCGGGTGCGGGAGCTGATGTCCCAGGAGGACGCCCTCTTCGCCGGGGTGGCCGCCGCCGGTCGGATCAACGACCGGGAGTACGCCCAGTTCGCCCACCTGGTCGGCGCGCAGCGGTTCCTCGCCGGCGAGGCGCTGGCCGAGCTGCCCGACGCCGACCGTGAACGCTACGTGCGGATGACCGACGGGCAGTCCTTCGTCCGGCTGCGGTCGATGGAGGACCGGCTGGTCCGGGACGGCCGCCCCAACGCGCCACTGCCCGTCGAGGCCGACGACTGGCAGGCCGCCATCACCCCGGCGTTGCAGGAGCAGGAGGCCACGGTGCTGGCCAGCGGCGACGCGCTGGTCGACCGGGCCACCCCGGTGGCGATCTGGGTGATCGTCCGGATGGTGCTCGCCGCCGGCCTCGGCCTGATCGCCGTCATCGCCTCGGTGATCGTCTCGATCACCACCGCCCGCGCCCTGGTCCGTCAGCTCGAACGGCTGCGCGAGGCCGCCTTCCGGCTAGCCAACGAGCGGCTGCCCGGCGTCGTGGAGCGGCTCGGGCACGGCGAGCAGGTCGACGTCGCCACCGAGGCGCCACCGCTGGAGTTCGGCGACGACGAGATCGGCCAGGTCGGCAAGGCGTTCAACGTGGTGCAGGAGACCGCCGTGCGGACCGCGGTCGAGCAGGCCGAGCTGCGCCGCAACGTCCGCGAGGTCTTTCTCAGCCTGGCCCGGCGCACGCAGGCCCTGGTCCATCGCCAGCTCACCCTGCTCGACGCGATGGAGCGCCGCGAGCAGGACGCGGAGGAGCTGGAGGACCTGTTCCGGGTGGACCACCTGGCCACCCGGATGCGGCGCAACGCCGAGAACCTGATCGTGCTCTCCGGCTCGACCCCGGGCCGTGCCTGGCGACGCAACGTGCCCATGGTGGACGTGGTGCGCGGCGCGGTCGCCGAGGTCGAGGACTACACCCGGGTCAACGTGCTGCCGCTGGGGCCCGTCTCGCTCGCCGGCCGGGCGGTCGGTGACGTGATCCACCTGCTGGCCGAGCTGATCGAGAACGGCCTCTCCTTCTCCCCGCCGCACACCTCGGTGGAGGTGCGGGGCCAACTGGTCGCCAACGGCTTCGCCATCGAGATCGAGGACCGCGGCCTCGGCATGACCGAGGACGACCTGGCCGCCGCCAACGACCGCATCGCGGACCGCTCCGAGCTGAACCTGGCCAACGCCGCCCGGCTGGGCCTCTACGTGGTCAGCCGGCTGACCGAGCGGCACGGGGTGAAGGTGCAGCTCAAGGAGTCCGCGTACGGCGGCACCACCGCCATCGTGCTGATCCCCCTCGACCTGGTGGAGACCGGCCAGGACGCGAACACCTCCGGCGGCTTCCCGGTCGGCACCGGGTCGGCCCGGCCGGTCGCCGCAGGCGAGGACACGCCGCCGGCCGGGGCCCCGGCGGCCGACAGCGACACCGCCGCGGACGGCGATCCGGTGGACACTCCGGCGCTGCCGGTCCGGGCCGGGACTGCGCCGCCGCCGTCCGCGGCGGGGCTACCCACCCGGTCGCGGACCCGGCCCGGCCAGGGTGCCCTGACCGGCCCCACCGTGCCGACCGGCCTGCCGACCACCGTGGCCCGGCCCGCCGCGCCGCAGCGGCCCGCGACGGTCCCGACGCCGGTCGACGCGGCCGTGCCGGACGCGGCCACCGACGAGCGGACGTCCGCCGGCACGGACGACCGGACGCCGGCCGGCACGGACGGCCGGGTGACGGATTCCGGCCTGCCGGTGCGGGTACGGCAGGCCAACATCGTGCCGGAACTGCGCGCTGAGCAGGCGGCCGAGGACGAGCCCGACGAGCAGGCGGCGCGCCTGCCGGAGCAGGTGCGCAAGATGATGAGCTCCTACCAGACGGGCACCCGGCGTGGCCGGACCGATGCCGCCCGCCTGCTGGGAGGCGCCGCCACCGGGGCGCGGTCCGGCAACGGGCCGGAGAACGGGGACGGTCAGGCGACCTGACGGCGGCGCGAGGAGAAGCGACCGCGCGACGGGGCACGGCAATACCGACGTACGGCGACACCAGCCGGGGGAGAAGAGGACGACGAGTGGGGCAGAAGACGGCTTCGAGTGCCGACCTGACGTGGCTGCTGGACGATCTGGTCGGTCGGGTGAAGCAGGCCGAACACGCCGTGGCGCTCTCCTCCGACGGCCTGCTGATGGCCTCGTCGCGGGGGCTGAGCCGGGACGACGGTGAGCACCTGGCGGCGATGGCGGCCGGGATCCAGAGCCTGGCCCGGGGCGCGGGCAAACGGTTCGGCGGCGGGCAGGTCCAGCAGACCATCATCGAGATGCAGTCGTCGTTCCTGTTCGTGACGGCGGCCGGGCGCAACGCCTGCCTGGCGGTGCTCGCCGCCGAGGACGCCGACGTCGGTCTGATCGCCTACGAGATGGCGATGCTGGTGACCCGGGTGGGCAAGTTCGTCGCGTCGCCGACCCGGGGGCTCGACCAGCCGGCTGGCGGGAAGTAGCGGCGATGAGGGTCGAGGGCGGTTCCGAGGACAGGTGGGTGGACGACCACGCCGGACCGGTGGTCCGCCCGTACGCGGTCACCCGCGGCCGGGCCCGCCCGGTCACCGGCACGTTCGACCTCATCTCCCTGGTGACGGCGACCCGCGCGGATGCCGGCGCGGAGTCCGGGCTGGGCCCGGAACACCTGGCGATCGTCGCGCTCTGCCAGCGGATGCAGTCCGTGGCGGAGGTCGCCGCCCATCTGGACCTGCCGGTGGGGACCGTCCGGGTCCTCCTCGGCGACCTGGTGGCCCGCGAACTGGTGATGGTGCGGCCGCCGCGCGGCAGCGCCGGCCTACCTGACGAGAGCGTCTTCGAGGCGGTGATCAATGGACTACGGGCACTCTGACCGGCCGGCGGGAGCGCCGCCGCTGCCCACCGCGATCAAGATCCTGATCGCCGGCGGCTTCGGCGCGGGCAAGACCACCATGGTCGGCTCGGTGAGCGAGACCAGGCCGCTGCGCACCGAGGAGGTGCTGACCGAGACGGGCATCGGGGTCGACGACCTGTCCGGCGTGGAGGACAAGACCACCACCACGGTGGCGATGGACTTCGGTCGGATCACCATCAGCGACGACCTGGTGCTCTACCTCTTCGGCACCCCGGGCCAGGACCGGTTCTGGTTCGTCTGGGACGAGCTGGCCCTCGGCGCGATCGGCGCGGTGGTGCTGGCGGACACCCGCCGGCTGGCCGACTGCTTCCCCTCGATCGACTACTTCGAGGAGCGGGGCACCCCGTTCGTGGTGGCGGTGAACTGCTTCGAGGATGCCCGGCGCTACCAGCTGGACGAGGTGCAGGCGGCGCTCAACCTGGACCCGGGCGTGCCGGTGCTGCTCTGCGACGCCCGGCAGCGGGAGTCCAGCCGGGACGTGCTGGTCACGCTCATGGAGCACGCCATGAAGACCCGGGAGGCCCGCCGCCGCGAGGACTGACCGGCGCGATCGACACCGGTTGCGGCGTGTCGCGGTGTCCAGCTACCCGGATACGGCGACACGCCGCATTTCGCGGCGGGCGCGCGCCCGGGAACGTCGAAGGCCCCCGGCGGAACGCCGGGGGCCTCTCGGAGTCGGGGGATCAGCCGCGCTTGGCCGTCTCCACGAACCGTCGCCAGGCGGCCGGTGCGAAGGTGAGGGCCGGACCGGCGGGGTCCTTGGAGTCGCGTACGCCCACGACGCCCGCGAGGTTGTCCGCGACCTCGACGCAGTCGCCGCCGTTGCTGCCGCTCTTCGTGCTCTTGCGCCACTGTGCGCCAGTCAGGTCCATGATGCCGCTGCTTCTTTCAAGAGGTCCAGGGATCGCTGTCGGGGCAGAGCCTCGCCGCGTAAGCGTTCCCACCTTCGCTCCAGCGTAGCAATCTCGGATGCCTGCTCGATGATCTGCGCACGCGCCTGACTGTCGACGTGCCCCACCCGCGTCCCGTCCGGCAGTTCGGCGAGCATGAATGGCCCGTTCAGCCCGGGATACGCGGCCGTGTCTCGGGGCACCACATGAAGCTGGAGGTTCGGTAGCTCGGCGCAGCTCACGAGATGTGCGAGCTGAGCGGCCATGAGATCCCGACCGCCGACCTGCCGACGAATGACACCCTCGTCCAACACCGCGACGAACAAGGGCCCGCACTCACGGACCAGGATCGACTGTCGAGCTATCCGGGCCGCGACCAACTCTTCAACCTTGGTCGGTGCCAACGCCTCCCACTCAAGCGTCACGCGCGCGTACGCCTCGGTCTGAAGCAGCCCCGGCACCCAGGCGAGTTGGAACGCGCGCAGTGCGACAGCGTCCCGCTCGATGTCGACCCAGGGCCGGAACCACACCGGCTCGCGCCGGTGAGCCGCGTCCGGCCAGAGCGTGTCGGGGTGCTGTCCGAGGATGCTCGCGACCGTGGCGCGGTGCCGGCTCTGCGGGATGTGTCCCGGGTTGGCCCACCGGGCGACGGTCTTCGGATGCACCCCCAGGCGGTCCGCGAGGCTCTCGGCCGTGTGGCCCGCCTCGGCCAGCGCGGCGACAAACGCATGGTTCATGCCTGTCCTCTCAGGAACAAAACAACCGTCCAAAGAAGATTAGCGAACGCTGTGTGATTGTCTGACGACCCTCGGCAAGCTGCCGGTTAGCCGATGCCGAAGGAGCAAAGACGATGCCTGAGGACAAGCCGCGGCCGGTTCCGAAGCCGAGGTACCACCCGCCACCGGCCCGCCCGACCGTGCCTGGGCCGATCGGGCCGCCCACCCCTGCGTACCGTGGCCCCGGCGGGGTGACGAACGTCGTGCCCGCATCGCGCTGGCGGACCGGGAGTGGCCCGGTCGCCGCGCACACCGCAGGCGGCCCGTGGTGGAGGTGCGACGCCTGCGGTCGGGACTGGCCCTGCCCGACGCTGCGCGCGACTCCGACGAACGCGTCCCGGCGGGCGACCCTGATCCCCGAGTTCTCCCGGATCACCCGCCGGGCGATCCGCGACCTTCGCGGCCGGCCCGGCGGCCCGGACCCGATCGCCATCGTCCGCCGCTTCCTCTGGTTCCTGCCCCTCACCGATGAGGAGGCCCGCGCCGTCGCGCTGAGGCTGCGATGAGCAGCGGCCCGCGCCCGAGGTTCGGTGCCGGTGACGTCGTTGTGCTGTCTCGGGCTGCCTCTCCGCAGTTCGTGGCACCGATCGTCGTCCGGGTGATTCGCGAGATGGGCGACCGGCACCCGCCCCACGGGTGGACCTGGATCGAGGGCTACCAGCTCGATTCCCGGGGTCTCGCGACCGCCAAGCGTGAGCTGTTCGTGCTGGTCGAGGGGGTGCGCCGGGCTGCTGGGCCCGCGTCGACCGGTCCCGCCCGGTGCCGACCGGCCACGCGGCGCTCGGACCGCGCGACGGAGCGAGGCCCGCCGCGCGCGACCGGGAAATGGCCGAAGGGCCGCTCCCCGCGAGTGCGGGGAGCGGCCCTTCGGCCGTACGAGGTCAGCTCGCGATCATCCGGCGCAGCACGTACTGCAGGATGCCGCCGTGCCGGTAGTAGTCCGCCTCGCCCGGGGTGTCGATCCGGACCACGGCGTCGAACTCCACGCCGGTGTCGGTGGTGACCTGCACCGTGCGCGGGGTGTCGCCGTCGTTGAGCGCGGTCACGCCGGTGATGGAGAAGGTCTCCGTGCCGGTGAGGCCGAGCGACTCCGAGGTGGTGTCCACCGGGAACTGCAGCGGCAGCACGCCCATGCCGATCAGGTTGGAGCGGTGGATCCGCTCGTACGACTCGGCGATGACCGCCTTGACGCCGAGCAGCATGGTGCCCTTGGCCGCCCAGTCGCGCGACGAGCCGGAGCCGTACTCCTTGCCGGCCAGGATGACCAGCGGGACGCCCGCCTCCTGGTACGCCATCGAGGCGTCGTAGATCGAGCTCTGCTCGCCGGTCAGGTGGTTGACCGTGAAGCCGCCCTCGACGCCCGGGACCAGTTGGTTGCGCAGCCGGATGTTGGCGAAGGTGCCCCGGATCATCACCTCGTGGTTGCCTCGCCGCGAGCCGTACGAGTTGAACTCGTGGCGCGGCACGCCGTGCTCGGCGAGGTACTTACCGGCGGGGGAGTCGGCCTTGATCGAGCCGGCCGGGGAGATGTGGTCGGTGGTCACCGAGTCACCCAGCTTGGCCAGCACCCGCGCGTCGGCGATGTCGGTGACCGAGCTCGGCTCCTGCCGCATGCCCTCGAAGTACGGGGGCTTGCGGACGTAGGTGGAGTCGTCCGCCCAGGCGAAGGTGTCGCCGGTCGGGGTGGGCAGCGACTGCCAGCGCTCGTCGCCGGCGAAGACGTCGGCGTACGCGGCGCTGAAGCCGGTGGCGCCGATCGCCTGGGCGATGACGTCCTGGATCTCGGTGCTGTTCGGCCAGATGTCGCGCAGGAAGACCGGGTTGCCCTCGGTGTCCTCGCCGAGCGGCTCGTTGGCCAGGTCGATGTCCATCGTGCCGGCGAGCGCGTACGCGACCACCAGCGGCGGGGACGCCAGGTAGTTCATCTTGACGTCCGGGTTGATCCGGCCCTCGAAGTTCCGGTTGCCGGAGAGCACCGAGACGACGGCGAGGTCGCCCTCGTTGACCGCGGCGGAGACCTCCTCCGGCAGCGGGCCGGAGTTGCCGATGCAGGTGGTGCAGCCGTAGCCGACCAGGTTGAAGCCGAGCTTGTCCAGGTAGGGCGTGAGGCCGGCGCGGTCGTAGTAGTCCATGACGACCTTGGAGCCCGGCGCCAGGGTGGTCTTCACCCACGGCTTGCGGGTGAGGCCCTTGTCGACCGCGTTGCGGGCGAGCAGCGCGGCGCCGATCATCACCTGCGGGTTGGAGGTGTTGGTGCAGGAGGTGATGGCGGCGATCACCACGGCGCCGTGGTCCAGCTCGTACTCGACGCCGTCGGGGCTGGTCACCCGGACCGGGTTGGTGGCGCGCCCGCCGGCGCCGGCCGCGGCGGTCTCCAGGTCGCGCGGCTCGTCGGCCGGGTCGCTGAACTCGTTGGCCGGCGGGTCGCTGGCCGGGAAGGACTCGGCGCTGGCCTCGTCGGCCGGGCCGTTGGCGCCGCGCGGCAGCTGCTCGCGGGCGACGCCCGGCTTGAGGTCACGCTCACCGGCGGAGTCGTCGGCGACGTAGTCGGTCAGCGCGGAGCGGAACAGCGTCTTGGCGCTGCCCAGCGGCACCCGGTCCTGCGGGCGCTTCGGCCCGGCCAGCGACGGCTCGATGGTGCCCAGGTCGAGCTCCAGCCGCTCGGAGTACTCCGGCTCGCGCTCCGGGTCGTGCCAGAGGCCCTGCTCCTTGGCGTACGCCTCGACGAGCGCGACCTGCTGCGGGTCGCGGCCGGTCAGCTCCAGGTAGCGGACGGTCTCGGCGTCGATCGGGAAGATCGCCACGGTGGAGCCGTACTCCGGGGACATGTTGCCGATGGTGGCCCGGTTGGCCAGCGGCACGGCGCTGACGCCGGGGCCGTAGAACTCGACGAACTTGCCGACCACGCCGTGCTTGCGCAGCATCTCGGTGATGGTCAGCACCAGGTCGGTGGCGGTGGTGCCGGCCGGCATCTCACCGTGCAGCTTGAAGCCGACGACCCGGGGGATCAGCATGCTGACCGGCTGGCCGAGCATCGCGGCCTCGGCCTCGATGCCGCCGACGCCCCAGCCCAGCACGCCCAGGCCGTTGACCATCGTGGTGTGCGAGTCGGTGCCGACCACGGTGTCCGGGTACGCCTGGCCGTTGCGCTCCATGACCGTGCGGGCCAGGTACTCGATGTTGACCTGGTGCACGATGCCGGTGCCCGGCGGGACGACCTTGAACTCGTTGAACGCGGTCTGGCCCCAGCGCAGGAACTGGTAGCGCTCCTTGTTGCGCTCGTACTCCAGCTCGACGTTGCGCGCGAAGGCGTCCTCGCGGCCGAACAGGTCGGCGATGACGGAGTGGTCGATGACCAGCTCGGCCGGAGCGAGCGGGTTGACCTTGGTGGCGTCGCCGCCGAGGTCGCGGACGGCCTCCCGCATGGTGGCCAGGTCCACGACGCAGGGCACGCCGGTGAAGTCCTGCATGAGCACCCGCGCCGGGGTGAACTGGATCTCCACGCTGGGGTCGGCGGTCGGGTCCCAGCCGCCGAGCTGGCGGATGTGGTCGGCGGTGATGTTCGCGCCGTCCTCGGTCCGCAGCAGGTTCTCCAGCAGGACCTTCAAGCTGTAGGGCAGCCGGTCGTGGCCCTCCACCTTGTCAATCCTGAAAATCTCGTAGCTCGCGTCTCCGACGCGTAGCTGGGTCTTCGCACCGAAGGTGTCGAGGCTCGCCACGTCGTACTCCTTCACACCAGCGACCGTGAGTAGTCCTGAGCAGTCTGTCGCACCGGTCGGAGCGCCGCCCAGGTTAGGTGACACTTACCGCCGATTGTCGTCGTCAACAAAACCGTACGTCCGTCTTGCTATTCGCGCAACCTCGTGCCAGGGTTCGGGACGAGGAGGTGCCACCATGATCCATCACGTCCTGCTCGCCTGCCCACGCGGCTCCGAGGAGGCCTCCCGGGCCTTCTACGCCGGCCTGCTCGGCCTGGTCGAAAAGCCCAAACCGCCGGCCCTCGCCGCCCGCGGTGGTTGCTGGTTCACCGGGTACGGCGCGGAGCTGCACCTGGGCGTCGAGGACGGCTTCCGCCCCGCCCGCAAGGCGCACCCGGCCCTGCTCCGCCCCGACCTGGACGACCTCGCCGCCCGGCTGGCCGCCGCCGGGCACCCGGTCACCTGGGGTGACGACGAGTTGCCCGGCATGCGGCGGTTCCACACCGAGGACCCGCACGGCAACCGGCTGGAGTTCGTCGCCCCGATCACCGGCTGAGACGCCGCCGCTCCGCGCCGGCCGCCCCGCTCCGACGGGGGTGAGCGGGACGGCCGAACTGCCGAGCACCCCACCCGGCTTCGGCGGCGGGGGTAGGGTTCGGGGTCGGATCGGAAGGGGTGGCGGGTGGTCGACGTACAGCACTGGCTCTCCGCGCTGCCCCCGGTCGCGGTCTATCTGATCGTCGCCGGGGTGATCGGTGTCGAGAGCATGGGTGTCCCGCTCCCCGGCGAGATCGTGCTGGTCAGCTCCGCCCTGCTGGCCGCCGCGGGGGTGGTCGAGCCGGAGTGGGTGGCCTGCGCCGCGGCGTTCGGCGCCATCCTCGGCGACTCCATCGGGTACGCGGTGGGCCGGCGCGGCGGCCGTCCGCTGCTGGCCCGGTTGGGGCGGCGCTTCCCCCGACACCTCGGCCCCGCGCAACTCGCCCGAGCCGAGCAGAGCTTCGCCCGGCACGGCGTGTGGGCGGTCTTCTTCGGCCGGTTCGTCGCGCTGCTGCGCATCCTGGCCGGGCCCCTCGCGGGCGCGCTGCACGTGCCGTACCGCCGGTTCCTGGTCGCCAACGCGGCCGGCGGCCTGGTCTGGGCCTTCGGCACGACCTACCTGCTCTACTCCGTCGGCCGGGCCGCCGAGCACTGGCTCAAGGACATCTCCTGGGCGGGCCTGGTCCTCGCGGTGCTCGCCGGACTGGGCAGCACCTGGTGGCTGCGGCGCCGGGCCCGGCACCTGGGCCAGGAGCCCACGTCGGAGCCGGCCGAGCCGGTCCGGGCCGGCCGCGACGGCTGACCCGCCACCACCAGAGACGACGAAAGGGCCGGCCCCGGGTGGGGCCGGCCCTTGTCGTTGGTGGGTCAGGCGGTGGCGGAGTAGCCGCGGGTGGCGATCCAGTCGGCGAGGTTGTCGACGC
>NZ_JBAKHT010000029.1:0-68481 GCF_036906755.1 Micromonospora sp. CPCC 206171 | reverse complement strand
GCGTCGACAACCTCGCCGACTGGATCGCCACCCGCGGCTACTCCGCCACCGCCTGACCCACCACCGACAAGGGCCGGCCCCACCCGGGGCCGGCCCTTTCGTCGTCTCGGGAAGGTCACCGGGCGGGACGACCGCGTGCCCCGGCTGCCGCTCTCCGCACCCGACCGGTGCGGCAGGATGGGTGCCGTGGCGAAACGTGGGGCCCGCCGGAGCGCGGCCGACGACCAGGACCGGCCGTGCCCGTGTGGCTCCGGCCTGCCGTACGCCGACTGCTGCGGCCCGGTGCACCGCGGCGAGGGCACGGCCGGGACGGCCGAGGCGCTGATGCGCTCCCGGTTCAGCGCCTTCGCCGTCGGTGACGCCGGGTACCTGCTGCGCAGCTGGCACTCCTCCACCCGGCCGGCGCGGCTGCGGCTGGACCCGGGCGAGCAGTGGACCCGCCTGGAGATCGTCGACACCGATCGGGGTGGCCTGTTCGACAGCACCGGCACGGTCGAGTTCCGCGCCCACTACCGCGAGGCCGGCCGGCCGGGGACGCTGCACGAGCGCAGCCGCTTCGTCCGGGAGGACGGGCACTGGGTCTACCTCGACGCCCTGCCGGACTGAGCCGGCGCGACCTGCTCGCCGGCCGTGGCGGCGGCGGGTTACCATGGCGTCGGCGCCGTCCCGCGCCTCACCTCCTTACCGGTGCTCACGCCGCCGGCGTCGCGGAGGCAAAGGAGACCTCGAGTCTTCGGGGCGCCGTGCCACATGCCCAGGCAACGGCGGGTCGACGGGAGCGTGAGTCCCCACGACCGCGCCGTCGACAGGGAGCATGTGATGACGCGCCAGAAATCCTTCAAGTCCCGGGTCCGCACCCGGATGGACAAGACGGGCGAGAGCTACACGGCGGCCCGCCGGCACCTGCTGCCCGGCGCCGTTGCGGCTGAACCGCCGACCACGGCGCCCGCCGAAGCCACTCCCCCGGCCCCCGGATCGGGGGCGGCGCAGGCCGACCGGATCTCCGACGCGTTGCTCCGTGAGCGCACCGGCCGCGGCTGGGACGAGTGGTTCGCCCTGCTGGACGAGTGGGGCGCGGTGCAGCGTACGCACACCGAGACGGCTCGTTGGCTGGTCACCGCCCACGAGGTGCCGGGCTGGTGGGCGCAGACCGTGACGGTCGGCTACGAGCAGGCGCGTGGCCTGCGCGCCCCCGGGCAGCGGCGCGGCGGCGGCTGGGAGGCGGGCGGCAGCCGTACGGTCGCCGTGCCGGTGGACCGGCTGTTCGAGGCGTTCAGCGACGACGAACTGCGCCGGCGGTGGCTGCCCGACGTGGCGATCCGGGTACGCACGGCGACCCGGCCGAAGAGCTTCCGCGCCGACTGGGCGGGCGGCCCGACCCGGATCGTGGTCGGCTTCGCACCCAAGGGCGACAGCAAGGCCACGGTGACCGTGGTGCACGAGAAGCTCACCGATGCCGAGCAGGCGGCCGCGCTCAAGGCGTACTGGCGGGACCGGCTGGCCACGCTCAAGCAGTTGTTGGAATCCGGCGAGGCGGGGCGCTGAGCACCGCCACCTCCGCGCACCTGCCGGGCTGACCGCCGGCCCGGTGGCGGTCGTCCACGTCACCGGGCCCGGCGGTCAGCCGAAGGCGACCCGCTCCAGCCAGAGGTCGAGCAGCTTCGCGTCCCCGAGCACCTCGACGCCCGCCGTCTCGACGGAGAGCCGGCCGTAGACCAGCAACAGCAGGTTGGTCAGCGGCCCGCGTACGGCCACGGCGGCCTTCTCGTGCGCCCGCCGCCAGGCGATCAGGTCGCCGGTGAGGTCCACCACCCACTCGGCGCCCAGCTCGGCGGGCGTGTCGGTGGCGTGCAGGTGCAGCGTCCGGCCCGGGCCGAGCAGCTCCCGGCGGTGCGGGTGGAAGTCGAACATCTGCGGCAGCGCGCCCAGCTCCATCCACTCGTCGAGGGCGTCGACGGCGACCTCCGGCTGGACGGCCACGTCGACGCCGAGGGCGAGCGCGGCGTCGGCCCGGTGCACGAGCGTCTCGTGGGCGAACCGGCGCGCGAAGAACGCCGGGCTGCCCTGCCCGAGCGGGGTCCACACCCGCGCGGCCGGGCCGGCGTCGCGCAGCACCCCGGCCAGCTCGGCGGCGCCCTCGACCAGCCACGGCCCGACCACCGCCGGGTCCTCGTCGGCGTACGGCGACAGGTCACGGAAGTGGGTGTCCGACGGTGGCGTCGACGGCCGGGTACGGACGATCTCCGCGGCCCACCGCTGCCCGCCACCGAGGTGCCGCATTAGCTGGCCCACGTTCCACCCCGGGCAGGACGGGACGGCGACGGTCAGGTCGGCACCGTCGAGATGCGACCGGAGCAGGTCGCTCTGCTGCACGATCTCGGCGCACCAACGGTCGTAGCTCACACCGCTCATCCGGCCACGCTAACCGTCGGGACCGACACGAGCCGCCCGCCGGGCCGTGCACCCCGCCCGCTTTCCCGCCCGGCCGAAGGCGCCCGCCAAGCCACCGGCGCGGCTGACGGTGCAGGCGCGGTTCACGCCGGCCCGCCGCTGCGGCCGGCCACCGGCTCCCGCCGCGGACCGCCACGGCGACCGTCGCGCCCGGCCAGCAGCACGACCGCCAGCAGCAGGTACGGCACAGCCGCCAGCACGAAGGCGGCCCGGTTGCCGCCCACTGCGGCGACCAGGGCGTACCCGCCGTAGACGGCGATGACCGTCAGGTCGGTGGCCATGCCGGCGACCGAGGTGACGGTGGCCCGTCCCGGCCCGGTGATCCGCGCCTGGAGCCGGGCGTCGGCCAGCACCGTGGCCAGTTGGAAGGCGCAGAACGCGACACCGACCAGCACGAACGCCGCCGGGTGGCGCAGTCCCGCCCCGGCGGCGAGCGCGACGGCGGCCACGGTCAGCAGCGCGGCGTAGCCCCGGGTGCCCAGCCGTTCGGCCGGCGCCGCGAGCAGGCCGCCCACGGTCACCCCGGCCCACACGAGCAGGAGCAGCAGCGGCACGGTCGGCTCGGCGACGCCGGTGTCCCGGGCCAGCAGCGGCGTGTACTCGTCGAGGGCGCCCCACCCGGCGGCCACCGCCGGGACCAGCAGCAGCGCCCCGCGTACCCGTGGATCGGCCCGGGCCTCGGCGAGGCCGGCGCGCAGGGTCGCCGCCCAGCCCAGGTCGTCGCCCGCCTCCGCCGGCTCCGGTGCGACCGCTCGGGCCGGACGGTGTTCGGGGAAGCGGGTGGCGACGGCGGCGGCGAGGAGGGTGGCCAGCACGCTGGCCGCGCCGACGGCCGGGTAGCCGCCGACGGCGAGCACCGGGCCGGCCAGGCCCATCGAGGCGAGCACGCCGAGCACCGCCGCGGTGCGCGCCCGCCCCATGGTGCGGGCGTAGCAACCGGCGGCGCCGAGCCGGTCGAGCTCGGTGAAGACCAGCGCCTCCAGGGCGCCGGAGCCGAGCGCGCCGCCGGCTCCCCAGAGGACGAAGCCGAGGGCGAACGCCGGGTACGACGGGGTCAGCACCCACAGGGCGTAGCCGGCGCCGGCGAGCAGCGGCGCGAGGCAGAGCAGCAGCCGGCGGGAGACCGCGTCGGCCCAGGCGCCGGAGGGCACCTCGAGCAGGATGCTGGTCGCCGACCAGACGACGAAGAGCGAGGATATCTCGCCGATCGACAGGCCGGTGTCGCTGAACAGCAGCGCGTACACCGGGTAGAGCAGGACGAAATCCTGGAGGAACGCGTACCCGTAGAGGGTGGCCGCCAGGCGACGGACGCCGGGCGGTGCTGCGGTGGTGACGATCATGAGGGCCTTTCCACGGGACCGGACGGACGCGGGACGTGCGGCGTCCGGGGCGGTCCGCGGTTGCGGCCCTCAGTTACGGATCAACATCGCCAGGTCATGGGCCGATGCTAGCGGCCCTCGGTGGGCCTGGCGATCCCGTTTCCCGGCGGGGCGGACACGAACCGGGGTGGGACCCAGTGCGGGCCCCACCCCGGTCGGTGGTCGTGCGGTCAGCGGCGCGTCGGGCCGCCGTCGACCGGCGGGATGACCATGGTGGCCTCGCTGTCGGCCGGCGCCGGCCGGTCGTGGGTGGCCGTCGCCTGCCGGGGCGGCACCACCTGGGTCCGGTCGGCGTCGTCGTCCCGGTGCACCACCTGCGTCTGCTCCGACTCGCCGTACGGGGTGACCGGCGTGGCGAGGTGGTCCTGCACGTCCCGCCTGCCGGCCTGGTACGCCCGGGCGTGCGTGGCGATGAGCCGCGACTCCTCCTCGGCGCGGCTGAGCCAGGACTCCCAGCGACTCTGCATCGGCCGGACCAGGCCGCCGCCGACCCCGACGACCAGGATGCCGCCGACGGTGGCGAGGACGGCGATCAGCACCGGGGTGGTGACGGCGGTGGCGACGCCGATCTGGTTGAGCGCGGCGATGATGCCCAGGCCCAGGATGAACACCGAGGCGATGTTGGCCAGCACCCGGCCGTAGGACAGGCCGCCGAGGGCGCTGCTGATGATGTCCTTGACGGCGTTGGCGATGGCCGCGGCGACCACCACGATGACGATCGCGACGAAGGCGCGCGGCAGCCAGGCGATGACCCCGGCGATCAGGTCGGAGATCGGGTTGGGACCCCAGATGCCGAAGGCCAGTTGCAGGGTCACCAGCAGGATCCCGTAGTAGGCCAGCTTGGCGACGATGTCACTGGCGTCGTACTTGGACCGGGCGAGCGCGGTCTTGATGCCACCCCGCTCGACGGCCTTGTCGAAGTGCACCCGCTCCAGGACCTTGTCCACGATCTTCAGTACGGCCTTGGCGATCAGCCAGCCCACCACGAGGATCGCCACGAAGGCGACCGCCTTGGGCAGGAAGAGCATCACTGCGCGGAGGGCGTCACCCACCGCGTCGCCGAAGTTGTCTTTCATAGCTGCCCTCCACACGGAACGTCAGGTCGTCGGCCCCGACCTACCCGAACCCGCCCGCGGGGAAACGTTCACGCACCGCGGCAGGCGTAGCTCACCTCCGCGCGGGCCTGGTGCGGCGACGGGGAGACGATGTTGACGGTGGCCGTCTCGGTGGTGCTGCCGACCCCGTTGAACGCCCACTTCAACGACAGCGTGACGGTGCGCTGGCCCCAACCGACCCGCTCGCTGAGCAGGGCGCCGGGCGGGGAACCGGAGCGCAGCCACTGGTACTCGAGCACGCCGCTGCGGCCGTTGGTCCGGACGGTGGCGACCACGTCGACGGTGACGTCGCACCGGTCCCCGGCGGGTTGTGGCACCGCCACGGTCACCTCCCCGATCTCCAACGGGTCGAGCCGCTGCCACAGGTAGAAGCCCACGACGGCGACCAGCACCACGGTGAGCAGGCCGGAAAGCGCCGCCACCACCCGCCGCCAGAGGGGCCGTCGGCGGCGCGGCGGGGACGCCGTCGGCCAGGCCGGAGCGGCGGGCGGCGTCGTGGGCACCCCGGGCCCGAACCGCACCTCGCCGCCCGCCCCGGTCGGTCCGGCCGGCGGGGGTACGCCCCGACCCGTGGCCACCATGCCGCCGGTGGGGGTGGTGGTGGCGAGGGCGGCCCCGGTCGCGCCGAGCCGCCCGGTCGAGTCCAGCGCGCCGGCGTCCACCGCCGGCCCGGTCGCGCCGAGGAGTGCGGTCCGCTCGGCGGCGCCGAGGTGCACGGTCGCGTCCGCGGCGCCGAGGTGCAGGGTCCGGTCGGTGGCTCCCAGGTGGACGGTCTCGTCCGTGACATCGGGCGGGCTGCCGTGGCCCCCGCCGCCCAGGTGCACAGTCCGGTCCACCGACCCGAGGTGGACCGTCTCGTCGCCGGCCCCGAGCTGCACCGTCCGGTCCAGGCTCACCGTCCCGTCGAGGTTCACCGTCCGGTCCAGGCTCACGGTCGCGTCCAGGTTCACCGTCCGGTCCAGATTCACGGTCCGGTCGAGGTTCACGGTCCGGTCGAGATTCACGGTGCCGTCCAGGTCGACGGTCCGGTCGGCCGGGCCGGGACGCCCGGTCCCGGCCAGGTGGACGGTGGGCTCGTCGTCGCCGGGCGGCGTCGCGCCCCGCTCCCCCGGCCTGGTCATCGGAGGTCACCTTTCGTCGGGAACTGTCGCACCGGCCGGCTCCTAACCGGGGGTGCAGTACGAGGAGAGCGACACGTACACCGGCCCAGCCGGGTCGGCGGCGTTGCCGGCGACATCGACGGCGACCACCTGGATCGGGATCCGGGTGCTGGACTTCGGCGTCGGCAGGTCACCGAGGGTGCCGCGGTAGACGCCCCGCCCGACGTGGGTCATGCCGATGGCGCGGGTGACGCCGCCCAGGGTGTAGCGGAAGCTCACCCGCAGGTCCTCGGCGCTGGTCCGGTCGTCGCTGGCGGTCGCGGTGACCGTGCTCGACCGGTTGCCGTAGGGACACCCTCCAGGTTCGAGGGAGGTGGGGCTGGCGTCGAGCTTCCCGACGACCGGTGCCGTGCCGTCCGGTGGCGGCGGCGAGCTGGGCGTCGGGCTCGCGCTGCGGGACCGGGTGGGCGTCGCGGTAGCCGACCGGGTCGGCGACGCCGTGCCGGTGGCCGACACCGAGGCCGTCGGGGTCGGGCTGGGCGACACCGCGTCGATGGCGGGCGCGGCGGCCAATGGGCTGGGGCCGAGCGAGGTGAGGGCGGAGGCGCGCGGCGCGGCCGGGCCGTCGGCGAGGGTCAGCGCCGGCGCGTGCCGGGCGGCGTAGCTCAGGCCGGCGCCGCCGAGCAGCAGGGCGGCGACGAGGCCGGCCCCGAGCAGCACGGCCCGGCCGGTCCCGCGCCGGGCGGCCGGCCCCGTCTCGCCGAACGTGGTGCTGGCCAGGCTGGTGGCGCCGGAGGTGCCGTCGGGGAACGGGAAGAGCGCGGCGAGCAGCGCGGCCCGGCGGGCCAGCTCGGCCAGGCCCCGCTCCTCCCAGTCCGCGCCGTAGGCGGCCGCGGCGGTGCGTTCCAGCTCGGCGAGGAAGACCTCCGCCGGCTGCGGCCGGTCGGCAGGCTGCTTGGCCATGCCGTGGCGGAGCAGGTCGTGCACGGGTGGCGGGGCCGCCTCGGTGGGGATCGGCGCCTGCGCGTGCTGGGTCCGCAGGGTGATCAGGTCCCGCCCGTCGTACGGGGGGCGGCCGGTGAGGCACTCGTAGAAGGTGGCGGTGGCGGCGTAGATGTCGCACGCCGGGCTGGCCGGCGCCCCGGTCCACTGTTCCGGGGCCATGTAGCGGGGGGTGCCGCTGACCGAGCCGCCGCCGTCCCGGCCGACCGGTACGGCGATGCCGAAGTCGGCCAGTTTGCTCTGCCCGCGGGTGTCGACCAGCACGTTCTCGGGCTTGTAGTCGCGGTGCACGACGCCCCGGGCGTGCGCGGCGGCCAGCCCGGCGAGGGAGCCCTTGAGCACGCAGAGGGCCGCCTCGGGCTCGGTGGGGCCGTGGGCGCGCAGCATCTGCCGCAGGGACACCCCGTTGACCAGCTCCATCACGATGGCGGCGCCGTGCGGGGACTCCACGTACTCGTAGAGCCGGGAGATGTGCGGGTCGTCCACCTCGACGAGCAGCTGGGCCTCGTCGCGGAACGCGGTGCGGGTCGGGTCGTCGTCCACCGCCCGGGTCAGGTACTTGATCGCGACGGGGGTGCCGCTGGCGTCGTGGGTGGCCAGCAGGACGCGGCCGGACGCGCCGGCGCCGAGCTGCCGTACCGGCGTGTAGCCGGACAGCTGCCAGTCCGCGCTCACGCGGCGGCCTCCCCGGCCTGCGGGGAGCGGTCACGGGTCAGGGCCACGCTGATCATTGTCGTCACGGGAGGCGACGAATCCATCGGCGCAACGGTTGCTCCGCCGCGTCCGGACGTCCGTGATGATGGATGGGTTTCGGTCAGAGGACTTGACGCGGGCCGTTCAGCGGTGGCTCTCCCGGTGGCCGTCGCCGGGGACGCTCGGCACCGCCTCCGGACCCGCCTGCCTCGCCGGGCCACCGCCCATCAGGTCGAAGAACCGGAGCAGTTCCACCGGGAACGGCATGACCAGGGTGCTGTTCTTCTCGGCCGCCACGTCCACCACGGTCTGCAACAGCCGCAGCTGGTAGGCGCCCGGCGTGTCGGCCATCGCGCGGGAGGCGTCGGCGAGCCGGCGGGACGCCTGGAACTCGCCGTCGGCGGCGATCACCCGGGCGCGGCGTTCGCGTTCCGCCTCGGCCTGCCGCGACATGGACCGCTTCATCCCCTCCGGCAGGGAGACGTCCTTGACCTCGACCCGTTCGATGAGCAGCCCCCACGGCTTCTCGGTCGGCGCGTCGATGACCGCCTTCAACTCGGCGTTGATCCGGTCCCGGTCCCGCAGCAGGGTGTCGAGGTCGGCCTTGCCGATCACCGACCGCAGCGCGGTCTGGGCCACCTGGAGCACCGCCGATGGGTAGTCCCGCACGTTGACCAGCACCTTCACCGGGTCGACCACCCGGTAGTAGACGACCGCGTCGACCGTGAGGGTGACGTTGTCGCGGGTGATGACGCCCTGCGCGGGCACCCCGATCACCGTGGTCTGCATGCTGACCCGGACCATCCGGTCGGCGACCGGGATGATCAGGTGGAGACCGGGCTGCCGGATACGGTCCAGCACCCGGCCGAAGCGGAAGACGACACCGCGCTGGTACTGCTGCACCATCCGTACGCTGAGCGCGAGCAGCAGCACGACGAGCGCGACGACGACGACCAGAGTGACGAACCCGGCGGCGGCTCCCATGACCCCCTCGATCCCGGAGGCGCCCGCCTCCGGCGCCGCGCATACCCGATTCGGCGGGCACCAGTCCTGCGCCACGGCCTTCAAGCACCCGGCGGGCCGTACCCGCGCGGTGGCGGGTGCGGCCCGGGTGGGGGCCGCCCGCGGCATCGATCGGCGGAACGGGCGCTGGGCTGCGGGGACGGGCACTAGCGTGAGGGCGGAAGGGCAGCTACAGGCTGGTGGCCGTCGAGCGACCGCCAGGACATCTGGGAGTTGGTGCCGAGGTGGCGAAGTTCCTGTTGAAGTCGACCTACTCCGCCGCGGGGCTCAAGGGGCTGGTCGACGACGGTGGCACCAAGCGCGCCGAGGTGGTCCGAAAGATGATCGAGGAGGCCGGCGGGCGGATGGAGTCGATGCACTTCGCGTTCGCCGAGGACGACACCTACGTGTTGTGTGAGCTGCCGGACCACAAGACGGTGGCCGGGCTGGCGATCGCCATCGGCGCGACGGGCGGCCTGAGCGTCCAGATCACCCCGGTGCTGACTCCCGCCGAGGTCGACGAGGTGACCCGGATGAAGACCACGTACACGCCCCCGGGTCAGTGACCGGCGGACGATGAGCTAGTCGCCGGACGGGCTTTCCCACGGTACGAGGTCGGGCGCGACGTCGGCGATCCGCTGCCGCATCGACCTGCGGCCGAGGGCGGCCAGCGCCTCGTCGACGAGCCGGCTCAACGGGTACGACAGCTCCGCCTCGAACCGGCGGGCGGCGGCCGTGGTGGCCGCCGATTCGGCGTTCAGCACCGGCAGCAGCGACTCGGCCCTCGGGGTGAGGTGGGCGATGCGCTGCCGGGCGTCCGCGCCGGGGCTGAGCGTGACCAGGCCCGCCTTCACCAGCTGCGCGACGGTCTGGCTGGCGGCGGAGTGGGTCACCCCGGTCGCCTCGGCCAGCGCGCGGATCGACGCCGGGCCGTGCGCCGCCAACGTCCGGATCACCGGGGTGAACCGCGGCCGGAACCCGGGCAGCCCGAGGTCGGCGTAGACGGCGGCGACCTCGCCGTCGAGCAGGTCGAGCAGATGGCGCAGCCTGGTGCCGAGGAGTTCGGGGCCGGGTGGACGGGCGGGCATGTGGGCTAATGTAACAGCGCTGTTGCATCTAGTCCCCGGGGAGGCCACACATGGACGCGCGCTATCCGCCGATCGAGCCGTACGACCACGGCATGCTCGACGTCGGCGACGGCAACGTCGTGTACTGGGAGGTCTGCGGCAATCCCGACGGCAAGCCCGCACTCGTCGTGCACGGTGGACCGGGCTCGGGCTGCGGCACCGGGGTTCGCCGGTTCTTCGACCCGGCGCGGTACCGGATCGTGCTGTTCGACCAGCGCGGCTGCGGGCGTAGCACCCCGCACGCCAGCGACCCGGCCACCGACCTGCGGCACAACACCACCCACCACCTGGTCGCCGACATGGAACGCCTGCGCGAGCATCTGGGCGTGCGGCGCTGGCTGCTGCACGGCGGGTCGTGGGGCTCGACCCTCATCCTGGCGTACGCGCAGCGGCACCCCGAGCGGGTGTCCGAGATCGTCATCAACGCGGTCACCAGCACCCGCCGCTCGGAGATCGACTGGCTCTACCGGGGCGTCGGCCGGTTCTTCCCCCAGCAGTGGGACCGTTTCCTCGCCGGCGCGCCCGGCACAGCACGCGAGGGCGACGTCGTCGGCGCGTACGCCCGGCTGATGGCCGACCCGGACCCGGCGGTACGCGAGCGGGCCACGGTCGACTGGTGCGCCTGGGAGGACGCGGTCGTCTCCGGAGAGGCCGTCACCAACCCGTACAGCGACCGCCCCTCGACGGCCCGGACGGCCATGGTCCGGATCTGCTCGCACTACTTCGCCCACGGCGCCTGGCTGGAGGAGGGCGTCCTGCTGCGCGACGCGCACCGGCTCGCCGGCATCCCCGGGGTGCTGATCCACGGGCGGCTCGACCTGAGCAGCCCGCTGGACACCGCCTGGCAGCTGCACCGCGCCTGGCCGGACTCCGAGCTGATCGTCGTCGAGCAGGCGGGGCACTTCGGCACCGACGAGACCCGGGGCCACGTCGTGCGCGCCCTCGACCGCTTCGCCACGGCCGGCTGACGCCGCCGGGCCCGCGCCGCGGCTTCCTCCCCGACGGCCTTCCGGGCGGCGGGCGACCTCGGGCACATCGCGCCGGTGCCGCCCACCGCAACGCCACGTCCGATCACCGCCAGCGATCGGCGCCGCCCGCGCGCAGAGTCGGGTACGGCCGGATGGACCGCACCCGGCCGTGAGCGTTCGCGAAGGGCAGGACCATGCACGTCGTAGCCGATCTGAAGGTGCTCTACTTCGGCACCCCGGTGGTGTTGATCAGCTCCCGGAACCCCGACGGGAGCGCCAACCTCGCGCCGATGTCGTCGGCGTGGTGGTTGGGCCGGTCGGCCATGCTCGGCCTGGGCGACAGCGGCCAGACGACGGCCAACCTGCGGCGCGAGGGCGAGTGCGTGCTGAACCTGCCGTCCTCGGCGATGGTCGACGCGGTGGACCGGATCGCACTGACCACCGGCCGGCCGACCGTGCCGGAACAGAAGGCCGCCCAGGGCTACCGGTACGAGCCGGACAAGTTCGCCCTCGCCGGGCTGGCGCGCCAGCCGTCGGACCTGGTCGCGCCGCCCCGGGTGGCGCAGTGCCCGATCCAGTTGGAGTGCCGGGTGGTCGCCTCGTACCCGTTCGGTCCGACGCCGTCGCACGCGACCGCCTTCCAGGTGGAGGTGCTGCGCGCGCACGTCGAGGAGGACCTGGTCATCCCGGGCACGTCGTACGTGGACCCGCTGGGCTGGGATCCGCTGATCATGAAGTTCTGCGAGTTCTTCGGCGGCGGGCGCAACGTGCACCCGTCCCGGCTGGCCGAGGGCTGGCGGATGCCGCACGGGGGCCGGGTAGTGGCCCCGACGTCCTGACCTGGCGTCGTGCCGCGCTCCGGGCCCGCCGAGCGGGCCTGGAGCCCGATGCTGACGCTGCCGGAGCGCTCGTCCGGGCACATCGGATCGACGCGGTCCTCTAGCGCCCGGGCCGCTCATGGCAATATCCTCCACTTCGCGCGCGCACTTTGGAGTTCTCTTTCATCGCTGCCCCCTGGGCCACCGCCGGCCCGCCGAGGAGATGCCATGCACTTCGACCACCCTGAACTCGACCGTCGTACCCTGCTGCGGGCCGGTCTGGGCGCGGCGGCCGTCGCGGTCGTCGGGTCCGAACTGGCCTTTCCGGCCGCCGCGCAGGCCGATCCCGGCGCGGACCTCGACTGGATCTACAGCTGCGACGAGTGGGGCGCCCGCCCGCCGGCCGACCCGCTGGTGATCAGCGCAATCCCCACCAACAAGATCATCGTGCACCACATGGCGTTCCCCAACGTCACGGACTACTCCGAGGCGCAGGCGATCAAGCTGGCCCGGGACTGCCAGAACCTGCACATGGACGGCAACCGCTGGTCCGACACCGGCCAGCACTTCACCATCAGCCGCGGCGGCTACGTGATGGAGGGACGGCACGGCAGCCTGGAGCGGCTCCAGGCCGGCGACCGGCAGATGGTCTCCGCGCACTGCCCCGGCGAGAACGGCCGGTCGATCGGCATCGAGAACGAGGGCACCTACGTCACCGACACCCCGCCGGACGAGCTGCTCGACTCGCTGGTGAAGCTCTGCACGACCATCTGCCGCCAGTACGGCCTGCACGCCCACGACATCTTCGGCCACTGGGACTTCCGCACCACCCTCTGCCCCGGCGCGACGTTCTACCGGCTCTTCCCCGACGTGCGCCGCCGGGTGTTCGAGAAGCTCGGCACCGACCTCGCCGACGTGCCGGCCCGCCGCTGGCCCGACCTGTGGCGCTTCGTCGGCTCCCCGTCCGTCCGGGTCGCGCAGTACCTGTTGGCGTACCGCGGCTACGCCGTCACGCCGAACAGCGCCTTCGACGCCGCCACCGTGGCGGCCGTGCAGGACTGGCAGGCCCGCAACGGCATCCCGGTCGACATCGACGCCACCATCACCGGCCCCACCTGGGAGACCCTGGCGCCGGAGCTGGAGAAGGACGCCACCGGCCTGCCGGTCCAGGCGGTGCAGTTCATCCTCAACTGGAAGGGCTACGCCGACGTCGCCGTCACCGGCGAGTACGACCACGCGACGAAACTGGCCGTCCAGGACATCCAGCGGTTGCACGGGTTGCCGGACAACGGGAAGGTCAGCACCAGCACGTGGTGTGCGCTGGTCGGCGGGGTGGTGCGCCAGTCGTTCCGCCAGGACTGAGTACGCGACGGGGCCGGGTGGAGCGGTCGGCGAGACGCCTCACCGGGCCCCGTCGGCGGGACCGGTGAGGACGGCCGGCCAGCTCCGCGCGTCCGCCCTGAGCCCGCCGCGGCACACCTGCGCGGCCGTCGGTTCCTGTCGGGGCGGCATGTCGTGGCGAGCGGCCCTCCCGGGTCGACCGCACGGCGGCGAACGCCGGCACCCCGGCCACCGCCGCCTGCTCCCCCGCGTCCCTGCCGGTCAGTGTCCCGATCGGCGGGTACGGCGCCATCGCACCCCGGACGGGTGGGACGATGCGCTGGTCACCAAGTCACGGAGGGGTGCCATGGCTACCCAGCTCAACCCGTACCTCAACTTCGCCGGCAACGCACGCGAGGCGATGGAGTTCTACCAGCAGGTCTTCGGCGGGGACCTGTCGCTGACCACGTTCCGCGAGTTCGGCACCGAGGACCCGGCGATCGCCGACCAGGTCATGCACGCCCTGCTCCGGACGGCCCACGGGCACGTGCTGATGGCCTCCGACATGCCACCCGGCATGGAGATCCGACGCGGCAACGCCAACACGGTCAGCCTCAGCGGCGACGACGCCGACGAGCTGCGCCGCTGGTGGGAGCAGCTCTCCTCCGGCGGCGTGGTCAGCGTGCCGCTGGAGAAGCAGATGTGGGGTGACGAGTTCGGCCAGTGCGAGGACCGGTTCGGCACCCCGTGGATGGTCAACATCACCCAGCCGCAGGCCTGACCCACGGCGCCGGGCCGCGGTAGCGCGCCGGCCGGCTGTTTGGGCGGCGGCGGGACCGGGGAGTGTGGCGGGCATGAAGTGGGCCAGTCGAGCCGTACCCGTCGTCGCCGCCGCTCTCGCCGGCCTCGCCGCCCGCGACGTCCTCCAGCGCGACCACGCGCTGCTGCGCAACTTCCCGGTGATCGGCCGGGCCCGCTACCTGCTGGAGTCGATCGGGCCGGAGCTGCGGCAGTACATCGTGGCCGGCAACAACGAGGAGCGGCCGTTCACCCGCGACCAGCGGCGCTGGATCTACGCCTCGGCCAAGCAGGAGAACAACTACTTCGGCTTCGGCACGGACAACGACATCGAATACACCCCCGGCTACCCGATCATCAAGCACCGCACCTTCGGCCGGGCCGTGCCGCCGTCGTCGCCGACGGCTGGGCACGACGTGCGGCTGCCGGCGGCGAAGGTGCTCGGCGGGGCGCGGGGGCGGGCGCGGGCGTTCCGCCCGGAGTCGGTCGTCAACATCTCCGGGATGAGCTTCGGCTCGCTCTCCGGCAACGCGGTCACCGCGCTGAACAAGGGCGCGGCGCTGGCCGGTTGCCTGCAGAACACCGGCGAGGGTGGGCTGTCGCCGTACCACCGCAACGGCGGCGACCTGGTGTTCCAGATCGGCACGGCGTACTTCGGCTGCCGCGACGAACGCGGCCGGTTCAGCCTCGACCGGCTCAAGGACCTGGTGGCCGGCGCCCCCGTCCGGGCGTTGGAGATCAAGCTCAGCCAGGGTGCCAAGCCCAGCCTGGGCGGGCTGCTGCCCGGGGCGAAGGTGTCCGCCGAGATCGCCGCGACCCGGGGCATCCCGCAGGGGCTGGACTGTGTCAGCCCGTCCCGGCACGCCGAGTTCACCGACTGCGACAGCCTGCTGGACTGGGTGGAGCTGCTCGCCGCCGAGACCGGCCTGCCGGTGGGCATCAAGTCCGCCGTCGGTGACCTCGGCTTCTGGGAGGAACTGACCACGCTGATGCGCGACACCGGGCGCGGCGTGGACTTCGTGACCGTGGACGGCGGCGAGGGCGGCACCGGCGCCGCGCCGCTGATCTTCACCGACTCGGTGTCGCTGCCGTTCCAGCAGGGCTTCGCCCGCGTCTACCGAACCTTCGCCGAGAAGGATCTGCACGAGCGGACGGTCTTCGTCGGGGCCGGCAAGCTGGGCCTGCCGGACAACGCCGTCGTCGCGTTCGCGCTCGGCTGCGACATGGTCAACGTCGGCCGGGAGGCGATGCTGGCGATCGGCTGCATCCAGGCGCAGAAGTGCCACACCGACACCTGCCCGACCGGCGTGGCCACCCAGAAGCCGTGGCTCGCCCGGGGCCTGGACCCCACCCTGAAGTCGGTCCGGGTCGCCAACTACCTGCGGACGCTGCGGCGGGACCTGGTGAAGGTGGCCGAGGCGTGCGGTGTCGAGCACCCCGGCCTGATCGACACCGACGCGGTGGAGATCCTGGACGGCCGGACCGCCTCCACCCCGCTGCGCGACGTGTACGGCTACCGGCCGGAATGGGGGCTGCCGTCGGCCGCCGACCGGGCGGAGATCGTCGCGCTGATGACCGGGGAGGCGCCCCAGGGCGGCAGCGCCCCGCCCTCGGCGACCGCGATGGGCTGACCGCTCACTCCTCGATCGCGCCGCCCACCGCCCGCAGGTGCTCGCGGAAGGTCAGCGACGGGTCCTCCGCCCGCCGGGCCAGGTACGCGCCGAAGCCCACCTGCGCCCGCAACGGCACGCCGGCGCGGATCAGGTCGGCCTGCCGCCGCTCGGTGTCCCGGATCGACTCGGCCAGGTCGAACAACTCCCCGGCCCGCTCGGCCGGCACGAAGAGCACCCCGTCGTCGTCGCCGAGGACGACATCGCGGCCGTCCACCGCCCACTGCCCCACCTCTGCCGACGCCAGCGCCTCCGGCGACCGGGCGTCGAGGCGCTGCGGACCGGTGGGGATCGCGCCCAGGCTGAACACCGGCAGCCCGACGGCGCAGATGTCGGCGGTGTCCCGGTGCAGGCCCCAGACCACCACACCGGTCAGGCCCGCCGCCCGCGCCTCCAGCACCACCAGGTCGCCGACGCAGCTCTCGTCGGTGCGCCCGCCGTTGTCGACGACGAGCACGTCGCCGGGGGACGCCCGGTCGATCGCCTCAAGGAAGATGTCGACGCTGCCGACGTGCCGGGCGGGCGTCACCCGGCCGGCGAGCCGCTCGCCGGGCAGGACGGGTCGTACGGCGGCCGGCGCGCAGCGTACCGGCACCCCGGCGCGCAGGCAGGCGTCGGCGACGTGGGCGGTGGTCAGCGCCGCGAACCGGCGGCGCAGGTCGGGGACATCGACGGTCATTTCCCGACCGTAGTGCGCCCGGCCCGGCCCGGTGGCCGGCCACTTCCGTACTCGTGGACTGCTTCCGGCGGCCCTGGCGGTCAGCGGCGGAAGGTCCGGTCGAGCAGGTCGAACAGGGCGGCCCAGTGCCGCTCGGTGGCCCGCTCGTCGTACGCCGGGGTGTCGGCCATGGCGTAGCCGTGGTGTGCGCCGGGGTAGACCTCGCAGCGGTGCCGGACGCCCGCCGCCGCCAGGGCCTTCTCCAGCGTCTCGATCTGCTCCGCGGTCATCGACCGGTCGTTGTCGGCGTGCCCGAAGTACAGCTCGCCGGTGACCGCGCCGACCGCCAGGTGCGGGCTGTCCGCCGCGTCGGTGACGATCCGGCCGCCGTGGAAGCTGGCCGCGGCGGCGAGCCGGTCCGGGTGCGCCTCGATCGCGCGCAGCGCAGCCGTCCCACCCATGCAGTACCCGGTGACGGCGGCCGGGCCGGACGTCACGCCGGGTTGGGCGGCCAGGAAGTCGAGGTAGGCGGCGGTGTCCCGGGCCACCACGTCCGGGGTCAGCGCCGTGATCAGCGGCATCAGCCGGCCGAGGAGCGCGCCGCGCTGCTCCGGGTCGCCGAGGCCGGTCAGGTCGACCAGGGGTGCCCGGCCGGCGCGGTGGAACAGGTTCGGCACCAGCACCACGTACCCTGCGGCGGCGATCCGCTGCGCCATCTCGGCCAGCCGAGGCCGCAGCCCGAACGCGTCCATGAAGAGCAGGACCGGCGGGAACGGGCCGTCCCCGTCCGGCCGGACCAGGTACGCGTCGGCGCCGCCGCCGCTGGTCGGCACGTCCACGGTCGTCGTCCGCACGGGCAGCCTGTTCGTCGTCACGTCCCGACGCTACCGAAGGTGGCGCCTGACGAAATGGGGTGGCCCGTCCCGCCCCGCTCCGGCAGGATCCGGACCGATGCTGATCAGACGTGAGACCCCCGCCGACATCGCCGCCATCCACGCGGTGCACACCGCCGCGTTCGCCTCGGCGGACGCCCCGGACGCCGTACCCGTCGAGGCCCCGCTGGTGGACGCGCTGCGCGCCGACGACGGCTGGCTGCCCGCCCTCTCCCTGGTCGCCGCCGACGCCGACGGGCAGGTCGTCGGGCATGTCGTCTGCACCCGGGGCACGGTGGCCGGCGCGCCGGTGGCGCTCGGCCTGGGCCCGCTCGGGGTGCTGCCCGCCTGGCAGCGCCGGGGCGTGGGGTCGGCGCTGATGCACGCGGTGCTCGGCGCGGCCGACGCGCTGGACGAGCCGCTGGTCGTGCTGCTCGGGCACCCGGAGTACTACCCGCGGTTCGGGTTCCGCCCGGCGGTCGACCTGGGCGTGACACCGCCCGGCCCGTGGGGTCCGCGGTACTTCATGGCCCGGCCGTTGAGCGCCTGGCGGCCCGACATCCAGGGCCCCTTCGAATACGCGAAGCCCTTCGCCGCCCTGTAGCGGCCTTCCCGCGCGCCCGCCGCTCGGGCATGCTGGGGAGATGGGAGAGGTGCTACCGATGCCCAGCTTCGGTGACCTGTTCACCGACACGCGGGGCGACGAGCGGACGATGCGGGTCAGCTACCACCCGGAACGCGGTGCCGTGGTGCTCTCACTGTGGAGCGGGCCCGTCTGCCGAGGCTCCTTCCGGCTGGCCGCCGACGACCTGGGCCGGCTGCGGGCCCTGCTCACCGCCATCGACGCGGACGCCGCGCGCCCCGCCGCCGGGTCGGGCGGCGCGCCGGCCACCGCCGGGGGCGAGGCCGCGGCGGAGGCCACCGAGGTCATCCAGACCGGCGACATCTCGGGTACGGCCCACCAGGCGGCGCTGCCGATCCTGCCCGTGCCGAGAGTCGCCTGAGACTTGTCCTCTCACCGCTCCAGGGCAGGACGGGCCTAGCGGGCCGCCCGCTTGTGGAACGAGTGCTTGGCCCACAGGTAGGACAGCAGCGAGATGGCGGCGCACCAGGCCAGTGCGATCGCCGCGCTGTTGCCGATTCCCGAGTCGAGCAACAGCCCGCGCAGCGTCTCGGTCACCGGCGTGAACGGCTGGTGGTCGGCGAACCACCGCAGGCCGGCCGGCATCGTGTCGGTTGGCACGAAGCCGCTGCCCAGGAACGGCAGGAGGATCAGGAACATCGGCAGATTGCTGGCGGTCTCGACGCTGTCGCTGACGAGACCGAGCGCCACCGACAGCCAGATCAGCGCGAACGTGATCGCGACGAGCACGCCGGCGGCGGCGAGCCACTCGAGCGGGGTGGCGGTGGGGCGGAAGCCGATGGCGAGTGCGACGCCGAGCAGGACGGCTATGCAGAGCATGGTCTGTACCAGGCTGCCGAGGACGTGTCCGGTCAGGACGGATGCGCGGGAGATGGCCATGGTGCGGAAGCGGTCGACGATGCCCTCGGTCATGTCCATCGCGATGGAGATGGCGGTTCCCTGGGCGGCCCCCGACACGGCGAACAGCAGCATGCCGGGAATCAGGTAGTTGATGTAGGCGCCGCGGTCGCCGCTCCCGCCGCCTGGAAGTCCGGCGCCGAGGGTCCCGCCGAACACGTAGACGAACAGCAGCAGCATGACAACGGGGAGACCGATCAGCATCCCGGTCAGCGAGGGGTAGCGCTGGATGTGGCGGATCTGTCGGCGGAACATGGTCGCCGAGTCGGTCAGGGTGTGGGCCAGGCTGGTCATCGGTCTCCCCCGGTGATGTCGTGTCCTGCGGCGGCGGATGCGGGCGTGCCGGTGAAGGCGAAGAAGACGTCGTCCAGGTCGGGGGTGTGGATCGACAGCTGTTCGACCTCGACGTGTGCGTCGTCGAGCCGGTCGAGCACGGCCCGCAGTGAGCGGACGTCGCCGTCGCTGGGGATCTGCAGGGTGAGGGCGACGTCGTCGCGCTGGGCGACGGTGAGTGTGCGAGCGGCGGTGTGCAGCGCGGTGGGGTCGGTGAAGCGCAGCAGGATGTGTCCGCCCGGGATGCGGCGCTTGAGTTCGTCGGGGGTTCCCTCGACGACGATGCGGCCGTGGTCGAGTACGGCGATGCGGTCGGCGAGCTGATCGGCTTCGTCGAGGTACTGGGTGGTCAGGAACACCGTGACGCCCTCGGCGACAAGTCCGCGGATGATCTGCCACATCGCGTGCCGGCTACGGGGGTCGAGGCCGGTGGTGGGCTCGTCGAGGAAGATCAGCCGCGGGTCGCCGACCAGGGTCATCGCCAGGTCGAGACGGCGGCGCATGCCGCCGGAGTAGACCGAGGCCGGCTTCTGCGCCATCTCACCGAGGTCGAAACGGTCCGTCAGCTGGGCGATGCGGCGCCTGCCCTCGGTGCGGCCGAGGTGGTGCAGGTCGGCCATCAGCTTGAGGTTCTCCGCACCGGTCAGGAGGTTGTCGACGGCGGAGAACTGGCCGGTCACACCGATCGCCGCCCGTACTCCGTCGGGCTCCTTGGTGAGGTCGTGGCCGGCGACCCGGATCGATCCGGCGTCGGCGGGCACCAGGGTGGACAGGATCCGCACCATGGTGGTCTTGCCCGCCCCGTTGGGCCCGAGCAGCGAGAAGACCGTCCCCTCGGTGACCATGAGATCGATGCCGTCGAGGACGACCTTGTCCCCGAACGTGTTGCGCAGGCCGGACACCGAGATGGCCGGCCGCGTCGCGGTTGTTACCGCCATTGCTCCTCCACTGATCAAGGGCTTGCACGAGTACGGAGGCGCGAGCCATCGCCGGTCGGGGCCGCACGGGCGGACCGGGGTACGAAGGCGCGCATCATCCCCGGTCCGGGCCGACCGCCCGCGACCGGATCACACGGTGGCTGGGACGCTTCAGGAGCGGTGGATCACGATGTCGCCGAAGGCGGTGCGGGCTCGCACTTCGGCCTTCTCGTCGGTGTCGGCGGGACCGGCGGCGGTGTCCAGGTCGTTGCGAACCTTGCCGAACTGGGTGTGCAGGTCGAGCCGGGCTGCGGTACCACGCCGGATACCGACCTCGATGCGCCCGGCTGCCGTGCGCAGCGTCGCCGACCCACGGACCAGCTCACCGATGCGGATGTCGCCGTTGGCGGTGTTCGCCGTGACCGAGGCGGCGGCGTGTTCGGCGGCGACGTGGCCGTTGGCGGCGCGGATCCGAAGCTCGCCGCCGGCGTCGCCGATCCACGTGTCGCCGTTGCCGTTCTTGAGTACGGCGTGCCCGCCGACGGCGCGGACACTGAGCTTGCCGGAGCCGGTCGTGATGTCGGCGTCGCCCGCCACGTTCTCGGCGATGGCCGCACCGAAGCCGGTGTGCAGGCCCAGCGTGGCGGTGTCCTCGACCTGCAGGTCGCCGGCGCCGGTCTTGAGGCGGCAGTCGGACAGCGACCCGGAACAGCTGATCCCCCCGACACCGAGCTTCCCGTCCACCTCAGAGCCGGCCGGTAGGTCGATGCTGACCTCGACGGAGCCGGTCCTACCGAAGATGCCGAAGCCGGGCTGCCTGGGGCCGCGGATCACGAGCCGGCCGGAGGCGTACTCCACCCGGGTCTGCGCGGCCGCACGCACGTCACGGTCGTCGGATTCGTCGGCCGGCCGCACGTGCACGACGGTGTCGGCCCGCGGACCGGCGGTGATCCGGACATCGCCGGCGACGAGTTCGACCGATGTCGAAATCGGTCCGGGGGTGTCGAAGGATGGCATGCTGCTCCCCTCTCGGGTAGTCGGTGGGGCCGGTGCCGCTAGCGCACCCAGCCGGTGAAGCGTTGACCGCCGGTCGGGGCGGCGGAGCGGTGCGGGGTGTCGGCCCGGCGGAGCTGGTTGTCGGCGTCGACGGCAGCGGCAGCAGCCCGGATCAGCCAGGTGTTGATCGAGACGCCGGCGCCGGCGGCCGCGTGCTCGACGCGCGCTTTGAGGTGCTCCGGCAGGCGCAGGCTGATCCGCACCGTCGCCTCGTCCTCGCCGTCCGCGGGTGGCACCGGCTTCGGCGGGGCCGCCGCTGCCGCCGCTGGCTCCTCGGCCCACTGCTCGGCCGGCGGTGGCGTCACCACGAAGCTCGGCTCCCGGTCACGCAGGCGCAGGTCAACCGAACCGGGCGCGAGGTCGCGAGTGATCTCGGTGGCCGCTTCGGAAAGCGCGTCCAGCAGGGCGAGCCGGATCGCGGACTCCAGCGGTGCGGTGAGCCGCTCGGCAAGTTCCCTGGCGTCGTCACCGCCCGCGGCGGCGGCCACCGCGAGCTGATGCCGGATCGCGTCGACGTAAGCGCGAAGTTCCATGACGCCACTATGGCATCATCTTGATGCCATATGCAAGGGAGATGATGCCATCGTGCGCAGGGCCGGCGGCTGTCGGACCACGTACCTAGGCCGAGGACGGAGGCGGCGTCTTCGACGTGCGGTGACTAGCATCCGTGAAATGTTGATCACGTCGAGGACGATCCGGCTGCTCATGCCGGTGGCGGCGGCGCTCTTCCTCGGCGTGGCCCTCGCCATCCGAGCCGTCGACGACGGCGCGTTGCGGCAGTATTCCGGCACCGCCCTGTACGCGTCGATGGTGTGGGCCGGAGTGCTGTTCCTGTGGCCGCGGCTGGCGCCGGCGCCGGTCGGGGTGATCGCGGTGCTGTTCTGCTGGATGGTGGAATGCGCGCAGCTCAGCGGGGTCCCGGCGGAGTTGTCAGCCCGGAGTCTGGTCGCGCGGCTGGTGCTCGGGGTCCAGTTCGATCCGGTCGATCTGCTCTGGTACCCGATCGGGGTGATCCCGCTGGCCGCACTCCACCGACGGGTGGCCCGTGGCGTCCCGCTCACGCCGCGCGGGCAGCAGCAGCCGGAGGGCTCTGCTCAAGGCAGTGGCATGTCTGAATGATCGCCTGCCGGGACCGCACATCCGGGTCGTCGGGCAGGCTCGTCGTCAGCCACCGTGTCGGCGTGGGCGGCCGCTGCCCGGGCCGGGCGGGGACGCTCAGCCGGTCAGCCAGGCGCGGATGTCGTCGCCGTGCTCGTCGAGGGCTGGCGGTGGCAGGTCGTAGCGGGGCGGGGTTTCGGAGAACTCGATCGGGTGTCGGACGCCGGGCACGCCGCCGGCCGCCACCACGGGTTCGAGCCCGAGCTCCCGGGCCAGCGCGACGCCGCCGTCGACGGTGGTGATCGGGGCGCACGGCACGCCCGCCGCGGTCAGGGCACGGAACCACTCGTCCCGGGTCCGCCGGGCCAACCGCGCCACCAGGATCGGGCGCAGGGCGTCCCGGTGCACGGTGCGGTCCTGGTTGCGCCCGAAGCGGGGGTCGTCGGGCAGCTCGGGCAGACCGAGCACCTCGCACAGCCGACGGAACTGCCCGTCGTTCCCGGCGATGACGACGAGGTCGCCGTCGGCGGTGGGCAACGGCTCGTACGGGAACAGGCTCGGGTGGGCGTTGCCCATCCGGTACGGGGCCGCGCCGCCGGCGACGTACCCGCTGGTGTGGTTGACCAGACCGGACAGCGCCGAGGAGAGCAGGTTCACCTCGACGTGCTGGCCGACGCCGGTGCGGTCCCGGTGGTGCAGGGCGGCGAGGATGCCGACCGCCGCGTGCAGGCCGGCGATCACGTCGAACACGGCGACGCCGGCCTTGTACGGCGGACCGTCGGGGTCGCCGGTGAGGCTCATCAGGCCCGACGCCGCCTGGACCATCAGGTCGTAGCCCGGTAGGTGCGCACCGCCGTGGGCGCCGAAGCCGCTGATGGAGGCGTAGACGATCCGGTCGTTGCCGGCCGCCACGCTGGCGTAGTCGAGGCCGAAGCGGCGCAGCCCACCGGGGCGGAAGTTCTCGATCATGACATCGGCGCGGCGGGCGAGCTCCCGCGCGACGGCCAGGTCCTCGGGGTCGGCGAGGTCGAGCGCGATGGAGCGCTTGTTGCGGTTCACGCCGAGGTAGTAGGTGGAGACACCCTCGCGCGCCGGCGGCGTCCAGGCCCGGGTGTCGTCGCCGCCGGGCCCCTCCACCTTGATCACCTCGGCGCCGAGGTCGGCCAGGAGCATGGTCGCGTACGGCCCGGCGAGGATGCGCGAGAAGTCCGCGACGAGGACGCCGTCGAGCGGCCCGGTCCGCTGCTCCCCCATCACCGCTCCCCTTCTCCGCCGTGGCTGCCGCTCGTCGACTGGATGGAGGACCACGATGGCACACCGAGGGTGCGTACCAGCAATGGAGCAGGATCGACCGATCGTTTCAGAATGAGGACACCGCGCCCTCCGCGTCGGCGGTGACACTCGCTGTCCGGTTGCCGGAGCATGGTGATAGACAGCCGGCGTGGACAAGACTCTGGAGTTCCCCGACCTGCTGCGGCTGATCGACGAACGGTCGACCGCCTTCCGCGCCGCGGTCGCCTCCGCGCCCAGCCTCGACGTGCAGGTACCGACCTGTCCCGAGTGGACGCTGTTCGATCTGGTGCAGCACCTGGGCGAGAGGCGCCGCTCCTGGGCCGCCACCGTCGCCGCAGGGCCTACCGCCTCGGCCAGGTCCGCATCGGAGGGCCCGGCTGCGCCTCGGGAGCGCGAGGCCCTGCTGGCCTGGCTGGCCGCATCGACGCAGCAACTGCTGGACGCATTGCGAGCGGCCGGCCCGGATCGCGGTTGCTGGACGTGGTGGGGTACGTCGCAGTCGCCGCGGACCTGCGGTGCCGTCGCCCGGCACCAGCTCCAGGAGATCGCGGTGCACACCTACGACGCCCAGGTCACCCTGGGCGCCCCGCAGCCGCTGCCGGACGAGGTCGCACTCGACGGTGTCGAGGAGTTCCTGTCCACCTGCTGCGCCACCACGACCGCCTGGCCGCACGAGCCCGCTGCCGTCGATTACCACGCCACCGAGGGCCGCTCCTGGCGCAACTGGCTCTCCGCCGACGGCGCACGGGCCGCCCGCCGGCCCACACCCGGCACAGTGCCCGCCACCCCTGGCGGCGAGGACCCGGACGCGGCTGACGCCTCCGCCCGAGGCACGGCCAGTGAGCTGGTCCTGGCCTTCTACGGCCGTATTCCGGTGGACTCCTTAAAGCTCGAGGGCGACCGGCGTCTCTTCGACCTGCTCATAGCCTGGGAACCGGATGAGTAGGACGTGACGATGCGCCACATCGTTCCGGTGCTGAAGCGGGGTAGCCGGCGGCGTCGCTGACAGCGTCCGTCGTCCGGACGCCGGGGGTCGGGGCGCGGCGGGCGGCCGTCGGGGTGCCGGCGACGCGGACGGGCCGGCGGCCGGCGGTGTCAGGAGAGGGCGCGGGCCAGCTCGGTCCGGGAGCGGATGCCGAGTCGGTGGAAGATGTTGCGCAGGTGGTGGTCGACGGTGCGGGTGGAGAGGAACATCCGCGCGGCGATCTCCCGGTTCGTGGCGCCCTCGGCGGCCAGTTGGGTGATCCGCAGCTGCTGTCCGGTCAGCAGTCGGGCCCCCGACGGGTCCGGCGCGCCGACCGACTCTCCCGCCGCCCGCAGCTCGGCGGCCGCCTGCTCGGCCCAGGTGGTCGCCCCGATCAGGGTGAACGCCTCCCGGGCGTCGTGCAGGTGCTCCCGCGCGTCCCGGGGTCGCCGGCTGCGCCGCAGCTCCCGGCCGAACAGCAGCTCGGTGCGCGCCCGCTCGAACGCGCCGGCGTCGGCCGGGTGCAGCCGCAGCGCGGCCCGGAACTCCCGCTCGGCCTCGGCGCTGCCCCGGGGCGCGAGCAGAGCGTGGCAGCGCGCGGAGAGGGCCCGGCGTGCTGCTGGCCCACCGGTCGAAGACGGCGAGCGCGGCGCCGGCCGCCGCCCGGTCTCCGCCGGCGGCGGCCGCCTCGACCAGGTACGGGGTGGCCATCACCTGGACGAGCACCTGCCCCCGGCCGGTGCCGGGCCGGGCCAGGGCGGTCAGCCGCGCCGCGGCGGCGGCGTGCCGGCCGGCGGCCAGATCGAGCACGGCGGGACCGCGCTCGTACGGGTTGTCGGCGGCCTGCGCGGCCGGCGCCGCGGCCAGGCCGCCCACGGCGGCCAGCACGGCCGCCACGGCCAGACCGGCGGCGCTGACGGCGGAACGGGGACGGGTGGTGGTTGGTGATGACACGTCGGGCACTCCCTGCAGTCGGGGGCATATCGACGTGGATCAGTGTTCGGTGGAGCGGGCGGTCCCCGCATCGGTGAAATCACCAGTCCCCGGGCGGGAGAAACCGTCCGGCCGGCGCAGCCCCGGGCAACTCGCGGCGCTCCGGGCGGCGGGCCGGTGACCTGGCTGGGAAGAGGGCCGGTCCGGTCGGCCTACGCGGCGAGCGGGCCGGGACGGCTCCCGCTCGCCAGCCGTCCCTGGCCCGGCTGGGGCGTTGTCCCGCCAGTGCTGCCGGAGTGTGCGGCCGAGGTGGCCGACGACGATTCAGGTGCCGATGGCCACGAGCGGGACGGGCCGGGAAGGCGGTCGTCATCCGGCCGGAGGCGGCGGACGGCGACGCGGTCAGCGCTCCTCCGCGTGGTGGGAGTGGACCGCCGGTTGGCCGGTGTAGTTGGGGCCCGCGCGGTCGTCGGCGCCCAGGAACCGGTACGGGAGGCGGAGCTCGCTGCGGCCGGTGCGGCTGATCCGGCGGCGGCGGGAGTCGTAGGCGAAGCCGGCGTCGTGCATCAGCGCGGTGAGGCGTCGCCCGGCCGGGCGCCCGTCGGCGAGCCGGATGCTGGACAGGTCCAGGTCGGCCACGAACCGTCCGTCGGGCGTCAGCCAGTCGGCGGCGCGGGCCAGCACGGCGAGCTTCTCCCCGACGTAGTGCAGTCCGTGCAGGCAGGTGATCAGGTCGAACGGCCGGTCCGGCGCCCAGGTGGCGACCGAGGCGCCGCGATGTCCAGCAGTGCGACGCCCGGCCGGCCACCGACCGTCACGCGGTCATCCTCGGCTGGTCGGGCCCCACCGACGACCGGCGGGGACCGGCGAGCGGCGGGAGTTGGCGGTCGTGCAGGCGGCTCAGCAGGGCCAGCGAGGTGATCGCGCCGGCCAGCGCCAGGAACATGTCCCACTGGGTGTCCCAGACGTCGCCCTGGGTGGCGAGGAAGTCGTCGGCCGCCGAGCCCGCGACCACCGCCGACCACCACTCGAACATCTCGAACAGGGCGCTGAAGGCCAGGCAGGCGCAGACCACGAGCGGCGCGAGCCACCGGCTGCCCCGCAACGGCGAGCGGCGGACCAGGAGCTCGCGGACCAGGATGGCCGGTACGAAGCCCTGCGCGAAGTGGCCGAGCCGGTCGTACGGGTTGCGGGACAGGTCGAACAGGTCCCGCACCCAGTTACCGACCGGGGTACGCGCGTAGGTGTGGTGCCCGCCGACGATGAGGATGATCGCGTGGGCCGCGAGCAGGCAGCACAGCAGTGTGGTCAGTGGGAAACGGCGCCAGGTGAGCAGCAGCACCGGGATCCCGACGATCACCCACACCGTCTCCAGCAGCCAGGTCAGCCGGTCGTACGGCCGGATGCCGGAGACGACCAGCGCGACGAGGACGACGCCCAGCAGCACCGGCGGGAGGAGGGCACGTGCTCGGGACACCGGCGACCGCCTGTTCGGGGCTGGCCGGGCCGGCCGGTCGCCGCCCGGGACGCCGACGATAGCAAGCGGCCCGGCCGATCCGGTCGGCCGCGAACCGCTCCCGTCCAACGGCCGGCCCGGGGCGCCCGCCCCGCCCGGCCGGGTGGGTGATGGCCGGTTCGCGGCCACCACCCCCCGCGAGCACGATCAGGTACCGCTCGGGTTCACGGCAGCCGCCTCGCCGCCGGTCGTCGGCCCGGGCTGGTGCCGGTGCGGCCGGTTACGGACGACGGCGAGCGCCAGGACGGCGGCGGCGAGGAAGACCAGGCCGTTGACCCGCAGACCGGCCTGCACGCCGGCGTTCAGGGACTCGGCGAGCGCCTGCCGCACCGGCCCGGGGGGCGTCGCGGTATCGCTGGTGCCGGCGCGCACGGCCGCCTGCACGGCCGTCCGCGTGGATTCGGGTACGCCGTGGGCGGCGAGCCGACCCGGCAGGTCGGCGATCAGCGTGGTGCTGAGCAGGGTACCCAGCAGCGACGCGCCCATCACGGCGCCGAACTGGCGGGCGGTGTTGACCGCCGCGGCGGCCATGCTCGCCTGCGGGGGCGCGACGCTGGCCAGCGCCGCGGCGGTGGCCGGCGCGGCGACCAGGCCGCAGGCGGCACCGAAGAGCGCGAGCAGCGGCCAGCTCTGGCTGAACGGGGTGCCCGGCGTGTGGGTGGACAGGCCCAGGCTGGCGAGGCCGCCGAGCAGCAGGCCGAGGGTGAGCGGTGCCTTGAAGCCGGTGCGGCGGATCGCCTGACCGGCGGCGAAGGCGGTGACCGCGTAGAGGCCGAACAACACCAGCATCCGCCAGCCGGTGTCGAGCGGGCTGAGCGCCTGGGCACGTTCGTGGAAGAGCACCAGCAGGATCGACACGCCGGTGAAGCCGAACAGCGACACGGCGGCGACGACCATGACGGCGCTGAAGGACGGCGACCGGAACAGCCGGACGTCCAGCATCGGCGCGGCGGTACGCAGCTCGACCACGACGAAGGCGACGAGTGCGGCGCCGGCGGTGAGCCACGCGGCCGCCACCGTCGGGCTGGTGTAGCCGTGACGACCGCCCTCGATCAGCGCGTAGACGGCGGCGGCGACGGCGAGCGTGCCCAGCAGCAGACCGGGCAGGTCGACACGGCTGGTGGGCTGGCGCGACTCGGCCACCCAACGGGTGGTGACGGCGAGGGTGAGCAGACCGAGCACCACGGTGGACAGGAAGACGCCGTGCCAGTGGACGTGCGCCAGCAGCGCCCCGGCAATGAGCGGGCCCACCGACAGCCCGACGCCGGACGCCGCCGCCCAGGCGGTGATGACCTCGGTACGGCGGTGCGGGTCGGTGAACGTCACGCCGAGGATCGCCAGGCTGTTCGAGAGGATCAGCGCGCCGCCGGCACCGGCCGCGAGCTGTCCCGCGACGACCCAGCCGGGGGCGGTGGCCAGGGCGACCACGGCAGCTCCGGCCATCATGGCGGCGACGCCGGCACTGAACATCCGCTTGCGGCCGTACCGGCTGCCGAGCGTGGCGGCGGAGAGCACGAGGCCGGCCAGCATGAGGGTGTAGGCGCTGGGGATCCAGACCAGACTGGTCGGGTCGACCCGCAGGTCCCGCTGGATCGTGGTCAGCGCGGAGACGGTCGCGGTGAGGTGGAGGAACGTGACCATCGCACCCAGGCACATGGCGACGAGGGTCGCCGCGTGCGAACCACGGGCGGTCGTCCGCCCGGTGGGTGCGGCGGCGGGCGGGCCGGGCGTGGTGGGCGCCCGCCAACCCGTCGTGGCGGTCTGCGGTTCGGGCACAGCTACTCCTTGCAGAGGTGATGGGGTCGGCCGGACGGTCCGCGCCGGCGCGGGTGCAGGCGGTGTCCGGCTACGGCAGCTGCGGGTAGAGGGCCGCGACTCCGCCGGAGAGCCCGGCGAGTACGCCTCGGCTGACGTCGTCGGCGACGATCTCGTACGCGTCCGCGGCCAGTTGGTCGACGGCGTACGCCGCCACGTCGGCCGGGTCGGCCTTGGGGGTGGTGACCGCCCGGGCCATGTCGGTGTCCATGTAGCCCACGTGCAGGCCCGCGACGCGGATCTTCGCCGGGGCGAGCGTGAGGCGCAGCGAGTTGGTCATGCCCCACTCGGCGGCCTTGGCCGCCACGTAGGCGCCGTCGGTGGGCAGCGCGAACCAGGACAGCGCGGACAGCACGTTGAGGACGGTGCCGCCACCGTTGCGCTCGATGACGGGGGCGAAGGCCCGCACCACGGAGAGGGTGCCGAGGTAGTGCGTCTCCAGCTCCAGGCGGATCTGGTCCAGGTCGCCGGTGAGCAGGTCGGCGCCGGTCGACGTGCCCGCGTTGTTCACCAGCAGGGTGACGTCGCCGGCGGTCGCCGCGGCCGCCGCCACGGATGCGGGGTCGGTGATGTCCAGCGCCAGCGGTCGGGCGCCCGGGAGGTCGATCAGGGCCGGGTTGCGGGCCGCCGCGTACACGGTGGCGCCCCGGGCGAGCAGCTCGCTGGCCAGGGCACGGCCGAAGCCCCGGTTGGCGCCGGTGACCAGTGCGGTGGTGGCGGAGATGTCCATGATAATCCTGTCTGTGAGGTTCGCTGCGCGGGTCTGGCTTTCCCTGAGAAAAGTCAGCTCGCCCAGTGAAGCACCTGACTAGCGTCAACGCAAGTCAGCCCGTAGGCTGGGGGCATGCAGGATCTGCGGGACGATCGGGAGGCGTGGTCGATGACGAACTGCTCGATCGCGCGGGCCATGGACATCGTGGGCAGCAGGTCGGCGATGCTGATCATGCGGGATGCGTTCCTCGGCACGCGCCGTTTCGACGACTTCGTCCGCCGGGTGGGCATCGGCGAGCCGGCGATGGCCGCCCGCCTACGGGAACTGGTCGGCGCCGGCCTGCTGGAACGGACGCCCTACCGCGAGCAGGGGCAGCGCACCCGGTACGAGTACCAGCTCACCCCCAAGGGGCGCGAGCTGCTGCCGGTGATCACGGCGCTCCGCCAGTGGGGGGACACCTGGGCAGCCGACGAGAGCGGCCCGCCGGTGCTGGCCACCCACCGGGACTGCGGGTGCCGGGTCCGCGCCGTGCTCCGCTGCGAACAGGGTCACGAGGTCGACCACGGCGACATCGCCCTGCTCGCCGGGCCGGGCCTGATCCCCCGGGACTAGACCGGCGGCGGGTGCGCCCAGTGGGTGGTGCGCACCCGGGTCAGCCCTGGTCGTCGGTGAGGCGACGCTCGATGGTCACCGTCGTGCCGGAGGCGGTCGACATCAGCCGCACGTCGCCGAAGGCGTTCATCAGGGTGGCGCCGCGGCCGCGGTCCATCGCCGACCGCCGGTCCCGCCAGGTGCCGAAGTCGCGGACGGTGAGCCGGGCGGTGCCGGCGCCGACCTGGAGCCGGACCCGCACCTCGGGTCGGGACGGCTGCTGCGCGTGCTCGACGGCGTTGTTGAACGCCTCGGACGCGGCCACCAGGAGGTCCTGCACGACGTCGGGGTCCACGTGCAGCGCCTCCAGCGAGCTCCGCACATCCCGCCGCATCGCCGAGGCGGCCCTCGCCTCCGAGGGATAGCTCCATCCGGCGTCCACCACGGACGCCGGCGCGTGGCCGTTCGGAACCCGCAGGGTGGCCGGCGCTCCGGCGGGGGCAGCGGGCCGCCGGGGGCCCGCTTCCGGATGGCCGGGGACGGCCGCGGCCACCTCGGACGAGACCGCGTCCATCGTCCTGGCCACCGCGGGCGCAGGATTCGGGGCTGCCCCGGCGGTACCGGCCAACGACGGCGTGGAGTCCGCCGCCCCGGCGGGGGCCGCACTGGCGGAGGCCGCTCCGGCGAGGGCTGCCCCGGCGGTACCGGCCAACGACGGCGTGGACTCCGTGGCCGCCTCGGCCGAGGAGGCCTCGACCGGGCCGGTGGCCGGCGGAGCAGGGCTCGGGGCCGCAGCGGCGGGACGGGTCGACGGCGGCGGTTCCGGACGGCCGTCCTCGGCGTCCGGTGTCCGCAGGCGCCGTCGCGCACCCTCCAGGGTGGCCCGTATCCGGGCGACGAGGTCGGCCGCGGTGAAGGGCTTGACCACGTAGTCGTCAGCGCCGAGGTCGAGGCCCTCGACGGCGGCGTCCGCGCCGGCGCGGGCGGAGAGCACCACCACGGGCAGCGCCCGGGTGTCCGGCTGTTCCCGCAGGGTGCGCACCAGGGCGAAGCCGTCGACCTCGGGCATCATCACGTCGGTCAGCACCAGGTCCGGCGGGTCCCGCCGGATCGCGTCGAGGGCCTGCCGACCGTTGCCGACCATGTCCACCCGCCAGCCCTGCGCGGTCAGCAACCGGGCCAGGTACGCGCGCATGTCGGCGTTGTCGTCGGCCACCAGGATCCGCACGCCCCGCCCGTCGTCGGGCAGCGTCCCGGACGACCCCTCCTCGCCCGGCTCGGGCCGGACGGGGTCGACCAGCCAGCCACTCGCCTCCTGCGTGACGGCGCGGGCGGTGTCACCGAGGTCGCTCACCGCCACGGTGTCGGCCGTGCCGCCGTGCAGCGCCGACCAGGGCAGCGCCACGGTGAAGGTGCTGCCGCGCCCGAGCTGGCTTTCCACCCGTACGTCGCCGCCCTCGAGCCGGGCGAGTTCGCCGACCAGTGCCAGCCCGATGCCGGTGCCCTCGTGGCTGCGGGAGCGGGCCCCGTCCACCCGGTGGAAGCGCTCGAAGAGCCGGGGCATCTCCTCCTCGGCGATGCCGATGCCGGTGTCGGCGACGGTCAGCCGCAGCTCCGTGGGGTGGGCGTGCAGCCCGACGCTGATCCGCCCCACGAACGTGTGCTTCAGGGCGTTGGACAGCAGGTTGGTGACGATGCGCTCCCAGTTGGCCGGGTCGAGCGCCACCGGCCGGGGCAGCGGCGGGCAGTCCACGTCCAGGCGCAGCCCGGCGCGTTCCACGGCCGAGCGGAACACGCCGGCCAGTTCTGCGGTCAGCTCCGGCAGGTCCACCTGCCGCGCCCGGCTGCGGGCACGCCCGGCCTCCAGGCTGGAGAAGGTCAGCAGGCTGTTGACGAGGGTGAGCAGCCGGGTGGCGTTGCGCCGGGCGGTGTCCACCCGTTCCCGCTGTTCCGGTGGCAGCGGGTGCCGCTCGTCGGCGAGGGCGTCGGTCAGCGGGCCGAGCATCAGCGTCAGCGGCGTACGGAACTCGTGGCTGACGTTGGTGAAGAAGCTGGTCTTGACGCGGTCGAGCTCGGCCAGGGCCTCGGCCCGGCGACGTTCCTCCTCGTACGCCCGGGCGTTGCGCACCGCGACGGCCACCTGCTGGGCCAGCAGGTGGAAGAACGACCGGTACGCCTCGTCCAGGGCGCGGCTGGGGCTCACCCCGGCCACCAGCACCCCGAGGGGCTGATCGGCCTCCGCGGAGGGCAACGGCAGCGCCACGGCGGTGGCCGCCGGGTCGTCGAACGCCCCGGCCGGCAGCGTCATCAGCTGGGCGACCCCGTGGACCTCGGTGGTCGCTCCCCCACCGGCGGCCCACAGTCCCCACGCCGGGTCGTCGTCGGCCACGACGTCGGGCAGCACGGCAGCCACCGGGCCGTCACCGGTGCAGGCCATCCGGTGCAGCGCCGCACCCTCCCGCAGGTAGATCGCGGCGAACGGTACGTCCAGCCGGTGCCCGCCGATCGCCTCGACCAGCCGGGCGCAGGTGTTGGCGACGTCCACCGTGCGCCCGTCGCCGCGCACCGAGAGGTCGCGCAGCAGTCCCAGCCGTCGTTCCCCGACCACCTGCTCGGTGACCTCGCTGCACACGGTGAACACGCCGACGGTCCGGCCGTCGTCGTCGCGGGCCGGGGCGTGGGAGACGCTGAAGTAGGCCTCCTCCCGGTAGCCCGACCGGTCGAGGAGCAACTGGAGGGCGGGCACCCAACTGGCCACGCCCGTCGCCATCGCGTCGCGGATCAGCGGCGCGAGCACGTCCCAGCCCTCGGCCAGGGTGGTCCGGACATCGTCGCCGAGCGCACCCGGGTGCTTGTCGCCGATCAGGGCGGAGTAGGCGTCGTTGTACAGCTGGGTGAACTGTTCGCCCCAGAGCAGCAGCATCGGGTACCGGGAGGACAGCACGATCCGCACGGCGGCGCGCAGGCTCTGCGGCCAGGACTGGACGGGGCCGAGCGGGGTGGCAGCCCAGTCGAGCCGGGCCATCAGCCGTCCGGTGGCGCTGCCGCCGCCGAACAGCTCCTCGGTGGGGCTGGTCACGTTCGAGTACACCTCATCGCCGTGCCCGTACCCCGTCATCGGCCCCGCCGAACCTCGCTGCCCGGGACGACGGTCGCGGGCCCGGTCGCAGCGCAGCGCCCGAGGTCGGACGGCGCGCCGCTCGGAAATTCGCCGCCGACCGCCAGCCGCCCCGCTCCGGCACCCACGCCCCCTCGCTCGCTCGACCCTGATGCCACCGCGCGAGCAGGGAAAATGACCCCGAGCCGGAGCAAGGCCAAAGGTTACCGCCGCCCGGGGTGTCCGGCGAGCAGCCGACCGGGTGTCGCTACGGCGGCTTGGGAAACGGGGGCGCGGTGCGGGCGGCCGAGTGACGAAGGCCACGTCCTCGGGTGACCGGCCGGCGGCACCTGTCGCACCCGCTGCGACGCTCCGGCCAGGGAGATGACCCTGCAGGTGACGACGGGGTCCGGGTGCGCTGGTGGTGGTCGACGGGCGGGTCCGGCTCGCGCTCAGCTTCATCGTCACCGACCGGATCATCGGCATCGAGGTGGTGGCCGACCCGACGCAGCTGGCCGTGCTGGACCTCGTCCCCGGTGCGACGGAGGCCCGCTGACCGCGACGATCGACGCCACCCCCGGCACCGCTCAGGCCGGCCCAACACTCCGAGGTGGGTACCGGCGGGCGGCGTTCGGCCCGGGACCGTCACCTCGGTGGCCGTACCGCCGGGCCCGGGATGCCGGCCCGGTCAGTCCCGGCGGTCCTCGTCGCCCGGCCCGACCACCTGGCGCTGCTCCAGGGCGTCCGCGGCGGTGGCGTCCTCAGGCAGGGACGTCGACGGCAGCGCGTGCTCCCCCGGCACCGAGGCGCCCTGCTCGGCCAGGTCGGCCTCGGTGGCGTCCGGTTGCGGTTCCGGCGGCTCGTCGGGCTGCCCCTCGTCGAGCAGCGGCTGCCGCTGCTCGAGCGCGTCGGCCTCCGGCGGCACGTCGAACGGTCCATCGGTCATGCCGACGCTCCTCTCCCCGCCGGTCCCTCGCGGGGCCGGCCTCGTGACGGCGGGTCAGTCCGGCAACAGCCGCCGGAGGACACCCTTGCCGGTGGCGCCCATCCGGTACGACTGCACGAGGTACGAGCCGCAGACGATGTTCGCGCCCGCCAGCGCCGGCACGACGAACTGCGCCCGGCGCTGACGCCGCTGCCACGTCGCGATCTCCGCCGGCGTACCTGCGGCCGGCACCGTGGCGTCGTGCACCTCGAGGCGGTCGCCCCGCTGGTGCGCCGCCTCGGCCAGCTGACCGATCCGGTTGCCGCAGTAGGCCGAGTAGGCGGTGGCCACGGCACCGGCGACGGTGATCCCCGCCTTCAACGCGCCCACCGTGCCGAATCCCTTCTGCAACGCGATGCGGCGTGTGCCGACCTGGGTCAGCCGCAGGCCGGCGAGCAGGGTCGCGCCGATGCCGAGCCACTGCACCGGGCTGAACCGGTTCCAGGCGGACTCGGCGACCCGGATCCGGTCGATGCCCTGCTGCAGGTCGCTGCCGGACTTGTTGACGCCGGCGACGCCCATGACGGTGCCGCCGAACCACAGCGCGGAGCCGACGTCGTGGACGGCCTGGGCGACGGCATGGTTGTCGGTCGCGGTCACCTGCATCCCGCACTCCTCAGCTCTTCGGGCACGTTGCCCTTCGTCCCGATTGAAGCACTTTCGCCGAGGTCGCCACGCCCTGTTCCCCGACCCACCAATCTCCGGGGCAGCACGTCCTCGGGCGGGCTGCCGCCGAACGGTCAGCGCCCGGTCAGGCGGCGGGCCAGCGTCCGGCGCAGCTCGTCGATGCCCGCGCCGGTCAACGCGGACACCGGCACCGCGTCCGGGTACGCGCGGCACAGCGCGTCGACCCACTCCGGCGGCGCAATGTCGATCTTGTTGAGCACCAGTAGTTCCGGCACCTGGCCCGCGCCGATCTCGTGCAGCACGCCGTGCACCGTGGTGATCTGGCCGAACGCGTCGGGCGCGGACGCGTCGACCACGTGCATCGCCAGGTCGCTGCGGGTGACCTCGTCCAGGGTCGAGCGGAACGCGTCGACCAGTTGGTGCGGCAGGTGCCGGACGAAACCCACGGTGTCGGTGACGGTGTAGGTCAGCTCGCCGGTGCTGATCCGCCGTACCGTCGGGTCGAGGGTCGCGAAGAGGACGTCCTGCACCTGGGCGGCCGCGCCGGTGAGGCGGTTGAGCAGGGCGGACTTCCCGGCGTTGGTGTACCCGGTGATCGACACCGAGGGGATCTGGTTGCGGGCCCGCCGCCCCCGGGTGCGTTCCCGCCGCCGGGCCAGTTCGCCGGCGTTGCGTCGCAGCCGGGTGGCCCGCTGGCGCAGCGTCCGGCGCTGGGTCTCCAGCCGCATCTCACCCGGTCCGCGCACACCGATGCCGGCGCCGCCGGCGACCCGGCCACCACCGACGCGGGACATCGACCGGCCGTCGCCGCGCAGCCGGGGCAACTGGTACGCGATCTGCGCCAGCTCCACCTGCACCCGCCCCTCGCTGGTGCGGGCGTGCTCGGCGAAGATGTCCAGGATCAGCGCGGTGCGGTCCACCACCCGTACCCCGACCCGTTCCTCCAGGTTCCGCACCTGGCCGGGGCTCAGCTCACCGTCGGCGATGACCAGTTCGGCCCCGGCGCGTTCGGTGGCGGCGGCCAGCTCGTCGACCTTGCCGGAGCCCAGGAAGGTGGCCGGATCCGGCTTCGGGCGGTGCTGCACCACCGCGTCGGCGACGTTGAGGCCGTCGGTGTCGGCGAGCCGTCGCAGCTCCTCCAGGGACACCTCACTGCCGGGGCCGTTGCCGCCCGCGCCGTCGTCCTCGCGCACCGCGACCAGCACCGCCGTCGGCCGTTGCCGGGAGGTCTCGGCTCCCGCACCGAGCAACCAGGTACCCGCCATCGTCCACCTCACCTCGCCTCGCCTCGCGCCGGACTACGGCCTACCCTGGCCGCCGCCGACCATGCCGCCGACGCCCTGCCCAGCCCAGCCGTCAGGTCGCATCGAGGTCCGAATCCACCCAGGCCGGGACATCCGGTCGCACCCCGGGTGAGCGAGCGACCAGGGAGGAGCGGCCTGGTACGGAGACGGCCCGGGACCCGGGACCGGAGCGACCCGGGACCAGAGCGACCCGGGACCAGAGCGACCCGGGACCAGAGCCCCCCGGGACCAGAGCGGCCAGGGGACGCCGGCGGGCTCCGGGCGGGGCCACTCGCCCGGAGCCCGCGCCGGTCATCGGCTCAGCAGCCCCCGGAGGGCCTTGACGACCTCGGCGGGTGCCTCCTCGGCCATGAAGTGCCCGCAGGAGACGGTGCGGTGGTGCAGGTCCGGCGCCCAGGCGCGCCACCGGCCGGCGGCGTCGAAGCCCAGCGCGGTGCCCCAGTCCTGCTGCAGGACGGTCACCGGCATGCGCAGCTGCCGGCCGGCGGCGCGGTCGGCGGTGTCGTGCTCCACGTCGATGCCGGCGGACGCGCGGTAGTCGGCGACGATGGACGGGACGGCCTGCCGGGACGCCGCCAGGTAGGCCGCCCGGACCTCGGCGGGGATGGCGTCGGGGTCCCGGGTCCAGATGTCGAGGAAGTGGCCGAAGAAGGCGTCCGGGCTGGCGGCGATGAGCTGCTCGGGCAGCCCGGGCGGCTGGGCCATCAGGTACAGGTGGAAGCCGACGGCGGCGGACGTGCCGCGCATGACGTCCCACATGTCCAGGGTCGGCAGGACGTCGAGCGCGGCCAGGTGGGTGACCGCCTCCGGGTGATCGAGACCGGCCCGCACGGCGACCAGTGCGCCACGGTCGTGGCCGGCCAGGGCGAAGCGGTCGTGGCCCAGGGCGCGGGCGAGCGCGACGATGTCGTCGGCCATGGTGCGCTTGGCGTACACCTCGGGGCCGCTCGCCGCGGGCTTGTCGCTGGCACCGTAGCCGCGCAGGTCGGGGCAGATGACGGTGTGGTCGGCGGCGAGGTCGGCGGCGACGTGCCGCCACATGAGGTGGGTCTGCGGGAAGCCGTGCAGCAGCACGATCGGGCTGCCCGAGCCGCCGACCGCGGCGTGCAGGGCCACGCCCTCGGCGACGGTGACGCGCTGATGATCGAATCCGTTGATCCTGGGGTTCACTGGGATCTCTCCTGCTCGTTCGGGTGTCCGTCGACCGACCGGGGGCAGGGCCCCGCGACCGGTCCTCGGGGTCGAGCCTGACCGGGGGCGATGAGCAGCGGATCAGCAGCGGATGAGTGCCCGGCTGGGCGGTGCCTAGAGTGGGTGCCATGAGCTGGCGGGCGGGGGCACCGGCGGTGACGTTCGGCGTGCTGGGGCCCGTGCAGGCGATCGGCGCGGCCGGGCCCGTACCGCTGCGGGGTCCGCGTCACCGGGCCGTGCTGGCCCGCCTGCTGGTCGCGCGGGGCCAGGTGGTGTCGGTGGACCGGCTCGTCGGTGACCTCTGGGAGACGCCACCGGAGCAGGCGGTGGCCGCGGTCCGAACCTTCGTCGCCGATCTGCGCCGGGCCCTGGAGCCCGAGCGGGCACCCCGCCAGCCGGCCCGGCTGCTGGTGACCGCGCCTCCCGGTTACGCGTTGCGCGCCGCTCCCGAGGCGGTGGACGCGTGGCGGTTCGAGACGGCGGTCACCGAGGCGGGCCGGCTGATCGGGGACGGCGACGCCGGCTCCGCACTGGCCCGGCTGACCGATGCCCTCGCCTGCTGGCGTGGCCCGGCGTACGCGGAGTTCGCCGACCAGGGCTGGGCGCGCGCCGAGGTCACCCGGCTGGACGAGCTGCGGATGCTGGCGGTGGAGCGCCGGGGCGAGGCGCTGCTGGCGCTGGGGCGGGCCGCCGAGGCCGCCGTCGAGCTGGAACAGCACGCCGCCGCGCAGCCGCTGCGCGAGGACGCCTGGCGGCTGTGGGCCACCGCCCTGTACCGGTCCGGTCGGCAGGGCCAGGCGCTGGCCGCACTGCGCCGGGTTCGGGAGACCCTGGTGGCCGAGCTCGGCCTGGACCCCGGCCCCGGGCTGCGCCGGCTGGAGGCCGACATCCTCGCCCAGGCACCGCACCTGGACCCGGCGGCGCCGGCGCGCCGGGCCGGCCGCCCCGATGACGGGCCGGCCCCGGACGGCCCCCCGGCGCCGGGCGGCGGCAGGGTGCCGGTGCCGGCGGAGGCGCCCGGCGGCGGATTGCCGGCGGAGGCGCCGCGTACCTTCGTGGGCCGGCGGGAGGAGCAGGAGCTGCTGGGGGCCGCGGCCGCAGCGGTGACCCGGCACCGCCGGCCGGCCCTCGCCCTGGTCTCGGGCGGAGCGGGGGCGGGCAAGACGGCACTGGCCGAGGCGCTCACCCGGCGGCTGGCCGGCGACGGCTGGGCCACCGCCTGGGGACGCAGTCCGGAGTACGAGGGCGCGCCGGTGGCCTGGCCGTGGACCCAGATCACCCGGGCGCTGGCCGTCGCGGACCCGTCATCGGGCGGCCCGACGGAGGAGCCGGCGGTGGCCCGGTTCCGCCGGCACCGGGCCGCCGTCGACCTGCTCACCGCGGCGGCCGGCCGAGGACCGGTGCTGCTGGTCCTCGACGACCTGCACCGGGCCGACGAGGACACCCTCGACCTGCTGGCCGCGCTGTTCGCGGAACCGGAGCCGGTCACCGGTCCCGTCCTCGTCGTGGGTGTCTTCCGGTCCACCGGGATCGGCCCCGAGCTGACGGCCGCCCTGGCCCGCCTCGCCCGCAGCGAACCGGTCCGGGTCTACCTCGACGGTCTGACCGCACCCGACACCGGCGAACTCGCCCGGGCGGTCGCCGGCCGGGACCTCGACCCGCCGACCGTCGACCTGATCCACCACCGCAGCGGCGGCAACCCGTTCTACGTCCGGGAGCTGGCCCGGCTGCTCGCCACGGAGGGCCCGGCGGCGCTGGAGGCCGTCCCACCCGGGGTCCGCGACGTCATCCGCCACCGCCTGGCACAGCTGCCCGGCCCCGCCCGCACGGTGGTGCAGCAGGCGGCCGTGCTCGGGCGCGACGTCGACCCGGACCTCCTGGCCGCGATGACCGGCGACGAGGTGGCCGTCCTGGACGCGCTGGACGACGCGGTGCGCGCCGGCGTCCTGACCGAGCAGGGCCGGGCGGCGCGGTTGCGGTTCGCGCACATCCTGGTCCGGGACACCGTGTACGGCGACCTGTCGGCGCCGCGCCGCAGCCGCTGGCACACCGCCGCCGGTACCGCCATCGAGCGGCTGCACCCCGACGACGTCACCGCCCTCGCGCACCACTTCTCCCGAGCCGGGACGCGGGCGGTCGCGCCGCGCGCCGCCCGGTACGCCTCCGCCGCCGCCGAGCAGGCCGAACGCCGCTCCCTCCCGCACCTGGCCGCCCGGCTGTGGCAGCAGGCGGTCGACGCCCACGAGCTCGCCGACGACGATCCGCACGGCCGGCTGCGGGCGCTGATGGGGCTGGGCCGCACGCTCGCCGTCGCCGGGCAGCTGGACCGGGCACGCCGGCACCGGGGCGCGGCGCTCACCGCCGCCGAGCGGCTGGACGACCCCCGGGTGACCGCTGACGTCCTCGCGGCCTTCGAGGTGCCCGCGATCTGGACCCGCAACGACGACGACCGCCTCGCCCACCGCATCGTCGAGTCCGCCGAGCGCACCCTGGCCGCCCTCGGCGGGGACCGGCCGGCGGATCGCAGCCGCCTGCTGAGCACGCTGGCGCTGGAACTGCGCGGCGGCACCACGGACCGGGGACACCGGGCCGCCCTGGCGGCGGAGGAGATCGCCCGGCGCCTGGCCGATCCGGCGCTGCTGGCGTTCGCTCTCAACGCCCGCTTCATGCACACCTTCGCCCGCGCCGGCCTGGCACCGCAGCGGGCGCGCATCGGCGCGGAACTGGTCGAGCTGGCCCGCGAGCACGAGCTGGTGACCTTCGAGGTGCTCGGGCACCTGGTCCTGCTCCAGGCCCGCTGCGCGCTCGCCGATCTCGACGCCGCCGACGCCCACGCCGCGGCCGCCGACCGCCTCGCCGACCGGTACGAGCTGCCGCTGGTGGGCGTCTTCACCCGCTGGTACGCGGGGCTGCGCCTGGCCGTCGGCGGGCAGGTCGCCGCCGCCGAGGTCGCGTACCGGGCCGCCCACGCGAGCCTCCCCGCCGCCGGGATGCCGGGCATGGAGAACGGGCTGCTCCCACTCGCGCTGCTGTCGCTGCGGCTGCCGGACCCGGCCGCCGGTGACCGGCCGGCCGACCCGCGCGGGCCCGCCGACAGGTGGCAGCGCGCGGACTGGGGACCGCACGAGCCCTGGGTCCGGCCGCTGGTCCTGCTCGCCGCCGGCTGCCGGGACGAGGCCGGCGCGGCGCTCGGCGCCCTCCCCGAGTCACCGCACGACCTGCTCCGCGAGGCGCGGCTGTGCCTCGCCGCCCGTGCCGCGCTCGCCCTCGACGACCGCACCACCATGCGGTACGCGTACGCGGAGCTGCTGCCCGCCGCCGACGAGCTGGCCGGCGCGGGCAGCGGGGTCCTCACCCTCGGGCCGGTGGCCGGACACCTCGCCGACCTCGCCACCGCGCTGGGCCGTCCCGACGACGCCGCCGCCCATCGCCGTACGGCCGCGGAGGTGGTCGCCCGAGCGCGCCGACAAGCGGTGACCGTCGATGGGCCGGACATCGACAGATATTGACGCTCTTGATACCGTGGCTGGCAATTATCTTCCCAGTGACGGGAGATGGGCATGCCCCGACGAATCCTGCACGGAGTCGCCGTCCTGGCCGTCGGCACCGCGGTGGCCACGCTCGGCGCCGTGCCGGCGCAGGCCGATCCGGTGGTGCCCCGGCACGCCGTGGTCATCTGCCAGAGCGCCAGCTTCTACGACAACTACGACTCGGTCAGCGGCCCCTACGGCCTGAAGCGGGTCCTGCCCTACGGCAACAAGATCGGCCACACGCCCGGGGCGCACCCGGTCTACAACGGCTGGGCCGCGACCTTCGACTTCGGCCCCAATGACTGGGGCTACCTGCGCATCGAGTGCATCGGGGGGTACGACTCATGGTGAGCCGATCCGTCGCCCGCGCGGTGGCGACCGTGCTGGCGGGAACCGTCGCCCTCGTCGCCGCACCGGTCGCGGCGCACGCCGACACCGGCACGATCGGGCAGCGCGAGACGGTCTGCGCCGCCGACCTGTTCGTCCGCACCCAGCCCAACGGCGCCTGGATGGGCACCCTGTACCGGGGCCAGACCTTCCTCGTCGAGGGCCCGCGCAGCGGCGGCTACGTCTACGGCTTCGCCTACGGGCACATCAACCGCCGCGGCTGGGTCCAGGACGGCTGGTTCTGCTGATCCGGCGGAAAGCCCGCCCGGCGCGGCGCGGGTCGCCCGTACCGGCCGCCAGGTTTCTCGTCGGTCGGCATGGTGGCAGCCGGAACGGGAAGGCCAGGATGGCCAGCAGGACGCACCGGGTCCCGAGGTACGAGCCCGAGCACCCGCACCGGAGGGCAGAGCGATGAGCGAGACGACGGAGAAGGCGATCCTGGCCGGCGGCTGCTTCTGGGGGATGCAGGATCTCATCCGGAAACGCCCTGGCGTGCTCGCCACCAGGGTGGGATACACCGGCGGAGACGTGCCGAACGCCACGTACTACAACCACGGCACCCATGCCGAGGCGATCGAGATCGTCTACGACCCCGAGAAGCTGTCCTACCGGGATCTTCTCGAGTTCTTCTTCCAGGTCCACGACCCGACCACGAAGAATCGTCAGGGCGGCGACGTGGGAGTCAGCTACCGGTCGGCCATCTTCTACACCGACGAGCAGCAGCGGCAGGTCGCGGAGGACACGATCGCCGACGTGGACGCCTCCGGCCTCTGGCCGGGCAAGGTGGTCACCGAGGTCACTCCCGCCGGCCCGTTCTGGGAGGCCGAGCCCGAACACCAGGACTACCTGGAGCGCAATCCCGGTGGTTACACCTGCCACTTCGTCCGGCCGGACTGGAAGCTCCCCCGTCGAGGGGAGAAGGCCGCGTAGCGGCCGGCTCTGCTCACCCGGCTGGCCGGCGAACGACGGGCGCGGCCAGCAGCGGCGCGGCTCGACGGGCGCGACCGGCCCGGCAACGCATCGTCACCGGGACGGCCCCGGGTCAGCGGGCGGGTCCGGGCGCAGCGAGGCGAGCAGCAGGTCGGCGAAGTGCGCGCCGACCTGCTCGGCGGTGAGGCGGCCGTCGGTGCGGAACCACGCGCCGAGGTGGTGCACCGCGCCGAAGAAGTAGTCGACGGCCAGGTCGGCCGGGACGTCGGCGCGGAAGGCCCCGGCGCGCTGGCCCTCCTCCACCAGCTCGCGGAAGCGTTCGTGGTACTCCCGCCGGGCCGCCCGCACCGCGCGCCGGCGGTCGGCCGAGAGCAGGTGCATCGACTGGAGGAAGATCGTGGCGTCGTCCAGGTTGGCGATCGCGGTGACCACCACGTCGGCGGCGGCCGCCCGCAGCCGCAGCGCCACCGGCTGGTCGCGGGCCATGATGGCCTCCAGGCGCTCGCGCTGCATGCGCAGCAGCCGCTGGTAGATCTCCTGGAGCAGGTCGTCCTTGGCGGCGAAGTAGTGGTACATCGCGCCCTTGGTGACCCCGGCCGCCTCGACGATCTCCTGGACCGAGGTCTTCTCGAAGCCCTTCTCCGCGAACAGCCTGGTGGCGACCGCCAGCAGCCGCTGCGGCAGCGCCTCCCCGTCCCCCGTCCGACCCACCGGTGCTCCCGCCCTCCCGGGCCGCCCGCCGGCCCGGTGCGCCAGCGTACGCACAGCGCCGCCGATCAGGCCGGCTGGACGCGCACCGGGATGCCGTTGAGCACGACGTTTCCGGAGAGCGGGTCGACGGCCGTCTCGTCGGTGAGCACGTTGCTGTTGACGCCGGCGTGGGCCCGGGCCACCGCCTGCCGGGTGCCGGGCACGTCGTGGCCCCACCCGTGCGGCAGGCTGACCACCCCCGGCATGGTGTCGGGGGTGACCTCCACGGCCACCACGAGCGAGCCGACCCGCGAGGTGACCCGGGCGTCCGCCCCGGCGGCCAGCCCGAGCTTCGCCGCGTCCTCCGGGTGCACCTGCAACGTGCAGCGGTCGCGGCCCTTCACCAACGCCGGCACGTTGTGCATCCAGCTGTTGTTGGACCGCAGGTGCCGGCGTCCGACCAGGACGAAGCCCTCCGGGGGCGCGTCGCGGGCGGCGCGCAGCCGGGCCACGTCGGCGGCGATCGGCGGCGGGCACAGCTCGACGGTGCCGCTCGGGGTGCGCAGCACCTCGGGCAGCCGCGGTCGCAGCGCCCCGAGGTCGACGCCGTGCGGGTGCTCCAGCAGCCGGGTCAGGGACAGCCCGTCCGGTCGCTGCCCGAACCGGTCGCCGTACGCGCCGAGCCGCAGCCGCGCGTCGAGCAGGCGTTCGGCCGGCCGGTCCCCGGCGACCAGCGCCCGCAGCTCCTCCGCGGGCCGGTCCAGTGCCTCGGCGGCGTCGGCGAGCACCTGGCCGAGCAGCTGTTCGTGCAGCCCCGCCGGGTCGGCGTCGGCGCCCTGCCCGGCGGCGATCAGCGTGAGCCGGGCCAGGATGTCGCACTCGTCGAGGCTGTCGGGCGCCAGCGGCAGGGCGGGCGGCGAGTAGCTCGCGACGTTGCGCACGGCCAGGGTGAGGAACGCGAAGTCGTAGTGGCCGGCGCGGGCGGGGTCGGGTGGCGGCAGCACCACGTCCGCGTGCCGGGTGGTCTCGTTCAGGTACGGGTCGACGCTGACCATGAAGTCGAGCGAGGCGAGCGCGCGGTCCAGCCGCTCGCTGTTGGCGGTGGAGAGCACCGGGTTACCGGCGACGGTGATCAACGCCCGGATCCGGCCCTCCCCCGGCGTCTCGATCTCGTCGGCGAGGGTGGCGACCGGCAGTTCGCCCTTGACCTCGGGCAGGCCTCGCACCCGGCTGGCCCAGCGCCCGGTGCGGAACCCCTTGCCGGGGCCGGCGGCCCGGGTTCGCTGGTGGGCGGCGAGCGGGAACATCGCCCCGCCGGGCCGGTCGAGGTTGCCGGTCAGCACGTTGACCACGTCGACCAGCCAGCTGGTCAGCGTGCCGAACGCGACCGTGCAGGTGCCGACGCGTCCGTAGACGGCGGCGGTGGGGGCGGCCGCCAGTTCCCGGGCGAGCTGCCGGATGCGCGGCGCGGGCACCGCGCACCGGTCGGCCACCCGCTCGGGCGCGAACGCGGTGGCCAGTTCCCGGACGTCGTCCAGGCCGGTGACGTGTTCCGCCAGCCGGCCGAGCCGGACCAGGTTCTCGTCGAAGAGCGTGTGCACGAGGGCGAAGAGCAGCAGCGCGTCGGTGCCGGGCCGGATGGGCAGGTGCTCGTCGGCGGCCGCCGCGGTGCGGGTGCGTCGGGGGTCGACGACCAGGAACCGGCCGCCGCGTGCCTGCAACGCCCGCAGCCGGCCCGGGAAGTCGGGCGCGGTGCAGAGGCTGCCGTTGGACTCCCAGGGGTTGGCGCCGAGCAGCACCAGCAGGTCGGTGCGGTCGAGATCGGGTACCGGGATGGTGTTGGGGTCGCCGTACAGGTAGCCGGAGGAGACGTGCTTGGGCATCTGGTCGACGGTGCTGGCGGTGAAGACGTTGCGGGTGCCGAGCGCCCGCAGGAGCGGGCCGGCGTAGAGCCCGCCGGCCATCGTGTGGACGGTGGGGTTGCCGAGGTAGGCGGCGACCGCGTCGCGGCCGCCGGCCCGGGCGGCGGTCAGGCCGGCCTCGACGGCGGCGAACGCCTCGTCCCAGCCCACCTCGCGCAGCGTGCCGTCGACCCGCAGCAGCGGTCGGCGCAGGCGGTCCGGGTCGGCGAGGAGCTGCGGGAACGCGGCCCCCTTCGGGCAGACGAAGCCGTGGCTGAAGACGTGCTCGCGGTCGCCCCGGGCGTGCGTCACCCGGTCGTCGGCGATGGTCAGGGTCAGCCCGCAGGTCGCCTCGCAGAGCGGACAGGTGCGGTACGCGGTACGCGTCGCGGTCGTTCCCGGCATCGCGGGCCCCCTCGGGATGGAATACCGACTGGTCGGTATGGTGGCACGCCGGCGGATGGCTGTCATCCCCCGCGACCGGCCAGCGCGGGGCGCAGCGGAACGGGCACGCACAGTGCGGCGGCCGACCGAATTCGGCCACCCGCGCGCTGGCCAGGGCAGATGCGCCGTTTCGGGTATTGACGGTGATGTAACGCACATCATTGAATGGCGGCGTGGCAGGGCCCCTCCGCGCAGCGGCCTCGACACGTACCACCGACATGGCCACCCCGACCGTTCGCGCTGCTGCCTCCTCAGCAGCCGTCGTCAGGGTGCGGTGGGCGGAGTGAACGAGCGCCGGCGAAGGATGCTGCTCACCGCGGCGTTGCACGTGGTCTCGCACGGCATCGCCGTCCTCTACTGCCTGATGACGCCCGGCGAGCCGCATCGGCCCCTGATGCTCGCCGCCTACAGCTGCGGGATGGCGTCCGGCGCCGTCGGCATCTGGGCGGCACGAACGGTGACCACGAAGGCCGCCGGCTACCGGGTCTCGTTCACCATCCTGCTGGTCACCATCGCCATGGCGGCGCTCGGCGCGTACTGCGACGGCGGGGCCGCCTCACCGGCCGCCCTGGGGTTCGTGACCACCACGGTGTTCGTGGCCACCTACACCCCGCACCTGCGGCTGATGATGGCGCTGGAGGCGCTCCTGCTCGCGTCGTACCTCGCCGTGGCCGCCCTCGGGCAACCGCCACGGCCCGGCCACGTCTTCCTCTACATGGCCGGCATGCTGGTGCTGATCTCGGTCTGCGGCACGCAGACCCGGAAGCTGGCGCGGCAGCGGTCCCAGCTGCGCGCCCTGGCGGCGCTGGACCCGTTGACCGGCGCCCTGAACCGGCGCGGCCTGGCGGACTTCACCCAACACCTGTTCCGCAGGTGCGGTCGCGCCGGCCCGGCCATGCTCTGTCTGGATCTCGACGACTTCAAGAGCGTCAACGACCGTCTCGGGCACGCCGCCGGCGACGAGCTGCTGAAGCGGACGGTGGCGGCGACGCGGGAGGTGCTGCGCCCCGAGGACGCCGTCGCCCGGGTCGGCGGCGACGAGTTCGTGGTCGTCCTCAGCGACACCGACGAGGCGACGGCACGGACGGTGGCGGCCCGGATCGAGGCGGCGGTGCGCCTTCACACCGGCGTCAGCATCGGCGCGGCCACCGCCCCGCGCGACGGGGACACGCTGGAGACCCTGCTGCACGTGGCCGACCGGCGCCTCTACCGGGTGAAGCAGCAGCGCCGCGGCGGCGACCGGCCCGGCCACGGACTGCTGTCCACCGACACCGTCGGCGCGTGACGCCGCCGGCCGGCCACCGCCGGGCCGGCTGGCCGGGCGGGCGCGGGCGGGTCCGGGGCGGAGAATAGGCAACCTTCTTGACAGATTTGTTAACCATCGACAAACTTCATCGCGAGAGCGCTCTCTCCGCCCGTCCGCCGCCGCCCTCGCCGTACCCCCGGGAGGACCCCATGTCCCCACACCCGCGCGTGCTCGGCTCGTTCGCCGCCGCCCTCCTGCTCGTCGGCGCGACGCCGGCGGCCGGCGTCGCCGGCCCGCCGGCCACCACCGCCCCCACCCACCGCGCCGCCCCGGCGGACCTCCCTCCGGGGCTGGTCGACGCGATGCGCCGCGACCTGGGTCTCACCGCCGCGCAGGTGGGCGACCGCCTCCGCACCGAGGCCGCCGCCCCGGCGGTCGAGCGGCGCCTGCGCGCGAAGCTCGGCCCCGCCTTCGCCGGCGCGTGGCTGCCCACCGACGGAAAGCGCCTCACCGTGGCCGTCACCGATCCCGCGCTGGCCCCGGTGGTCCGCGCCGAGGGCGCCGACGTCGCCGTCGCCGGCCGCAGCGAGAGCACACTCGACGCGGTCAAACGGGCGCTGGACCGGCGACATGCCCGGGCCGACTCCCGGGACCTGCACGGCTGGCACGTCGACGTGGCCAGCAACAGCGTCGTCGTGACGGCCCGACCCGGCGCCACCGCCGCGGCCACCGCGTACGTCCGGGCCAGCGGCGTTCCCGCCGACGCCGTCCGGGTGGTCACCTCCCCGGCCGCCCCCCGCCCGCTCTACGACATCCGCGGCGGCGACCAGTACGTCATCAACGGCAACACCCTGTGCTCGGTCGGGTTCGCGGTCGTCGGGGGGTTCGTCACGGCCGGCCACTGTGGGCGCGCCGGCAGCCCGACCCTCGGCTTCAACAACGTCGCGCAGGGCACGTTCGCCGGCTCGTCGTTCCCCGGCGACGACTACGCCTGGGTGCGCACCAACAGTTCCTGGACACCACAGCCGTGGGTCAACACCTACTCCGGCGGCAACGTGACCGTGGCAGGGTCGCAGGACGCCGCCATCGGCAGCTCGGTCTGCCGCTCCGGGCGCACCACCGGCTGGCGCTGCGGCACCATCCTCGGTCGCAACGAGACCGTCGTCTACCCGCAGGGAGCCGTCTCGGGGCTGAGCCGCAGCAACGCCTGTGCCGAGGGCGGCGACTCGGGCGGCGCGTGGATCTCGGGCAACCAGGCCCAGGGGGTGACCTCCGGCGGCTCCGGCAACTGCTCCTCCGGCGGCACCACCTGGTTCCAGCCGGTGAACGAGATCCTCGGGGTCTACGGGCTGTCGCTCGTCACCACCGGCGGCGGGCAACGGATCGTCAGCAACTGGAACAACCGCTGCATCGACGTGCCCAACTCCAACTTCTCCGACGGCGTACCCCTGCAGACCTGGACCTGCAACGGCACCAGCGCCCAGGCCTGGACCTTCACCGGCGGGACGCTGCGGACCCAGAACAACAAGTGCATGGACGTGGCGTGGGGCTCCACCGCCAACGGCGCCACCATCCAGATCGCCAACTGCAGCGGCAACCCCGCCCAGCAGTTCGTTCTCTCCGCCGCCGGCGACCTGGTCAATCCCCAGGCCAACAAGTGCGTCGACATCACCGACTGGAACAACTCCGACGGCGCCCGCCTCCAACTGTGGGACTGCGCGGGCACCGCCAACCAGAAGTGGCGTCGCGGCTGACACCACCACTCCCCCGGCGCGGCGGACACCACCGACACCCCACCGATCCCGCCGCCGCGCCGGTCGCCTCTCCCCCGTCGAACCCACGACAGGTTCGCGCCCGTCCCGCAGGAGGTCCCCATGTTCCCCATCCGCATCCGCCGGCCACGCGCGCTCGCCCTCGCCGGCGCCGCGCTCGTCGCCGCCACGGTGGCCCTCGCCGTACCGGTCGACTCCCGTCCCGCCGAGGCGGCGATCGGCGGAATCACCTGGCAGGACGAATTCAACGCCGGGGCCGGCACCCCGGTCGACCAGAGCAGGTGGCGCTTCGACATCGGCGGCGGCGGCTGGGGCAACAACGAACGGCAGTACTACACCAACAGCACCAGCAACGCGGTGCACGACGGCCAGGGCAACCTGGTCATCACCGCGCGCCGGGAGAACCCGGCCAACTACCAGTGCCACTACGGCCGGTGCGAGTACACCTCGGCCCGGCTGCTGACCGCCGCCACCTTCACGCAGGCGTACGGCCGCTTCGAGGCCCGCATCAAGATCCCTCGCGGGCAGGGCATCTGGCCGGCGTTCTGGATGCTCGGCAACGACATGGGCAGCGTCGGCTGGCCGAACGCCGGCGAGATCGACATCATGGAGAACATCGGCCGGGAGCCGAACACCGTCTACGGCACGATCCACGGCCCGGGCTACTCCGGCGCGGGCGGGATCACCGGCAGCCGGACCCTCGCCGCGCCGCTCGCCGACGCCTTCCACACCTACCGGGTGGACTGGGAGCCGAACTCGATCGTCTGGTACCTCGACGGCGTCGAGTACCACCGCGTCGACCCCGCCCGGCTCGGCGGCAACCGCTGGGTGTTCGACCACCCGTTCTTCATGATCCTGAACGTCGCGGTGGGCGGCAACTGGCCGGGCTACCCGGACGCGTCGACCCAGTTCCCGCAGCAGATGCTGGTGGACTACGTCCGGGTCTCCGGCTACACCTCCGGTGGCGGCGAGCCGGTGCCGGGGACCACCCGGATCCGGGGCGCGGCGAGCGGCCGGTGCATCGACATCCCCGGCGCGAACCCGGTCGACGGGGCCAAGCTGCAGATCTGGGACTGCAACACCACCGCCGCGCAGGCGTGGACCTTCGCCGCCGACGGCACCCTGCGCGCCATGGGCAAGTGCATGGACCCGGCCTGGGCCGGCACCGCCAACGGCACCGAGGTCAACCTGGTGAGCTGCAACGGCAACCCCGCCCAACGCTTCACCCTCACCGCCGCGGGTGACCTGGTCAACCTCAGCGCCAACCGCTGCGTCGACGTACGCGACCGGGTCACCACCAACGGCGGCAAGCTCCAACTGTGGGACTGCACCGGCGCCGCCAACCAGAAGTGGTCCCGCGCCTAGACCCGGTCCGCGCCACGTACCCCGTCCCCACGCCCTTCGTCGGCCGGCCGCGACCCGGGTCGACGAGATGGTGCCCGTCCCCACCATCGAGGAGTTTCCCGTGACCCACAGACGCTCGTGCCGGGCACGACTCGCCGCCGCCATCGGCGCGCTGGCGGCGCTCGTGCTCGCCGTACCCGTCACCCTCACCGCCACCCAGACCGGGGCGCTCGCCGTCGGCCCCGACCTGCTCCCCGTCACCGTCGCCAACAACACCGGCCGCAGCGAGGCGGTCCACCTCTACATCCTGGGCACCGACATCCGCCCCGGCGGCGGCCTGGGCTACGTCAACGCCGCCGGCGCCTTCACCCGCTGGCCCGCCGGCGGCATCCCACCGACCCCGGCGCCGGACGTGTCGATCGCCGGCCCGCCCACCGGCGGCAGCGTCACCGTCCGGATCCCGCGCTTCATCTCCGGGCGCATGTACTTCTCGTTCGGCCGCAAGCTCGACTTCCGGCTCACCCCGGACGGGGTCGTCCAGCCCGCGCCGTGGGCGGCCGGCGACCCCAACCGGGACGTCCTGTTCGACTGGTCCGAGTTCACCTACAACGACGCCGGCCTGTGGTTGAACAGCTCGCAGGTGGACCAGTTCGCCGTGCCGCACGCCGTCTCCGTCACCAGCGGCAGCGGCGTCACCACGAAGACCGGCGAGCTGCTGAACAACGGCCGGAACACCGTCATCAACGCCGTCAAGGCGCAGCCGGCCTTCGCCCGCTCGGTCGTCACCCGCGCCGACGGCACCGTGCTGCGCGTCCTCGCGCCGGGCAAGGCCATGGACGCCGGCCTGATGGATCCCGCCTACCTCGACTCGTACATCAGCTCGGCGTGGAGCGCGTACACCAGCCGTACCCTCACGGTCGTGCCGCGCACCAACGAGCCGAACCGGCGGTTCTTCGGCCGCACCGTCGGCAGCACCATGGTCTTCACCGACTCGTCCGGCGCGCAGGTGGCGACGGTCGCCAGGCCGACCACCGGCAACGTCTGGGGCTGCGACGGCGTCTTCAACGCCCCGAACACCCCGCCGTTCATCGAGCCGGAGATCAAACGCACCCTCTGCACCGCGCTGAACCGCGGCACCCTCGGCCAGTTCGACACCGAGCCCCGGCTCGACGCCACCACCTTCTACAAGAACAGCGCCCCGAACCACTACTCCCGCATCATCCACGCCAACATGGCCGACGGTAAGGCGTACGGCTTCGCCTACGACGACGTCGGCGGCTTCGAGTCGCTGGTGCACAGCGGCGATCCCCGTTCGGCCGCCATCACCCTGACGCCGTTCGGCGCCGGCGGCCCGACCGGACCGCCGCCGACCACCCCGCCGGCCACCGGCGACCTGGTGGTCAGCAACTGGCACCAGAAGTGCGTCGACGTACCCAACTGGAACTTCGCCGACGGCCAGCGGCTCATCGTCTGGGACTGCCACGGCGGCACCAACCAGCGCTGGGAGTTCGTCAACGGCACCCTGCGCACCCAGAACAACAAGTGCATGGACGTCGCCTGGGGCTCCACCGCCAACGGCGCCGCCATCCAGATCGCGACCTGCTCCGGCAACCCGGCCCAGCAGTTCGTGCTCAGCGCGGCGGGTGACCTGGTCAACCCGCAGGCGAACAAGTGCGTGGACATCGCCGGCTGGAACCCGAACAACGACGCGGTGCTCCAGCTCTGGGAGTGCACCGGCGGCGCGAACCAGAAGTGGCATCGCGGCTGACGGCGGCCTCCCGCGATCCGGCGGCGGCGGCCGACCCCTGGCCGCCGCCGCCTCCGCGCGATCGGCCCGGCGTCGACCGCCCCGGCCGGTCCGCTCCGATGTGGGCCCCGATCGCGGGTCAGAGGGACTTCGCGACGTCCACCAGCTGGTCGAGCGCCGCGCCCCAGCCCTCGGTGAAGCCCATGTCCTCGTGCTGCTTGCGGGCCGAGGCGTCGGCGTGGATCGCCGTGGCGGTGTACCGCGTACCGGCGCCGTCCGGTGCGATTCGGACCACCGCGGTGAACGGGAAGCCGTCCTCGGCGACCTGCGGGCGGAACCCCGGGCCCAGGGCGGAGGTGAACACCAGCGTCGAGCCCTCCTCGACCACCAGGATGCAGCCGTCGCTGGGGAACTCCTCACCCTCCGGCGAGCGCATGACGGTGTGGAACCGGCCGCCGGGCTGGAGGTCGATCTCGCAGGACGAGGTCGACCAGGGCTTCGGGGCGAACCACCGCACGATCAGCTCGGGTGTGGTCCAGGCCTTCCAGACCAGTTCCGGGGCGACGTCGACGGTGCGCTCCAGGACGAGGTCGAGCTCCGGGTTCGTGGTGTAGGCGGTCATGTCTGCTGCTCCTTCAGGTCGTAGAGAAGTGAATCGAGTTGATCGAGGCGGCGGGTCCAGAGCGCACGTTGCGCGGCGAGCCAACCGTCGGCCCGCCCCAGCGACCCGGGCGCCAGGCGGTAGGTCCGCACCCGTCCCCTCTTCTCCGAGGTCACCAGGCCCGAGCGCTCGAGCACATTCAGGTGCTGGGTGAACGACGGCAGTGCCATCTCGAACGGACGCGCGAGGTCGCTGGTGGTGGCGGGGCCCCGGCCCAGGAGTTCGACGACGCGCCGGCGGGTGGGGTCCGACAACGCGTGGAACACGTCGTCCAGCGACGCGTCGACCGCGCCGCCACCATCGCCGGAATACTTAGCCATCCACCTAAGTATGCGGGGCGAAGGGCGGTCAGGTCCATACCCTGGCGGAAGTCGGGCTCCAACACCGGCGTCGACCGGTCCCCCGGGCATCGGTCGCACCTCGCTGCCGATGGCGGGCAGAGCGGTCGTACCGCCCGCTCCCGGCCCGGACACCACGTAGCGTCGATCGAATGGAGGTGCTGCTGCGCGGCGGGCCGGGTGACGGTCAGGTCGTCCCCGGCGGCGGGGAGACCGTCCGGTGGCAGGCCTGCCTGTACGAGATCACCTCCGAGCGGGCCTACCGGCGCGGGCGCGACCTGCGGGTGTACCGGCACCGCGTCGACTGCTGCGAGCCGTACGGCCGGGGCGCCGAGGACAGGTGCGAGTAGCGATCGAGCGAAGGGGCCGGCTGCCAATCCGGCCCCCGGCCGGTCCTCGGCTGGCACAGTGGGCTGGTGGGAAACCGGTGGCGCGGGCGACTGGGGCCGGCCGTCGGGATCGCACCGGGCGCCCGGGTGGACCGGTTCGAGGTCTTCTTCGACCTGGTCTTCGTCTTCTCCTTCTTCATCATCACCCGGGCCACGGCCGCCAACATCACCGGCCGGCAACTGCTGCACGCCATGCTCGTGCTGGCCGTGCTCTGGTGGTGCTGGGTGGTGCACAGCGTGGTGGCCACCCGGGTCCGGTTGGGCGAAGGCTTCGTCCCGGTGCTGATGGTCGCCGGGATGGCGGCGGTGTTCTGCTTCGCGTTGTCGCTGCCGCAGGCGTTCGGCGACCCGAAACAGACGGCCGCCGGGCCGATGGTGGTGGCGGTCAGCTACGTGGTGATCCGCGGGGTGCACCTGCTGCTGTACTGGCACGTCGCCAAGGAGCGGCCGGGCGAGCGGCGACTGCTGCTGAAGTACTCCCCGGAGCTGGTGGCCAGCACCCTGCTCCTGCTGGGCGCCGCGCTGATCCCGCCGCAGATCGAGGACGCGGGCCGGGCCGGGATGGTTCGGGACGGGCTGTGGGTCAGCGTCGTCCTGTTGCAGTACAGCGCCGGACTGGTCGCCGGCGCCTGGGGCTGGATGGTCACCTCCGCCGAACACTGGACGGAGCGCTACGACCTCATCCTGATCATCGCGCTGGGCGAGTCGATCATCTCCGTCGGCGTCGGCGGCAACCTCCTCGGCCAGCCGGTCACCTGGCCGGCGATCACCGCGGCCGTGCTGGGCATCGTCTTCACCGCCGCCCTGTGGTGGGCCCACTACGACGTGATCGCACCGGCGGCCCGAATCGCGCAGCACGTCGCGCTGGGGCACGCCCGGGTGTCGATGGCCCGCGACGCGTACGCCTACCTGCACCTGGTGATGATCGCCGGGGTGATCCTGTTCGCCCTCGGGGCCGAGGAGATCGTGCGGCAGATCGCCGACCCGTCGGTCAGCCTCGCCGAACCGGCGCACGGCCCCGGCGTACCGCTGCTGTTCGGCGGGGTGATCTGCTACCTGTGCGCGGACATGCTGTTCCAGCTGCGCACCCTGCGCACCCTGTCCTGGAGCCGGGTCGGCACCGTGCTCGTGCTCACCGCCGCCATCCCGGTCGCGACCCACCTGCCGGGACTGGCCGCCTTCGCCCTGCTGACCGCGATCTGCGTGGCGTTGGTGGCCGTCGAGGTGGTGGTGATGGCGGACGCCCGGCGAGCCCTGCGGCAGGCGGCCCTCCACGAGCGGACGACCTACGAGAAGCACGAGGCCGACTGGCGCGCCCGCTGGCACGAACAGGCCGCCGACGATCCACCCGACAATCCACCGGCCTAGCGGTCGGCGACCACGCCGGTGTTCCGGACGGCGCTGTCTCCGCACCCGCCGGCCTGGCATGATCCGACCATGCCGGTCAACCGTCGTTCGCTGCTCGGACTCGGGCTCTCCGCCGCCACCGCGGCGCTCGCCGGCTGCCGGGCGGCACCGCCCACGGGCCACGCCGGTGCGTGGCGGACGCCGGGCGCGTCGGCGCCGGGCCAGGGCGCCGCCGCGGTCACCGGGCCCGTCGTCCGCACCTCCCCGGTCAGCCGGCGACTGACCACCGTGCTCACCGGCTACCTGAAGCCGACCAGCCAGAACCCCGCCCACCCGATGTACGCCGGGGCGGTCGCGCTCGCGCTCAACGGCGGGCAGCCGTACGCCGAGGCGGCCGTCGGCGAGGCCCTGCGCTTCGGTGCCGGGCCGGTCCTCCTGCCGTCCGCCGAGCGGGTCCGGATGCGCACCGACTCCATCTTCGACCTCGCCTCGATCACCAAGGTCTACACCTCCATCCTCGCCCTGCGGCAGGTCGACAAGGGTCGACTCGACCTCGACACGCCGGTCGTGAGCTACCTGCCGGAGTTCACCGGCGCCGGCAAGTCGGCGGTCACGGTCGCCATGCTGCTCGCGCACACCAGCGGGCTCCCGGTGGGTGCCTCGGTGACCGGCTACGCCACGCTGGCCGAGAAGTGGCAGGCCGTCCTGGCCACCCCGCTGGTCAGCGGGGCGATCCCGGGCCGGGTGTTCCGCTATTCGAGCGTGGGGCTGATGGTCGTGGGCAAGCTGGTGGAGAAGGTGACCGGCCAACGGCTCGACCAGGCGCTGAAGACCGAGCTGACCGACCCGCTCGGCCTGCGCTGGACCGGCTTCAACCCGAACACCTGGCTCAGCGCCACCGACCGGGCCACCCGGCTGGTCGCCACCGACGCGCGCTCCTCGCGGGGACTGCTCCGGGGCGTGGTGCACGACGACGTGGCCAACCACCTGGGCGGCATCGCCGGGCACGCCGGCATCTTCAGCACCGCCCAGGAGGTCGCAGTCATCGGCCAGTTGCTGCTCGACGGCGGCACGTACGGCGGACAGCGGATCCTGGCAGAGAGCACCGTCCGCCGGATGCTGACCAACGCCAACGCCGGGCTGCCCGCCGTCGACCCGGAACGCCCGAACCGGACCGCCGACCACGGGCTCGGCGTGGTGCTGCACCAGCCGTGGTTCATGGGTCGGCTCAGCGCCCCCACGACCTTCGGGCACACCGGCTTCACCGGCACGTCGCTGCTGGTGAGCCCCGCCCGCCGGACCGTCTTCGTGCTCCTCACCAACCGGGCCCACCCGAACTGGAGCTGGGCCAACCCCGATCCGGTGCGGGTCGCGACCGCCAACGTCCTGGCCCGCCTGCCCATCCTGTCGGCCACCGGCACCAGATGACGGCGGCGCGGCGGTCCCGTCCCACCTCGCCGAGCGACGGGCGTCGCGGTCACCGGGTCTCGGGCAGGGTGACCGGCGGGCCGAACCGGACCGGGACGCCGGGCGAATAGAGCACGCTGGCCGGCGGTCCCGGCGGCGGCGGCAACCCGGCGGCGGCGACCAGTTCGTCGTCCAGGCTCAGCAGCTCGGCCCGGTGCAGCGGCCAGCGGGGATGCCAGTTCGGCAGGTGCAACGTGCGCCCGTACGCGCGGGTGTGCAGCCCCCAGCGGGCGGTGACGAAGTGCTCCAGCGGGGTCGGCTCGACGATCGGCTCCCCCACCCGTACCACCATCCGGCTCGACGCTCCGACCGGGCCGGGCCAGCGCCGCCGGCACCGGTAGGTGTAGCGGTCACCGTCGCGGTCCAGCCGCATCGCCGACCACAGGTACGGCAGTCGCAGCGTCGCCCGGGCGACCAGCACCGGCACCAGCCGGGACGCGTCGAGCGAACGGAACACCACGGCCCGCCGGCCGGTGCGGTCGACCGAGTAGAGCCGGACGTTCGTCTCCGCGAAGCTGCCGAAGTACGGCACCCCCGGCCCGGTGCCGAGGCCCAGCCCCACCATCCGGAAACCGATCAGGCCGACGTAGCTGAGCCCGTCGAGGGTGTCCGGACGGGTGCCGGCGGGCAGCAGGGGCGCGACCAGCTCCGGCGCGACCGCCCAGTGCAGGAAGGTGAGATGCTCCCAGCGCTGCCCCAGGATCGCCCGCCGGAACCGCTGCTCCGGGGCGCAGTCGACCGGCTCGATGTCCACCCACCCATCCTGCCCCGTCGGCGGCCGGCGGTCGGCTCCCCCACCCGGCCGGAGATCAGCTCACTGTTGTCGATTGCCGGCGTTTCCGGGCCCGGTCCGGGCTACGGTCGTCCGGTGAGGGCTCGTACCCGCGCGGTGGAGGCACTCAAGGCTGATCCGTCCATGTCGTCGCTGCGCCGGTCGCTGGAGTCCTACTACGGCGATCCGGCACGCGAGGCGGCGATGGACGAGTTCTACGCCCGCTTCGTCCGGCCCGGCGACGTGGTCTTCGACATCGGAGCCCACGTGGGCGACCGGACCGGCAGCTTCCGTCGCCTCGGGGCGCGCGTCGTGGCCGTGGAACCGCAACGCCTGTGCGTGCGCGCCATCCGGCGCATCTATGCCGGGGAGGACGACGTCGTCGTCGTCGAGGCGGCCTGCGGAGCGCACGACGGCAGCGTCCGCCTGCACGTCAACTCCCGCAATCCCACGGTCACCACGGCGTCCGCGCACTTCCTGCAGGCGGCGCACGGCGCCGGCGGCTGGGAGGACGAGGTGTGGGACGCCACGGTCGAGGTGGCCGCCACGACGCTCGACTCCCTGATCGACCGTTACGGCACGCCGACCTTCATCAAGATCGACGTCGAGGGCTTCGAGGAGGCGGTGCTGGCGGGGCTGAGCCGCCCGCTGCCCGCGCTCTCCTTCGAGTTCACCACGATCGAACGGGCCGTGGCGCGACGCTGCGTCGCCCGCCTCACCGCGCTCGGCTTCGAGGCATTCAACATCGCGTTCGGCGACGACATGGCCCTGGCCTTCGGAGAGTGGATGTCGGCGACGGAGCTGGCGGAGCGGCTCCGGTCGCTGCCCCACGAGGTCAACTCCGGTGACGTCTACTGCGTGGCATCGACCGCCGGGTAGCGCCCGTGCGCCGCCTCCTCCCCAGGGAGGAGACCGGACTCCGACCGATCGGGGGCGGTGTCGTCCCGGCCCCGTGCCGGCCGCGTCAGGCCCCTGATGGGTGGCTGGCCCTCCCCGGCCCGCTCGGGGAGGCCGGGGCGCGATCCGGCCCGGCCGGCAACGGCGTGGTCGCGGACGGCGGGGCGGACGGAGCGCCGACCGGCCGCCGGGGGCGCGTGACGGGCGCGCCGTCCGGGTGGGGCTTCCCGCCGGGCGGCAGGGCGGTGGGGGCCGGCGCCGGCGGCACCTGCCGTGGCGGGCCCCCCGTCGGGGTGTGCGGCCGGCCGTCCGGCGCCCCTCCGGCCGGCTTCTTCGGCCGGCCCGCCGGTGCCGGTGCGGTCGGTGTCGGCCGGGCCGGGGTGCGCGACGCCGCCGGATCGTCCGGCGGAGGCACTGGGACGGTGGACGTTGCGGGGTCCGTGGCGGGCGGCACCGGCACGGTGGCGGTTCCGTCCGGGTCGGACGGCACCGGCACGGTTCTGCTGCCGATGTCCGCGCCGGGCGTCGCCGGGGCCGTCGCGACCGGGGACGGCAGCAGGTGGCGGAGCTCGTCGATGTCGCCCCGCAGCCGGACGACTGTTTCGTCGTCACCGAGGCTGCCCAGCAGGACCGCGGCCCGCTCCAGGTGGTGGCGGGCGTCGGCGTACCGGCGGTCGGCGAGGTCCTGCCGGGCCTCGTCCAGGATCCGCCCGATTTCCCGTTCGGTGACCAGCGACTCGGCCCGGTCGGCGTAGACCAGCTCGGTGACCGGCCAGAACAGGCCGCCCGGTTCGGCCCGAGCTGCGCCCAGCCACAGTCCCCCGACGACGGTGAGCAGGCTGAGGGCCGCACCGGCGAGCGCCGTCCGCCGCCGTCCCCCGGGCCGCGCCGGAGCAGCGGGCCCGGCGGTTGCGGCGGGCCGGAGCCGGCGGGCCGGGAGTGCTGCGGACGGCGGAGCCGCCGGGGATCCCGTCCCCTCCCCGGACTGCTCCCGCTCCATCCTGGATTCCACCTGCTCGGCCCGCGCCACCAGCTCGGTGCGCCAGTCGGCGAGCAGGGCGGTCACCGGGTCGTCGGCGGGGTGGTCGGGGGGTGGCGGCTCGCCGCGGTTGAGCGCGTCGAACAGTCGGTCGTCCCGCAGGACCGGGTCGGTCGGCGGGGGTACGTCGCCGGTCACGGGATCATCCGGGCGAGGGTGTCGCCGGCGATGACGCGCAACCGGGTCAGCGCGCGATGCTGCGCCAGCCGTACCGCGCCTCCGGTCATACCGAGCACCGTACCGACCTCGTCGGCGGTCATACCCACCCCTAGCCGCAGCACCAGGATCTCCCGGTGCGTCGCCGGCAGTTGCGCCAGCAGGGCGCTGAGCCTGGCGCCCAGGTCAGCCGTGACAGCACGCAGCTCCGGGCCGGGGCGGGGGTCCGGCGCGTCCGGAACGGCCGCGACGCTGTCCGTACGGTCGCGGCTCGCGGCCCGACATGCGTCCGCGACCTTGCGGGCGGCGATGCCGTAGACGAAGGCGAGGAAGGGACGACCCTGATCGGTGAAGCGCGGCAGGGCGCGCAACACGGCGAGGCAGACCTCCTGGGCGACGTCCTCGGCGGTGGCGCCACCGGCGCCGACATGCCCCAGCCTGGCCAGGCTGTAGCGCACGACGATCGGCCTGATCCCCTCCAGGACCTCCGCGACGGCGGCCGGGTCACCGGCGGCGGCGCGACGTACGACATCGGGTGGCGGTGTGTCCATCGCGGTCGCGGGCCCTTCTCCGTGCAGCTGGATCGACGGTAGCCGTCCGCCGTCCCGCCGCCAACACGACGGTGATGAAACACCGCACCGACATCCGGCGATAACCCGGCAGGAGTACGAGCGCTCCGCCCACCTGGCCGCTGGACGCCAGGTCCGACGTTATGCCCCATTTTGTGCTGATTTATATATTTCCAATAACGAATGCCTCCGCCCTCTGGTTCGGGCGCGGCCGGCTGCGGCAACCTCGGCGTGGGCCAACCGCCCCTACCGCACGTGGAGAGGAACCCCCATGCGCAAGACACTGGGCGTCGCGATGCTGACCGGCATCGTCGTCGCCGCCTCGGCGACCGGCGCCACCGCCGCCCCCCGCGCCGAGACGGACAGCGGCTACATCGTCGTCCTCCGCGCCGACGCCAACTCGTCGTCGGTCGCCGCCGAGCAGGCCAGGGCCAACGGCACCACCGTCGGCCACGTCTACGAGCACGCCCTGCGCGGCTACTCCGCCCGGATGAGCGCGACCGCCGCCGGCCGCATCGCTCGGGACCCGCGGGTGCTCTTCGTCCAGCCTGACGGAGTGGTGACGGCCACCGCCCAGACCACGCCGACCGGCATCAACCGGGCCGACGCCGAGCTGAGTCCGACCGCGAAGATCAACGGCGCGGACGAGCGGGTCGACGTCGACGTGGCGGTCATCGACACCGGCATCGACCTCACCCACCCCGACCTGAACGTCTACACCGCCGGCGCCAAGAACTGCTCCACCGGCACCAGCGCGAACGACGGCAACGGCCACGGCTCGCACGTCGCCGGCACGATCGGCGCGCTCGACAACAGCATCGGCGTGGTCGGCGTCGCCCCGGGCGCCCGGGTCTGGCCGGTACGGGTGCTGAACAACGCCGGTAGCGGCACGTTCTCGGCCATCATCTGCGGCATCGACTACGTGACCGCGCACGCCAGCGAGATCGAGGTCGCCAACATGAGCCTCGGCGGCTCCGGCTCCGACAGCGCCTGCGGCAGCAACAAGGACGCCATGCACGAGGCGATCTGCAGGTCCGTCGCCTCCGGCGTGACGTACGTCGTCGCGGCCGGCAACGAGACCGACAACGCGGCCAACCACGTACCCGCCGCATACGACGAGGTCATCACCGTCAGCGCTCTCGCCGACTTCAACGGACTCCCCGGCGGCGGCGCGGCGGCCACCTGCCGCAGCGACGTCGACGACACCATCGCCGACTTCTCCAACTTCGGCGCGGACGTCGACCTGATGGCCCCGGGTGTCTGCATCTACTCCACCTGGAAGGGCGGCAGCTACAACACCATCTCCGGCACCTCCATGGCCAGCCCGCACGCCGCCGGTGGCGCCGCCCTCTACAAGGCGACCCACCCCACGGCCACCCCGAGCGCCGTGAAGTCGGCCCTCCAGTCAGCCGGCACCACCAACTACAGCTGGCCGGCGGGCGACCCGGACGGCGTCCAGGAGAAGCTGCTCAACGTCGCGACCTTCTGACCGACGCCCGACCGCCCCGGCCCGGATCCGGGCCGGGGCGGTCACCTCCGGACAGGCCGCCCGCCACCTCGACCGGCGGCGAGGACGTGGCCTCTCGCTCGGGGTACGCGGGCCGGCAGCCGTTCCCCGGTCCGATGTCGCGTCTCCTCCCCCGGGAGGAGACGCGGCTCCGACCGCCGGCCGCTTCCCGGGCCCGAGGTCGGGCGCGCTCGGGAGGCTGGTTCACGAGCATCTACAGGCATGACTACCGCACTGCGCCGGGCGGCACACTGGCACCGCCCCATGTTGGTCTTCGTCGCGGCAATGGCGGTGCTCGCCATCGTCGCCGCGATCGGCATCGGCGCCGATTCCCGCGTCCTCACCGGCGTGCCGATCTGGCTCAAGCCGTTCAAGTTCGCCGTATCGTTCGTGCTGTACGGCACCACCCTCGCCTGGATGCTCTCCCTGCTGCCGCGACGCAGCCGGACCGCGGAGCGGGCGGGCACGGTCATCGTCGCGATGTCGCTGGCCGAGATGGCGGTGATCGTCGGGCAGGTGCTGCGCGGCACGACCAGCCACTACAACGAGACGACCCCGCTGAACGCCGCGCTGTGGCAGGTGATGGGGGCGTCGATCATGGTGCTCTTCGTCGCGCACCTCGTCATCGGCATCGTGGTCCTGCGGCAGCCGATGGCGGACCGGGTCGCCAGGTACGCCGTCGGCTCGGGGCTCGGCCTGTCCCTGCTCGGCATGCTGGCGGCGATACCGATGGTGGTGCCCAGCCAGGACGTGGCCGCCGAGGGCATCGCCGGGGCGCACAGCGTGGGCGTACCGGACGGCGGGCCCGGGCTCCCGCTGGTCGGCTGGAGCACCACCGGCGGCGACCTGCGGATCGGGCACTTCGTCGGGCTGCACGCCCGGCAGGCGCTGCCGATCCTGGCGATCCTGCTGAGCCGGTTCCTCGGGACGTGGCTGGACGAGCGCAGCCGGGTGCGGCTGATGGTCGTCGCGGGCGCCGCCTACGGCGTACTCACGATGCTGTTGACCTGGCAGGCGCTGCGCGGACAGCCGCTGCTGCGGCCGGACGCCCTCACGCTGGCCGCCGCCGCGGCGCTGGTGGCCGCGACCGCGACCGCCGCCGCGCTGGTTCTCGCCGGCCGACGCCGCCCGGAACTGGCGCTGGCCGCATGACCGCGACGCTGTTCACCCTCACCTTCGCGCTGGCCGCGCCGTTCTGGGCGCTGATGCTGCTCCTGCCGCGCTGGTCCGGGACCGCCCGGATCATCTCGTCGCCGCTGATCGTGCTGCCGGTCCTGGTGAGCTATGCGCTGCTGGTGCTCCCGGCGCTCGCCGACGTGCTGCCGGCCGTGACGGCGCCGACCCTGCCGGGGGTGCGCGGCCTGCTCGGCAGCGCCGACGGCGCGGCGGCGGCCTGGGCGCACATGGTCGGGTTCGACCTGTTCGTCGGCCGGTGGGCCTGGCTGGACGCTCGGGAACGGGGGGTGCCGGCGCTGGTGATGGCTCCGGTGCTGGTGCTGACGATCCTGCTCGGGCCGCTCGGGCTGGCCGCCCACCTCGCTGTCCGGGCGAGGTGGGCCCGGCCGGCGGTCGTTCCGGCCCGCGAGCCGCAGCGCCTAGGCTGATCCGGTGGGGTGGGTGGGACGACTCTTCGACGCGCGCGACACGTTCGCGCGGATGCTGCTGCTGGACCTCAGCGGCGTCGGCTACCTGGTCTTCGGCGCCCACGCCGGACGCTCACCGACGACCACCCAGTGGAGCCTCGCGCTGGTCGCGTTCGCCGTCGGGCTGGTGTGCCACCGCCGGGCGCTGGTCAACCTGCTGGCGCAGGCCGCGCTGCTGGCGGTCGCCATTCAGCTCCTCGACGACACCACGATCAACCAGGTCGGTGCCAGCTGGGCCCTGCTGGAGCTGGCCATGCGGGCGGACCGGCCGCGGCTCATCTGGCTGGCCGCCGGGCTGCTGGCCGCGGTGGACCTGACCGACTCGATCGGCGACCCGCTCCGGCGGTTCCTCTCCGGCGTCTTCGGGCTGACCGTGGAGGTCGGCGTGCCGCTGCTGCTCGGCCTGGTCATCCGCACCACCCGGGAGCTCGGCCGGCAGGCCGAGGAGCGGGCGGCGGCCGAGCAGCGCCGACGTGAGTCGGAGAGCCGCGCCGCCCGCGCGGACGAACGCAGCGCCATCGCCCGCGAGCTGCACGACGTGGTCGCGCACCATGTGGCGTCGATGGTGCTGCGGGTGGGCGTGGCCCGGCACGTGCTGACGGAGCTGGATCCGCGGGTGGGCGCGGTCTTCGACGACGTGCACGGCACCGGGAGCGCCGCCCTGGCGGACCTGCGCCGGCTGGTCGCGGTCCTGCGCGACCCCGACGGGGTACGCGGCGACGCGGCGCTGACCGCGATCGAGCCGGCGGCGCTTCCGGCCGCCCTCGGCGCGGCGGTCGACCGGGCCCGCCAGGCCGGTGTCACCGTGGAGGCCGACATCGACCCGGCGGTCGGTTCGCTCGACGCCGTCCGGGGCCTGGCGGTCTTGCGGCTGACCCAGGAGGCGCTGACCAACGTGGCCAAACACGTCGGCACGTCCGCGCGGGCGCGCCTGGCGGTGTCCGTGGTCGACGGGGCCGTGCACTGGGAGGTCCGCGATGACGGGCGCGGCCGGGTGCCGGCGGCGGTACCGCCCGGCGGTGGCCACGGCATCACCGGCATGCGCGAGCGCGTCGAGGTCCTCGGCGGCCGGCTGGAGGCCGGCCCGACCGGCGCGGGTTGGCGGGTACGCACCGTGCTCCCGGCCGCCCCGTCGACCGCTCCCCCCGGCCCGCCGGTCCCCCGCGCCGGCTCGGCCGCACCCCACGAGACGGAGCTCGCATGATCCGCGTCCTGCTGGTCGACGACCAGCACCTCATCCGCGCGGGCCTGCGCATGCTCTGCGACGCCCAGCCCGACATCGAGGTCGTCGGCGAGGCCGACAACGGTCGCGACGCCATCAGCCTCGCCGCGCGGCTGGTGCCCGACGTCGTCGTGATGGACCTGCGCATGCCCGGCGTCGACGGGATCACCGCGACCAGCCGGATCCTCGCCGACCGCCCCGCCACCCGCGTGCTGGTGCTGACCACCTTCGGCGACGACGACCACCTCTATCCGGCCCTGACCGCCGGCGCCTGCGGGTTCCTGCTCAAGGACGCACCCCCGGCCGACCTGCTCGACGGCGTCCGCCGCGCGGCCGTGGGCGACAGCCCGTTCAGCCAGGAGGTGCTGCACCGCCTGGTCCAGCGCGCGGTGCACGCCCGCCCCGAGACGCCGCAGCCGGCCCCGGGACTGACCGCGCGTGAACAGGACGTGCTGAACCTCGTCGCCGAGGGGCTGTCCAACACGGAGATCGCCGACCGGCTGCACATCGGCGTCACCACGGTGAAGACCCACATCACCAGCCTGATGACCAAGACCAACAGCCCCAACCGGGTACGCCTGGCCCTGTTCGCCCGCGGCGGCTGAGCGACGCCTGCGCAGGCTGCAAGCGCGCGCTGTGCCGGAGGGTCTCGGGCCGCTGTCCCGCTCCCCCCGCGGTCGAAAGTCGCTTGCCGGGCACGGTGGGCTCCGGGATGGTGGTGTCCATGACGTTCTGACGGACAGCACCCCCTGCTCCAGGCCACCGCGGCGCCGACCGGCGCCGTCATGCCGCCCGTCCGTACCCTTCCGCGAGAAGCGAGCGTCCTTGTCTCAGCACCACTACCGGCGGGAGTCCCTGCCGCCGTCCACCCCGGCCACCGTCACCGTGTTCGCCTCCCCCACCAGCTGGATCGAGTCGAATGCCCTCGCGCAGTGCCAGCAGGTGGCCGCCCTCGACGGCATGATCCACGTCGCCGGCATGCCGGACCTGCACCCGGGCAAGGGCGCCCCCATCGGCGCCGCCATGGCGTCGACCGTGTTGTATCCGTTCCTGGTGGGCTCCGACATCGGTTGCGGCATTGCCGTCTTTCCCATCAAGCTCATGCGCGCCGTCCCCGAGAAGCTCGCCGCCCGATTCCCCGACCTCGACCGCCCGCTGGACCCCGAGCGGGATGCCGACGACCCGGCCTGGGCCGTCGTGAAGGGCGACGTTCCCGCCGGTCACGTCGAGGGCCTCGGAACGGTCGGCCGGGGTAACCACTTCGTCGAGCTGGCGCGGATCGACAGCGTCGTCGAGCCGGACCACGCGAGCCGTCTCGGGCTCGCCGCCGGCGACCTCGTTCTCATCGTCCACAGCGGTTCCCGAGGGCTGGGCGAGCGGATTCTGCGGGCGCACACCGAGGTCCACGGCGCGGGCGGCGCCCCTGATGCCGCCGCCTACCTGGCGATGCATGACGACGCCGTACGCTGGGGTTCGCTCAACCGGCGACTGATGGCCGCCCGGGTCGCCCATGCCCTGGGAACGGAACCCACCGAGCCGATCGTCGATCAGTGCCACAACCTGGTCGAGGTTCGCGACGGGGTCTACCTGCACCGCAAGGGCGCGGCGCCGGGTGACGGCCGCGACGTGCTCATCGCCGGTACGCGCGGCACTCCCTCCTACCTCGTGGCCGCCCACGCCGGCCCGGATGCCAACCACTCCGTCGCCCACGGCGCGGGCCGCAAGATGTCCCGGGCGGACGCCCTGCGCAGGGGCCGGGCCAAGCACACCGTCGAGGAACTGCGCCGTACCCCGGTGGGGTCGCTGGTGGTGTGCGGGGACCGTCAACTGCTCTTCGAGGAGGCACCCACTGCCTACAAACGCATCGAGCAGGTGATCAGCGACCTCGTCGACCACGACCTGGCCACCCCCGTGGCCACCACGGTCCCCCTGGTCACCTACAAGACGCCCGACATCGGGTCCACAGCCCGATCGGACCGCCGGAACCACCGCCGTGAGCGGGCCCGGCCATGAGCGTCCACCTGCTCATGTCCGCCGGGCGTGGCCCGCAGGAGTGCGCCTGGGCGCTGGCCCAGCTGCTGGGCCGGCTGGCGGCCGACGCCACCCGGCAGAATCTGGTGACCCATCGGGTCCAGACCGTACCCGGGGACCGGCCCGGCACCTACCGGTCGGCACTGGTCGAGATCTCCGGCGCCGGCGCCGAGGCGTTCGCCGCCTCGTGGAGCGGAACCCTGTGCTGGCAGGCCTCCAGCCCCTACCGCGCGGACGCCGGCCGGAAGAACTGGTACGTCACCGTCCGGCCGTGCCGGGTCGACAGCCCGGTCACGACCTTCACGGAAGCAGATGTCGACATCGTCGCCTGCCGTACCGGCGGCCCCGGCGGTCAGCACCGCAACAAGGCCAGCACGGCGGTACGGGCGACCCACCGTCCCTCCGGCCTCGTCGTCGTGGTCGACACCGAGCGGCAGTTCAGCCTCAACCGCCGCATCGCCATCCAGTTGCTGCGCCAGCGCATCGAGCACGGCGACGAGACAGCGCGGCGCGCCGCCACCACCGCCCGATGGCGCATCCACGACGAGCTCGTACGGGGCAACCCCACTCGCATCGAACGTCCACATCCGTCAGGGCAGGACACGGCCACACCGCATCGGCCACGCCGGCGACGGCGGCAGTCCGCACAGCCGCGCTCACCGCGGTAGGAACATCGCATCCGCCACCGAGGGGATCGGCACAGCGGAGCGGCGCTCAGGAGAAGCTGACGCGGGGCGGGTAATGCAGCGGCGTCCCCATGCCCGCCCTCCGGTGCGGTTCCGGCACGTCAGGTCACGATGAGCGGCTGTCACAGATTGTGGCGGTCGTCGGCCGGCAGGCGAGGCGGCTCCGGCGGCTCGGGCGACTGGTCGGGCTGACCAAGCTGCGCGACCTGGGTCGGATCGAGGACCCGGGAGAGGAACGAGCGGGTCCGTTCGTGCCGCGGCGCACCGAGCACCTCCTGCGGCGGCCCCTGCTCGACCACCACGCCGCCATCCATGAACACGACCCGGTCGGCCACGTCCCTGGCGAACGCCATCTCGTGGGTGACCACCATCATCGTCATGCCGTCCTCGGCCAGGTTGCGCATGACGGTGAGCACGTCACCGACCAGTTCCGGATCGAGCGCGGAGGTGGGCTCGTCGAAGAGCATCAGCTTGGGCTCCATCGACAGCGACCGGGCGATCGCCACCCGCTGCTGCTGCCCGCCGGAGAGCTGCGCCGGGAACGCCGTGGCCTTGTCGGTCAGGCCGACCCGCTCCAGGTTCTCCCGGGCGATCCGCTCGGCCTCCGCCCGGCCGCGCCGGAGCACCTTGCGCTGGGCGATGGTGAGGTTGTCCAGCACGGTCAGGTGCGGGAAGAGGTTGAACGACTGGAAGACCATCCCGATGCCGCGGCGTACGGAATCGATCTCGACATCCGGATCGGTCATCTCGACCCCGTTCACCCAGATCTTGCCGGCGGTCGGCTCCTCGAGCAGGTTCACGCACCGCAGCAGCGTCGACTTGCCGGAACCGGACGGCCCGATGACGCAGACCACCTCGCCGTGGCCGACCTCGAAGTCGATGCCCTTGAGCACTTCGAGCGGACCGAAGGACTTGTGCAGGTCGCGGATCTCGACGGCGGGCCGGGGTTGGGTGGTCGTCATGTTGGTCACCGAGCCTTGGCGTAGCGGAGTTCGAGACGTCGTACCACCTGGGAGAGGGGCAGCGTGATGACCAGGTAGGCGAACCCGGCCACCAGCAGCGGGGTGGCGTTCACCCGGTCGTTCAGCGTGTCCCGACCGAACTTGGTGACCTCGATGGTCTGCGCGGTCACGCCGAGCACGTACGCGAGCGACGAGTCCTTGGTGAGCAGGATGAGTTCGTTCGTCAGCGGCGGGATCACGACCCGAAACGCCTGCGGGATGACAATGGTGCGCATCGCGGTGAAGTGCGACATGCCGAGGGTGCGCGCCGCCTCCATCTGCCCCTTCGGCACGGCCTGGATGCCCGCCCGGATGGTCTCGGCCATGTACGCCGCGGCGGTCAACCCGAGACCGATCGCGATCGAACCGAACACGCCGCCCGGAATCTCGCGCTCCGGGAAGGCGATCGGAATGCCGTACCCGACGAGGAAGAGCACCAGCAGCGCGGGCAGACCCCGGAACAGCTCGATGTACGCGGTGGCGACCCAGCGGTACGGCGCCACCCGGGACAGCCGCATCAGCGCGAGGATGGTGCCGAACACGAGGCCGAAGGCGAACGCACCCAGCGTGTAGAGGATCGTGTTGCGCAGCGCGACGGTGATGATCGTCGGGAACATCGACTCGATGATGTCGACGCGGAAGAACGCCTCTCTGAGCCTGTCCCAGTCCGCGGCGAAGATCACCGCGGCGATGACGGCGATGAAGGCCAGGTACTGGAGCCAGAGGAACAGCCGCTCTCGCTGGCGGCGTCGCAGCTTCACTGTTCGATGCTCCTTGCTACGCACAGGTTGAATACGCGGAGGGCGCGCGACAGGCGCGCACCCTCCGGTCGTGGGGTTCGATCAGGCGGTCGGCCGCTTGCCGATCCACTTCTCGTAGACGGCGTCGTACCTGCCGTCCTGCTTGGCCTTGGCCAGCACCTCGTTGATCTTCTTGAGCAGTTCCGGGTTGCTGTCCTTCTTCACCGAGAACCCGTACTGCTCGCCGGTGTCGAACTCGGCCGCCACCTCGAAGCCGCCGGGGTGCTCCTTGATGTACTCGGTCCAGACCGGCAGGTCGTTGATGGCGGCCTCCACCTGGCCGTTGGCGAGGGCCTGCTGCAGGGCGGCGAGATCCTCGAACTCGACGAGTTGCAGGCCCTTCTCCTTCTCGAACTTCCGGGCGTAGTCACGGCCCGTGGTCGCTGCCTGGACGCCCAGCTTCTTGCCCTTGAGGTCGTCCAGCGACTTGAGCGGCTTGCCGGTCTTGACCAACATCGCCTGCGTCGCGTCGAAGTACGGGTCGGAGAAGTTCATCACCTTCTGCCGTTCCTCGGTGATCGTCATGCCGGCGGCAGCCGCGTCGCACTTGCCGGTGTTCAGGTCCTGGCCGGACTTGATCCCCTCGAACGGTGTATCGACGATCTTCTGTTCCACGCCCAGTTCCTTGGCAACCAGGTCCATCACGTCGACGTCGAACCCGATCACCTTGCCGCTGGGATCCTTGGACTGGAACGGCGCGTACGGCAGGTGGGTGCAGACGGTCAGCTTGCCCTTCTCGACGAGCTTGACCCCGCTGGCCTGGACCTCACTGTCATCCTTCTTGGCGCATCCCGCGCTCACCGCGAGGGTGGCGATCGCCACGATCAGGCCAGCCTTACGGACTGCGCTGTGGAAAGTCACGCTGTGTCCCTCCGGTTCGGCGCCCGTATGACAGGCAGCCACTGTTGGTGCAAAGACGATGTGACAGGCGACGGTACCTGATTCGGCAAGCCCTACCTAGTGCCTCGTCTTCGAACGTTGATCGTGTAATCCGTCGGTTCTGAGGATTCGTCCGGCAGT
>NZ_JBAKHT010000028.1:0-77686 GCF_036906755.1 Micromonospora sp. CPCC 206171 | reverse complement strand
GTGAGTCCTTCCGTCAGGTCGTCGGCGTACCGCCCCGGGTCTACCGCGCCGCGTTTCCACCCGTCGAGCGGTAACCAACCCGGGCCAACGCTTGAGATCAGGGCACTAGCGTCGGGTTCGTATCATGCCAGCTAGGTGTGGGAGGTGGTCATGTCGGTCAAGGACAGGTCGAAGACACCGTGGCTTCCGCCGCGCTGGTTCATCCGTCTGGCCTGGGCGGTGCATCGCGGCCTGTATCGGGTCTTCGGCGGCCGGGTCGGACTGTGGCGGCCACGCGCCAACGGCTGGGGCACCCTCCGGCTGATCGCCACCGGGCGCCGCACCGGCCGGCAGCGCAGCGTCATCATCGGGTACTTCGAGGATGGGCCGAACCTGGTCTCGCTGGCGATGAACGGGTGGGGTGAGGGCGAACCCGCCTGGTGGCTCAACCTGCAGGCCCATCCGGACGCGACCGTCGATCTGGTCGACGGGCGGCGGCTGGTGCGTGCGCACGCCGCGACAGGCGACGAGCGATTGCGGCTGTGGGCCCGCTGGCGCGAGATCGACACGAACCTGGACGCCTTCGCGGCGCTGCGGACGTCCGAGACCGCGGTGGTCGTCCTGGAGCCCAGACCTGGCGCGTCGGACCTGCTGACAGGTAGCTGATCGGCCAGCGACCGGCGCAGGTCATAGCGGGAACCCGATTCGATCACCGCTCCCGCCGGTTGTCCGGGCCCTGGTTGCAGGGGCGGGGGGACGTCGCGGCGGGTCAGTCCTCAAAGGTGAGGGGCGGCCTGGTCGAACTCGTCGCGGTTGCGGAGGATGTCGTTCTGGTTGCCACGGACCCAGCGCACGAGTTCGTCCACGGCGTCGCTCAGTGAGCGGCCGAGTGGCGTCAGGGCGTACTCAACCCTCGGGGGTACCTCCGGAAATGCGGTCCTGGTCACCAGCCCGTCGCGGGTGAGGGAGCGCAACGTCTGGCTGAGCATCCGCTGGGAGATGCCGGCGACCTGCTCGTGCAGTGCGGTGAAGCGCAGCGGGCCGGGCGCCAGGACGGTGATGGTCAGCAGCGTCCACTTGTCACCCACCCGCGTCAGCACGTCGCGGACGAGCTCGATCGTCTGGACGCAGTCCGGCGCGACGCCGCGCTCTGCGAGGCCGGCACCACGGAGGCTGGTCATGGCTGTAGTTCCTCACGCGTCAGTAGCTGACTTCAAAGTGCGGGTGGGAGAGCCGGACTAAAACCCCGGGACGCACGTTTCTTACTGATCGTAACTGACGAGCGGCCACCCCTCGTGGCCGTGACAGTGGGAGGACGGCATGGTCCGGCACGACACGTTCACGATTTCGCGGCACCTCGACGCGCCGCCGGGCGAGGTCTTCACGGCCTTCGCCGACACCGCGATCAGGCGGCGCTGGTTCCGGCTTCCCGGCAGCGGAGATTCGTACGAGCACGACTTCCGGGTGGGTGGTGGTGAGACGGCGCGCAGCACCTTCACCGGGCTGGACACCGCGCCCGAGCGGCTGGAGTACCGGTCGCGGTACATCGACATCGCGGGCACCCACCGGATCGTCTACGGCTACGAGGCGATCGTCGACGGCGAACTGCGATGGACCTCGCTGGTCACCGTCCGGCTCGACGCCGAGACGGACGGAACCTGCCTGGAGTGGACCGAACAGGTGACATTTCTCAGGTACGTGGGCGACGGCGGTGTGGACCTGGCGCACCTGCGCGGCGCAAGCGTGCTGCGGTTGAACGGGCTCGACGCGGCCTTGCAGTCCCGACCTCAGGCGTCAGCAACGGCGGTAGGAGTGCGTGTTGGATCGGGGGATCGATCCGCGGAGCACAACGTTTCCGACCATCAGTAACCATCGGATCGGCAGTCGACCTGGTCGTGAACGTGACTTGCTCCCGGGATGCTGGCCAGTTCTCGTGGGCCAGCATCCCCTGGTCGGGGAGGGCGTGCAGCAGTCGCGCCCAACAGAGTCCTGCGACACCACCGCGCCTTGCTGCGCGAACCTTCCTACTTGTCGTGCTGTCGGCGCACCATCTCGATGATCCAGATGGGCGCGAACGGAGACGTGCAGGCCGGGGGAGTGGGGTAGTCCTTGAGCACTTCAAGGCGCTCACCGATGTCGATTGCGCGGGCGCGGTGTTCGGCGTGCTCGATTCCGATCTGAGCCAGGCAGTGGTTCATCGCCCACTGCAGGCGATCCGGGGCGTCCTTCATCTCCGCCTCGATGACGTCGAGCAGTCCTGCGAGGTCGAGGCCCTCGGGCTTCTTCGCCACGCGTTCGGTGGTCAGCGCCCAGCCGGCACTCGCGACCACTGGATCCGGATCGGCGGACCAGGCCAGACGCAGCTCTTCGGAGTGCGGGTTCTTCTTCACCACATAGTTCACGAGCCAGTCGTGCACCTTGGGTGTGCGCGCCTCGCGCAACATGACGTCCAGCTCGTCACGCCCGAACGCCTTCGGGCGGCAGATCAGGACCGCCAGCAGTCTCGCCGCGGTGTCACCCGTCTTCCAGAGCTGGCACGCGAGTTCCTGCTGCGTCTTCAGCCGCTTCGCGAGCGCGCGCAGCTTGCCGAGGTTCACACCGTGATCGTCACCGTGTTTCTCGTTCACCGCGCGAATCTTCGGGTCCTCGAGTGCGGCAAGCTCGGCCATCACCTCGGCCACCGTCGCCTCGGTTCGAGTCGTCTGGGCCACCTCAGCCTCCTGTCCGTGACGTGCGAGATGCAGCCTACGACGGGAAGTCGGCCGTCAAGTTCGCCCTGTTCCGAGTCCTCCATCAGGTGCCTGTCGACATCTCATCGCGCGACAGCTGTCAGCCTGGCCCGTACCCCTTGACAGTGATGGCCTTCTATTTTTGCTGTTCGAGACCATTAACTTCCGCCCGGCACGGCGGTGTTCGTGCTCGGCGACCAGGAGGAGGCGCGGCTATGAGTGCGAGCTTGAGGCGGTTGGCGCGTCGCGTCGTGGCGGTGGGCGTGACCGCGACCCTGGCGACGGCCGGATCAACGTTCCTCGCGGCAGGTGCAGCGCAGGCGGCGGGAGTGTGCGCGAGCGTGGTCAACGCCGCGAAGGCGTACCTCGGGACCCCCTACCGCCTGGCCTACGGATGGACCTGCGGAACCGGACCGATCTTCGTCGACGTCCTGACGCCCAACGGCTACCGACCGCACCCTGAAGTGCCGTCCGGCGAGCAACTACGGTCGCCGGCCGGCCCGCACCAGGCCTAGCACCTGATCGACCGGCAGGGCGGGCATCCGGTGACCATCTCGGCCGCTCATCTCGTCGTTGACGAACAACGCGTTGAGCACCGCCTCCTCGACCGCCTGCACCACCGCGTCGAAGAACCGGTCGACGAAAGCCCAGGGCACGTAGGTGAGCGTGTCCAGGCGTTCCGTTCCGGGCTGCGGATAGTCCGAGCCCAGTCCACCTTCGTTCCCGGTGGAGAAGGTGAGGAAGAGGTCGCCGGAGAAGTGCGATCCGCTGGTGCCGGTGCGGGCCAAGCCGAGCGGCACCCGCCGGGACAGCGCCTTGCACTGGCCGGGAAGCAGTGGTGCGTCGGTCGCCACCACGACGATGACCGAGCCCGCGCCGGCCGGCACCGAGGCGAGAGCATCCCGCACCATGCCCTCATGCGGCAGGCTTCGTAGCCGAACCTCGTCGCACCGTGCCCGCATCGCATGTCGAGCTCGTCCCACCAGGCGCGAAGCCGCTCGGCTGGCAGCGTTGGTGACCGCAGGGCATCGACGGGGGGCCGGCCGTCGAGTACGTTACCGGCGAGTAGATCTGGCGAGGGTGGACGGCGGGGAGGCCGCATGGCCGGGAAACACCGTTCGTGGTGGGGCTGGGGGCACGTCGAGGACGCCGTGACCGGCGCGGAGGCCACGGCGTTGGTCGACCGGGTGCGTACCCTGCTGCCCGACGTCGACCTGACCGAGCACGTCGCGCCGCCGGTGGCCGAACTCGACCTGCGCCCGCCGCGGGTCGATCCGCCCACGTCGCTCGCCCGGCTGTGCTCGACGGACCCGGCCGACCGGGCGGCACACACCCACGGCAAGGCGTTCCGCGACGTCGTCCGCAACCTGCACGGGGATGTTCACGATCCGCCGGACCTGGTGGCCCGGCCGGCGACCGAGCAGGACGTCGTCGACGTGCTGGACTGGTGCGCGGGCCGGGACATCGCGGTAATCCCCTACGGCGGCGGCTCGTCAGTGGTGGGCGGCGTGGAGCCGCGGCTGGACGACGCGTATCCCGCGGCGGTCAGTCTCGACCTCGGGCGCCTTGACCGGGTGCTGGAGGTGGACCCGACCAGCCGGGCGGCCCGCATCCAGGCCGGCGTGTTCGGCCCGGCGCTGGAGGACCAGCTCCGGCGGTACGACCTCACGCTGCGGCACTTTCCGCAGTCGTTCGAGTTCTCCACCCTGGGCGGCTGGTTGGCCACCCGTGCCGGCGGTCACTACGCCACCGTCCTGACTCATGTCGACGACCTGGTGGAGTCGTTGCGGGTGGTCAGCCCGGCGGGCATCAGTCAGTCGCGTCGGCTGCCCGGCTCCGGCGCCGGGCCGTCGCCGGACCGGCTGTTCCTCGGCTCGGAAGGCGTGCTCGGTGTCATCACCGAGGCGTGGATGCGGCTGCAGGACCGACCGCGCTGGCGGGCGGGCGCCTCGGTGTACTTCACCGGCTACGACCAGGCGGTCGAAGCCACCCGGGCGATCGCCCAGTCCGGGCTGCACCCGAGCAACTGCCGGCTGCTCGACCCCGCCGAGGCGCTTCTCAACGCCGGTGCCGCCACCACCGGCGGCGTGCTCGTCCTGGGATTCGAGTCCGCCGACCATCCGGTCACACCGTGGCTGGACCGCGCCGTCGAGCTGTGCCGCGACCACGGGGGTGCCCTGCCGGAGCCGCCCCGCGGCGACGACTCGTCCGGCCCGCGGGAGCTGACCGCCGCCGACGCCTGGCGGTCAGCGTTCCTGCGGATGCCGTACCAGCGCGACGCGCTCGCCGCCCGGTCGATGATCGTGGAGACGTTCGAGACCGCGTGCACCTGGGACCGATTCCCCGCCTTACGCGCCGCCGTGCTCGACGCGGCCAGCGAGGCGCTCCGCGCCGTCAACTCGACCGGTGTGGTCACCTGCCGCTTCACCCATGTCTACCCGGACGGCCCCGCCCCCTACTTCGGCGTGTACGCCACCGGCCGCTGGGGCGCCACCGTCGACCAGTGGGACCAGATCAAGCATGCCGTCTCCGACGCGCTGCTCGCCGCCGGCGGCACCATCACCCACCACCACGCCGTCGGCCGCGACCACCGACCGTGGTACGACCAGCAGCGTCCGGACCCGGTTGCGCTCGCCATGCGCGCCGCCAAGGGCGCGCTCGACCCGTCCTGGATCCTCAACCCCGGCGTACTCGTCGATCCCGCCGGCTGACCTGGCCCGTCCGCGACGCCTGAGTTCCCGGCGAACCGTCGCTGGCGTGGTGGCCGGGGCCGTACCGGGGCCGGCCGGACCGCCGTGTACGGCGGCACGCGGAGACTGGCACGTGCCGCTACGACTGACGCGCCCGCCCGGCGTTCGAGCAGCAACGGCGGCGGGACCGGCTCGAAGGACACCGCGTCAGCGACGCCGGCGGGTGTTGAGTCGGGCGGCTTGGCGTGTCAGGTGGTCGCGTTCGGCGAGGTTGGGGGCTTTGTGGGCGGCCTCGGCGTAGAGCCGTGCCGCTGTTGCCAGGTCGCCGTCGCGTTCGTGGAGGTACGCCGCCACTGCCGTGTGGCGGGGTAGTGAGTCGTTCAGCGCGGCGAGCGCCGCCAGTCCGGCGCGTGGGCCGTCGGCCTCGCCGACGGCCACTGCGCGGTTGAGTCGGACGAGCGGGTTGTCGGTCAGGCGGGCGAGTTCGTCGTACCACTCGACGATCTGCACCCAGTCGGTCTCGTCGGCGGTGGGTGCGTCAGCGTGCAGCGCCGCGATGGCGGCCTGGGCCTGGAACTCGCCGAGCCGGTCGCGGGCGAGGGCCGCCTGGAGGATCTGGACGCCCTCGGTGATCGACGTGGTGTCCCAGCGGCTGCGGTCCTGCTCGGCGAGCGGGACCAGGCTGCCGTCGGGCGCGGTGCGGGTGGCGCGCCGGGCGTGGTGCAGCAGCATGAGGGCCAGCAGCCCCGCCACCTCGGGGTGGTCGATCGCGGCGGCGAGTTGCCGGGCGAGTCGGATCGCTTCGGCGGCGAGGTCGACGTCGCCGGAGTAGCCCTCGTTGAAGACCAGGTAGAGGACGCGCAGCACGGTGGCGACGTCGCCGGGCTGGTCGAACCGTACGCCGGAGACCGTCCGTTTGGCGCGGCTGATGCGCTGCGCCATCGTCGCTTCGGGCACCAGGTAGGCGTGGGCGATCTGGCGGGTGGTCAGTCCGCCGACGGCGCGCAGCGTGAGTGCGACCGCGGACGACGGGGTCAGCGACGGGTGGGCGCACAGGAAGTAGAGGTGGAGCGTGTCGTCCACCGTGGGCGCGGGTCCGGGCGCGGGCTCCTCGTCGAGGAGGTCCTCACGCCGGCGGCGGGCGGCGTCGGCGCGGGTCGTGTCGAGGAACCGGCGCCAGGCCACGGTGATCAGCCAGCCCTTCGGGTCCCGCGGCGGGTCGACCGGCCAGACGCGCACGGCCTCGACCAGCGCGTCCTGCACGGCGTCCTCGGCCGCCGCGAAGTCGGCTCCGCGGCGGACGAGGATCGCGAGCACGCTCGGGGTGAGGCTGCGGAGCAGGGCCTCGTTCATCGGTGAGGGCACTGCGTGATGGTGGGCGGCGCGGTGAGGAACGGGCGTACCTCGAGCCACTCGTGGATCGGCTTCCCGCCCGCCCCGGGGGCGGCCGACAGCTCCCCGGCCAGCTCGATGGCGCGCTCGTAGCTGTCGACGTCGATCACCATCCAGCCGGCGATGAGGTCCTTGGTCTCGGCGAACGGGCCGTCGGTGACCGGCGGGCGCCCCTCACCGTCGTACCGGACGAACGTCCCCTCGGGGGCGAGCGCCTGACCGTCGACGAACTCGCCGGCCTGCTCGAGCCGGGCCGCGAAGTCGTGCATGTACTGCACGTGCGCCGAGATCTCCTCCGGCGTCCACTGGTCCATGGGCACGTCGTTGACCGCAGCCGGAGCGCCGCGGTAGTGCTTGAGCAGCAAGTACTTCGCCATCATGTTTCTCCTCTGCTGGTGCGACCCATCATGGTCACGCTCACCACGGGGACGGAGCCAGCCATCAGTTCTCGACATCGCCGTCGGAAAATCTTGCTCCCGTGGCGACGGCAGGTAGCGGGATGGTCCCATCCTCGCTGTTCCACTAACCTGCTCCGGCCGTGATCGTCAGTACGCGGGGAATGGCTGGTCATGAATTACCCGGAATGCGGGGCTCAACGTGGTCATCCGGGGCAGGGGCACACCTGCGTGGACGGTCCCGCCCCGGCAGCCGGGTTGCCGCTGCGCTGGCAAGCAGCCCTCGGGACGCTGCTGACGCTTGCCGTGTTGTTCGCGGGGCTCTCGCTGGTCCGGGCGGCGATCACCGCCGATCTGATCGTGTCGCCGGGCGGGTGGGCCGTCACCGTGCTGTCGATTGCGGTGCCGTTGGCTCTCTTCTTCGCCTTCGTGGTGTGGTCGAACCTGACGAAGCGTGTCATCGAGACCTAGGACGGGACGGTCGCGATCGTCCGGAACTGGGCGGTCTCCTGCGGAGGCCTCGTTCTCTTCCTGTCATACCTCCTGCCGACGAAGACGCCGACTGGAACGCCTCCCTCTGGGACCCTGACGTCCAGGAGGACATCGAGCGGAGGCGCCGCCGAGGCCGGGCCGACTAGGTCCGCCGGGCATCCTTGACGAAGACGATCCCGTCGGTGCTGGCCAGGTGGGCCGGATCAAGCGGGGAGTAACCGAACCAGGGGGACACCCGGGCAGCGGGCGTCACGTTGCCGAGGGCGCTGGCCAGTCGGCGGACGTCGACGATGTGACGCTCCTCCGGGAGCGCGTACAGCAACCCCTCGACGGTGTCCGGAGGCGGGGCGTCCACTCCCTGGTGGCGGATCGTGCCGAGGGCTGTGGCGAGGAAGGCGTATCCCTCGCCCAGGTGGGCGCTGACGATCGCGCCGGCGCTCCACCATTCCAGCCGCAAGCCGGCCATCCGCATCGTGCTTTTGTTTCGCTGCAGATGGCCGTTGTGGGCGTTCACCAGCGCCGGCCCTCGTTCGGCGAGGGCGAGCAGGTTGGCGGCCATCATCGAATCCCGCACGCCCAGCAGCCGCGCCAGTCGGCTCGGTGACGTGTCGGCCATCCAGAAGTGGTAGCGAAGCAGCCCGGTGGCGGTACGCCCGTACAGGCGTGCCCGGTGCCAGTCCTCCCGCGCGGACGCCGCGATCAGGTGTGGCGTCTGCGCGTCGAGCAGGGCCACCAGATCGTCGGCGAGCAGCCGCAGCTGGTCGGCGTCGGGCGTCCGCCCCACGGACTGGGACGGGTCCATCATCGCGGCGGGATTGGTCCACCGGTCGTCAGCGCCGAGCAGGCGGTCGAGCGTTTCCGCGGTGCAGGGGAGCAGATCGGCGTCGACCCAGGCGGCGAGGTAGGCGTGGAGCGCGGTGAGGGCCTGCCGGGGGCTCGCGGCGCCGGTGATCTCCAGCGGGCCGTCGAAACCGGCAAAGCGCAGCTGCTCTGACGCGGGCCGGCCGTCGTTGTACGCGCGCATCCAGCGCACCAGCTCGCGGTTGCCCCCGAAGGCGCCCCACCCGTGGCTGAAGCCGCGCTCCATGACCTCGTTGAGGATGCCGGTGCCCGCGGTGAGGTAGTCGTCCACGACCAGGCCCATCACGCTGTCGCTCTCGATGGCGATCGTCCGGTAGCCCTCCTGCTCGACGAGTTGCCGGAAGATCTCGTTCCGCACCTCGAGCAGAACGTCCTCGCCGTGGGTGGGCTCGCCCAGGGCGAGCAGCCGCGGCCGGGTCGGGAGCAGCCGCATGACGGTCGCGGCCTCGACGGCATGGACGGTGTCCTTGGTACCAGCAATCATGCCCTCAACGGTATCGTTGAACGTTCGATTTAAACTTCTCCGCGATATTGACAGGACAGTGGGGCGAAACCTTCAAGACGGTGGACGGCTCAGGCCGATCGACCTCGCGCGTGGGCACGGTCTGTCCACCCAGGCGATCAGGAACTACGAGGCGGCCGGCATCCTTCCGGGTGCCGAACGCACCCTGCACGGGTACCGCACCTACACGCCGCTGCACGCGCAGGCGCTGCGCGCGTTTCTCGCGCTCGTGCCCGGACACGGCCACCAGACGGCCACGTCGATCATGCAGGCGGTCAACCGGGACGCGACCGAGGACGCGCTCCGGCTCATCGACGAGAGCCACGCCCAGCTGCTCGACGACCGCCGCACTTTCCAAGCCGTCGAAACCGCGCTTCGCGACCTCGATCCGGTACCGCGGGAGCGTGGTGACACCTTCGTCGGACCGCTGTCGCGGCGGCTCGGCATCCGACCGGCCACCCTCCGCAAATGGGAACGCGCCGGCCTGGTCCAGCCCCGCCGCGACCCGCGGACGGGCTACCGGGTCTACAGCGCGGCCGACGTCCGCGACGCCCTGCTGGCCCACCAGCTCAGACGGGGTGGCTACCTGCTGGAGCAGATCGCCCCGCTGATCGCCCAGGTCCGCTCCGCCGGAGGCGTCGCACCGCTGGAGTCGATGCTGCGCGACTGGCGCGCCCGCCTCTCGGCCAGGAGCCGCGCCATGCTCGCCGGCGCCGCCGCATTGGACGCCTACCTCGACCGCCGCCCTGCTCCGCCCGGATGACGAGAAGCCTGCTGGCCGCGAAGCTCCGGGGCACTGATCGTGACGGACTGCCCTCCGAGCAGTGCGGGATCGCTCACGGCGACTCTGACAGCAACAGCGACAGAGGCCTCGCTCACCCGCCACCCGGGCGGACAGCGTCGATCGTCTGGGGAAGCAGCCGGCGGCCGGCATGGAGAACGACTCCGTCGGGGCGGACGACGGCTGCGCGAGCACTGCCTGCCCGCAACCAGCGGTGCAGTTCGCTGCCCGAGTGGGCGACGATCAGCACCGCCCCGCGCCGTTCGATGTCGGCGCGCTGTGCGGCGGACGGCTCGATGGACGTCACGATCGCGAACCGGCCGGCGGCCAGGTCGTCGAAACGTCGTTGGCCGTCGATGATCGCGTTCGGGCAGAGCCTGCCTGCGAGGCCGCGGCGAAGCCGCGGCCGCAGCACGAGGTCGGAGCGGTGCAGCGGGGGTGTCCGGCTGTCCGTGGCCAGGCCCGTGAGGGCGGGTACGAGGTGTAGCCGCGGCGCCACGGCGCGACGGATGACGTTGCCGACCTCGCCGCCGGCCGTCATTGCCGTACCGATGAACTTCGCCAGCTTGATCATGGCCCGGGCGTGGTGCTTGCGTTCGATCTCGTACGTGTCGAGCACGGTCTCCGCCAGCGCCCCGTCGAGCACGGCGGCGAGTTTCCAGGCCAGGTTCATCGCGTCGCGCAGCCCGGCGCACATGCCCTGGCCGATGAACGGTGGGGTGAGGTGGGCGGCGTCGCCCAGCAGGAACACCCGCCGGTCGCGCCATCGGTCGGCGACCTGCGCGCGGAAGGTGTACTCCGCGACGCGGATGATCTCCAGTTCCGCGACGGGGATGTCCCCGGTCCACCGCGAGATCAACGGATGCAGCCGGGCCATGTCGCGGTAGTCGTCGGCGGTCTCACTGGGCGTCAGCTGGAACTCCCAGCGGTAGCGGTTCTTCCCGACCCGCATGTAGGTGCCGGCGCGGGCCGGGTCGGCGAGCTGGTGCACGCCCTCCCACTGGCCGAGGTCGGCCTCCGTCACCACGTCGATGACGAGCCAGCGTTGCGTGAAGCCCAGGCCCTGCATGGCGGCGCCGATCGAGGCCCTGGACAGGCTGTTGGCGCCGTCGCACCCCAGGACGTACGCCGCCCGGACGGACTCCTGCTCTCCGGTGGCGGTGTCGGTGACATCGACCCGCACCCCGCTGGCGTCCTGGGTCAGCCCGGTGACCTCGGCGTTGCCGCGGAACGTGACGCTGCCGTGCCGCTTGAGATTTCGGCGGAGGATCGTCTCCAGTTCCGGTTGGTCGAACATGCTCCCCTGGGGGTAGCCGTGCCGGCCGGGCCCCGTGTCCCGCCGGAACTCGGCCAGCACCCGCATGTCCCGGTCGAGGAGGCGCAGCCCCCGGTGCGGGCGGGAGATCGCGGCGAACTCGTCCCGGAGCCCGAGCCGCGCCAGGATGCGGTGGACCTCGTCGTCGAGGGCGACGGCGCGGGGCTGGGGATAGATCGACTCCCAGCGCTCGAGGACCAGGCACTCGACGCCGTACTGGGCGAGCAGCGTCGCGGCGGTGAGCCCGGTGGGGCCCGCGCCGACGATCACCACGGGGACCGTCCTCATCCGGCCGCAACGAGGTGGAGGGCGAGGTAGCCGGCGACGAGGAGTCCGCAGACGACGGCCGGGGCGTACTTCTGGGGGCCGTCTCCCTTGCGCAGGTGGACGATGAGGGCTCCAGCGAGCAGGAGCAGCAGCCCGGCGCCGGCGAGGGCGCCGATCAGCGGCTCGGTCAGGCCGATGAGCAGCCCGACCGCCCCGGCGACTTCGAGCACGCCCAGACGGCGATAGGCGGCGACGGAGAAACCGGCCTCGGTGGCCAGCTCACGCATGCGGGGCAGGGCGAGGATCTTGGCCGTGCCGAGGGTGAGGAAGATCAGGGCGAGCAGCACCGCGAGGATGGCAGCAGCGAGCGTCATGACATAACAACCAATCGCCATTCGATGGCATAGCGGCCCAGGACGGCCTTGATGGCAGCCTGGTCGGCGGATGGAGAAACGGTGACGGTAGCCACGATGGAGCTACCTTCGGTCGTGGTCCCGATCTGGTGGACCTCGGGAACCTTGTCGAGTGCGGCGCGGATTTCCCGACGGATGGCGTCCGTGCGCAGTGCGGGCTTGTAGAGCTTGCCCACGGCGGTGACGGGCAGTTCGTCGAGGATCGTGACGGTCTTGGGCGCGGCGGTGCGGTCGGGCACCTGTTCGCTCGCCCAGTGGCGCAGGTCGTTCTCGGTCACCGTGGCGCCGGGCGCGAGGGTGACGTAGGCGACGGGTACCTCGCCGGCGTGGATGTCGGGGCGCCCGACCGCGCTGGCCTCGGTGACCTGCGGGTGGGCCAGCAGGGCGTCCTCGATGACGGCGGGGTCGATGTTGTGCCCGCCGCGGATGATGAGGTCCTTGGCCCGGCCGACGAGCCAGACGAAGCCCTCCTCGTCGATGCGGGCGAGGTCGCCGGTGTCCAGCCAGCCGTCGACGAGCTTGCCGAGGCCGTCCAGGACGGGGCCGTTCTCGTCGCGGTCGGTGACGTAGCCGGGGAAGACGGTCGGGCCGCTGATCGCCAGCACGCCCGTTCCACCCGGGCGTACGTCCTCCCACGTGCCGTCCGTGCTGACCACCCGCATCCGCTGGTAGGGCAGGCGCTGCCCGACCGAGCCCGGCCGCGACACGTCGGGAAAGCTCCGCGCACTGGCGCAGGTGGCTTCGGTCAGCCCGTAGCCCTCGATCAGGGCTGTCCCGGTGTGGGTGTGGAAGGTGTCCCGGACCGCGGCGGGCAGCGGTGCGGCGCCCACCATCGGGATCCGCAGGCTACTGATGTCGGCGTCGACCGGGCACTGCGCCAGCGTGGCGTACACGGTGGGCACCGCGCTCATGGCGGCGATCCGGTAGTGCTCGACGATCTTCCAGAACGCGCCGTACAGCGCGGGGTCGCGGTAGCCGAGTGGACCGGCCCACACCACCGTCTGCCCCTTGAACAGGGGCGCCAGCAGCGTGACGACGAGCGCGTTGACATGGAACAGCGGAAGCGCCGCGAAGACCACGGTCCGTTCGTCGAACAGGTTGCTGGCGGACAGCATCCACGCGTCGGCGACCTCGTTGGCGTGCGTGTGCGCGGCCAGTTTCGGGGCGCCGGTGGTGCCGCCGGTGTGGAACATCGCGGCCAGGTCGCCCGCGCCGGGCGGCTCACCGTGGAAGGCGGACGGTTCCCTCGCGGCGGCGAGCTCGCCGAGGTGGCCGATGCGGACGCCGTCGATGACGGGCAGCGGCCCGGCGGTGCCCGCCGCCCCGGTGGGACGGAGCACGAGGATCGCGTCGAGCAGGCCGTTGCGGGCGAGCGCCTGCGCGGTGTCCCACGCCTCCGGCGCGAAATCGGGTCCGGCCGTGACCAGCACGCGCGCGCCGGAGCGGCGGAGTAGCTCGGTGAGGTGCGGCCGCGACAGCCCACTGCCCAGGGGGGCCGCGATCCCGGCGAGCTGCGCCGCCAGGGTGGCGGTGATCAGCTCGGCGCAGTTGGGCGACATCAGGGCGACCGCGTCACCCCGCCGCACGCCCAGGTCGTGCAGCAGGTTCGCCACCCGGTGGACGTCGGCCAGGAGCTCGGCGAAGGTCCGACGCAGCGGCTCCCGCCAGCGGGCGGCGTCGGGCAGGACGGTGAGCGCGGTGCGGTCCGGCCAGCGCGTGGCCGCTCGGGCGAGCAGCCCGTACGTCGATTCGGGCAGGCCCCGCACCGCAAGCGGCAGGGCCTCGATCGCGGCCAGGTCGGTGGGCGTGGCGTAGTCCGGCCACAGCAGGGGCCCGGTCATCCGGCGTACCTCACGACCGTACGCTGCCGGCCCAGGTCGATCGCGCCGTCGTCGGTGGCGATGGTGGCCTCGACGACGTCGCCGCCCTTGAGGTACCTGGGGTTCTGAAGCTGGCCCTTGAAGAACATCTTCCACTTCACCGCGGGCGGCAGCAGCGAGACGAGGAACATGACCGGCTTCGGCGGCGCGCTCAGGGCCGTCCCGACGGGCGTCCCGGTCAGCAGCAGGTCACCCGGGTCGATCCGCTGGAAGTGGGTCAGCGTCTGCAGCGCCTGGACCGGCGTGTAGATCATGTCGGTGGCGAGCATGTTCTGCCGGAGTTCGCCGTTGACCCACAGCTTGAGCCGCAGGTCGGTGAACCGCTTGAGTTCGTCGGCGTCGAGCAGCACCAGCGCGGGGCCGACCGGGGTGAACGTCGGGTAGGACTTGGCCTCGTAGAACTGGGTCTTGGGGAGCTGGACGTCACGGGCGGAAACGTCGTTGGTGACCACCAGGCCCGCGACGTACTCGGCGAGGTTGTCTGCGGTGATGGTGGTGCCGACGGGCATTTCGCGGCCGAAGACGAGCCCGATCTCGACCTCGTAGTCCAGCAATCTCACGTGGCCGGGGCGGATGACGTCGGCGAACGGGCCGCTGATCGAGCCCGAGGTCTTTCGGAAGAACGTCAGGGGGACGGTCTCGGGATTGCCGTTGGTGTCCTTGACGTGGGAGGCGAAGTTCGTCATCTGGGCGACGACGCGGCAGGGCGCCGTCACCGGGGAGACCAACGCAAGGTCGTCCACCGGAACGGTGTCGCCGCTCGTCGCGGCCGCGAGGATCGCCGGCCGGTCGGCCAGCAGCTCGCCGGTGGTGGTGGCGGTGGTGTGCACCTTGGCGGCGCCGGTGGGGGTGAGCACCCACCAGGCGTCGGCGGTGCGCAGGACAGAGGTGCTCAAGAGGTGAACGCTTTCATCAGGCCGCGCAGGCGGTGGAGGTCGAATTCGTTGTCCTCGCGCAGCGCGCCGATGACCGCGCGTAGCTCGCGAAGCGATTCCCGGCCGGGTCGCATGCCGAGAAAGTCCTTGGTGGCCGGCGGACCCCACTGGGCGAGGCCGGAGGCGGTCATCGGGGCCCAGCCGGGCTCGAGCGTGCAGTCGAACAGGTCACCGTCGGTGAAGTGCTCGACCAGGAAGTCGTCCGGGTCGCGCCAGTAGTCGAAGATCTGGCTGCCCTGGATGTGCCGGCCGATTCCCCAGGACCGCTGGTAGCCCCGGTCGAGCAGGTACTCCCCACCGGCGGCCAGGGAGTCGAGGTCGGGAACCTGGTAGGCCGAGTGCACGTAGCGGTTGGCCGGGCCGAGGGTCATCGCGAGCGTGTGATGGTCGGTGGGCGTGCTGCCGCGGTCGCAGCGGATGAAGCTCATCACCGGGCCACGCTCGCGCTGCCCCTGGTGGTAGAGGAAGTCGCTGACGATCAGGCCCAGGTGCTCCAGATACCAGTTGAGCGTCTCCAGGTACCGGGTCGCCTGCAGCACGACGTGACCGAGCCGCTGCACCTTGGCCGGCTCCCGTGGCGGCCGCTGGGCGGCGTTCGTCCGCGCCACCTCGTGCCCGACGTTGAACGTCAGGGCCACCTGGGTGGGCAGCGCGGGAAGTTCGTGCGTGTCCGTCACCACGCGGACCCGCGCCCCGCTCGGGTCGACCAGATCCACCGTCACCCCGCCCAGGCTCTCGGGCAGCGGGGCGATCGTCGTGCCGGTGGCGTCCGCGAGCCGCAGCAGGTCCGCCGGCTCGGCAGCCCGGAAGGCGGGGCCGATGAACCGGGACCGGGGGCCCCGGCGGATGAGCACGCAGGGCGAACCCGGGTCCGTGCCCCGCAGGTGCAGCTCGTCGGGGGTACGCGACGACGTCGTGAAGCCGAAGGCTCGGGCGAACAGCTCGGCCCGCTCAAGATCGGGCTTCTCGAACTCCAACCAGGCCAGGTCGTGCACCTTGACGAGCGGGTTGCGCGCCCGTCCCGGGTGCTCGCCCGGCAGTGCGCCCTGCTCGCTGTGCAGACCCGTGTGCGGGTCGTGCCGATCGATCATGTCCCGCTCCTCCCAAGACGCTGACGAAATCGTCACTTACGAGTGTAGCGTCAGTCAAGCGTTGATGACGATTCCGTCATCTCTGAGGGTCGCCGGAGTTAAGGTAGGCGGCAGACCGACCTGGGAGAGGTGGACAAGTAGGCATGGCGCAACAGACCAGGCATGCCCCCAACCGCCTGGAGCGGCGGAAGGCGCACACCCGATCGGCGCTCGTTCGCGCGGCCCAGACGTTCATTGCGGCTGGCAAGCAGAACGTCCCGATCCTCGAGCTCACCCAGGCCGCGGACGTGGGGATGGGGTCGTTCTACAACCACTTCGACAGCAGGGAGCAGCTCTACCAGGCCGCGGTGGAGGACGCCCTCGAGCGCTACGGCGCCCTGCTCGACGAGCTGACAGTGGGCCTGGACGATCCGGCCCATGTCTTCGCGCAGAGCTTCCGGCTGACCGGACGTCTCCACCGCCGGAGTCCCGAGCTGAGCAAGGTGCTGCTCAGCAATGGCCTGGCCCTGGCTGGTTCCGACAAGGGACTCGCGCCGCGAGCCCGGCGCGACATCGAAGACGGCGTCCGTGCCGGGCGGTTCAGCGTGCGCGACCCCGAGTTGGCGATGGTGATCATCGCCGGGGCCGCGCTGGTTCTCGGGCAACTGCTGCACGACCAGCCCGAGCGCGACGACGCGGCAGCAACCGACCGGGTCACCGAGGACCTGCTGCGCACGCTCGGTCTTCCGCCCGACGACGCGCACGAGATCTGCCGGCGGCCGTTACCCGCGCTCGACGGTGTCCGCCCGTAGGACCGATGTCCATCCGCGCGAGCGGGCCGCCGGCCCGTTCTAGGCGGTGGCCGCCTCGCGCACCATCCGGTTGGCCGTCTCCGGCTCGTACCCGGTCGCGCGGAGGAGGTCACTCGCCATGGTGCGCAGCTGGATCACGATGGCGTCCGAGAAGGGCTTGACGCCCTTGTGGTACGCCTGGCCGGCCAGGCACGCCCCGTCCAACACCGCGGTGCGGGTCTGGTCGAACGGCCCACCCGCCCGTGCCTCGCGCTTCAGCAACTGGATCGCCTCGGCGAACCTGTCCACGGCGCCGGGGAGTTCGGCCGGCACCGGCTCGTCGTACTGGAGCGTGGTCGCGGCCCAGCGGGCCAGCGCCCGGCCCCCGAGGACCACCCGATCGATGTGCTCGATGCCGCGCCGGTAGTGCTCGACATCGACCCGGCGTCGCCAGCGGGCCGGCGCAATGGTCGTCACCTCCTCGGCGCCACCCAGCGCCTCGCGCATCCGGGCGAGATCGGGTTCCATCCCGCTCAGCTGATCCAGCGCCCGTGTCGCGCGGTCCGGGTCACGCCGGGCGAGTGCGTGGGCAACCTCTCGGAGCTGCGTGTGGAGGGTCGCGGCGACCGGAGCGGTGGCGCGGTCGAGAATGCGCATCGGGTTGATCGGTAGCAGCAACGCCACCACCGCCAGGCCGATGGCGCCGCCCACTCCCGCGTCGACGATCCGCGCCCATTCGAGGCCCTGCTCCGCGTGGGAGAGCGTGGCGATCAGTACAGCGGTACTGCCCGCCTGAGCGACCAGCGCACCGCTGCGCCCCGTCATCAACAGGGCGACGGCGATGGCCAGCATCACCACCAGGCCGATCTGCCAGGGCCCGAAGCCGAGAGAACGCATGAGAAAATCACTGACAAGCAGGCCCAGCCCCACGCCGAGCATCAGCTCGGCGGTACGTAGGGCGCGCTGCCCGAGGGCGGCGACGATCGTGCCGACCGCCGCGGAGGGCGCGAAGATCGGGGAGGGGCGACCCAGGACGTCGTGCGCCAGCCCCCAGGACAACGTCGCGGCAAGCCCACATTGCGCTGCGACGAACAGGATGATCGTGAACAGCCGCAGCCTCAGCCGGCCTGCCTCACCACCGCGACGCCGGGCCTCCGCCGTCAAGTCCTTGGCGCGCCCGGCAGCGGCGTGGGGGCGAAACCCGACGCGCCGGTCACCAGCCATGGCGCGGGTTACCCACCCCGCTGCTCACCAACCTCCGACCCTCCCTGCCGCTGCCCGCCGCCGATCGTCTAACGGGGTGGTGACGGCGGCTCGGCGGGCAGTCTTCGAGTACGGGCCGCGTCGGCCACGGCGACGCCGGCCAGGACGAGTGCGGCGGCGGTGGCTACCGCGAGCGGCGGCATCGGCCTCATCGCCGGGGTGAGGGCGACGAGGGCGAGCGCGCCGATCACGCGGGGGAGGGACACTCGCCGGAACACCGCGTACTCGAAGATGGCCCGTCCGGCGAGGAAGAGGGCGGGTCCGCCGAGGATGACGGATATCCAGGCCGGGTCGGTCTGGCCGAGCGGATGCTGGATGACCAGTTCGTCGCCGACGGCGATGGCGACGATGCCGGCGATCATGATCACGTGGGAGTACATCGTCAGGACGGCGACGCGGCGCGGGTCGGGGGCCGCGGTCATGGCGTCGGCCAGCAGCGCTCCGGCGCGGTGGATGTAGATGCGCCACAGCAGCGCCGTGGTGGCGAACGCCACCAGGGTCGCGGCGCCGCGGTCGGCCGTGAACTCGCCGGTTCCGTACGTCAGTCCGGTGACCAGGATCGGCTCGCCGAGCGCGATGATGAAGAACTGCTGGTACCGCTCGGCCGTGTGCTCCTCGGAGACCACGACCTCCTGTCGACGCTTGCCCTGGCGGCCCAGCCGCGGCGTGGGGAGGCCGAGGGCGAGCGCCACGTACTCCCCGACCGTCGCCGTCATCCACAGCGCCGCACGTGCCGGAACGGGCAGGAGCGCACCCGCGATCCAGGGCACCGTGGACATGCCGACCCAGAACAGTATCCGCACCGCGCTGGCCTGCGCCTCATGGCCATGCAGCAGGAAGACGGCGATAGCGAGACCGACAAGCCGGATTGTCAGGTACACACCGGCGAAGACCAGGCCGTTGCGGCCGAACGCCTCAGGCGTCGCGGCCGCCAGCACGAGGGCGCCGAAGATGATCGGCATCATCAGCAGTTGGACCAGCGGATGTCGGGGATCGAATGCGTCCAGGAACCTCGTCGTCGCGGACCAGAGGTGCATCACGGCGAACAACAGCACCAGTGTCTGGACCGCGCCAGCCCAGCTCAGCTGCTCGAGCAGGTGCAGCGAGAGCTGAAAGAACACGAGGACGAACGCCAGGTCGAAGAACAGTTCCAGGAACGCCGGCCGCGCCTGTTCGGGTCTTCGCAGCAGTACGCCCGCTCTACCGGTCGTCATCGTCGCCCGCTTCTTCCCCTTCTTCCCGTCCTGGTCACGAGGGCCCCAGGCGGCCTAGCGGTTGACGGCCTCGCGCACCATCCGGTTGGCCGTCTCCGGCTCGTAGCCGGTTGCCCGGAGCAGGTCACTCGCCGCCGTGCGGAGCTGGATCACCATGGCGTTTCCGTAGGGCTTCAAGCCTCTTCGACATGCCTCGCCGACCAGCTGCGCGGTGTCCAGTCCCCCGTGGCGGGTCTGCTCCAAGGGCCCCACCTTCCGTGCCTCCCGCTGCAGCATCCCGATCGTCTCCGCGAGCTGCTGCAGCGCGGCGATGAGTTCCTCCGGCACCGGCTCGCCGTACTGCAGCGAGGTCGCCGCCCAGCGGGCCATACCCCGGCACTCGAGCGCCAACCGATCCATGTACTGGATGCCGCGCTGGTAGCGCTCGACATCGCGGCGCCGCCGCCACCGGACCGGCGAGATCATCGTCACCTCCTCGGCGCCTCCCAGGGCCTCGTGCAGGCGGGTGAGGTCGTCGTCCATGCCGCGAAGCCGGTCGAGTGCTTGCACCGCGCGGTCCGCGTCCCGCTGCCTGAGCGCGTGCGCGACCTCCCGAAGCTGCGAGGTGAGCGTCTCGGTCAGCGGTGCGGCGGCGCGCCGAAGAGTGCGCATCGGGTCGATGGGCACCAGCAACGCGACCACCACCAGCCCGACGAGGGCCCCCGACCCGGCTTCGATGAGCCGCGCCCACTCCAGACCCTGCTGGACCGGGGACAGCGTGGAGAGAAGGACGGCGGTACCGCCGGCTTGGGCGACAAGCGCCCCGCTGTGTCCGGTCATCAGCAGGGCGACGGCGATGGCCAGCGCTACCACCACGCCGATCTGCCAGGCTCCGAACCCACGTAACGCAGGAGAAGGTCGCTGACGAGCAGCCCCAGCCCGACGCCGAGCATCAGTTCGGCGGTACGTCGGGCGCGCTGTCCGAGGGCGGCGACGATCGTGCCGACGGCCGCGCTGGGTGCGAAGACCGGCGCGGGATGCCCCGCCACCTCGTGCGCGAGCCCCCAGGCCAGGGTGGCGGCGAGCCCGCACTGGGCCGCGATGACCAGGATGATCTCGACCTGACGCAGCCGCAGCTTTCCGGCCCTACCACCGCGGCGGGCAGCCTGCGTCGCCAGTTCTCTGGCCTGCTCGGCCACCTCCTCCGGGCGAGGCTGGGGGCTCCGGTCGGCGGCCATGGCGGGGGTTACCCCGCCCGGCCCTCATAAACCTGCGACCCGTTCTCCCGGTCGAGGCGATTCGGTGGCATTCCCCTGCGCGGCCACGCGCCGGCGACGCAGGGGAGCTTGTTGTCGGCGGCGGTCTCCTGGTCGTTCACGGTGTTGGGCCGAGCCGGTGCGGCAGCACCAGGGCCAGTTGACCGCACGTTTCAACCCGGTGGTGACGGTCGCTCGGATGGGAGTCTTCGAGTACGGGCCGCGTCGGCCACGGCGACGCCGGCCAGGACGAGCGCGGCGGCGGTGGCTGCCGCGAGCGGCGGCGTGTCCCTCATCGCCGGGGTGAGGGCGACGAGGGCGAGCGTGCCGATCACGCGGGAGAGAGACACGCGCGCGAACACCGCGTATTCCAAGGCGGCCCGCCCGGCGAGGAACAGGGCGGGTCCACCGAGGATGACGGGGATCCAGGCCGGATCCGGGTGACCGAGCGGGTGGGTGATGACGAGTTCGTCGCCGACGGCGACAACCACCATGCCGGCGACCATGACCACGTGGGAGTAGACCGTCAGGACGGTGACCCGGCGCGGGTCGAGGGCCGCGGTCATGGCGTCGGCCAGCAGCGCTCCGGCGCGGTGGATGTAGATGCGCCACAGCAGCGCCGTGGTGGCGAACGCCACCAGGGTCGCGGCGCCGCGGTCGGCCGTGAACTCGCCGGTTCCGTACGTCAGTCCGGTGACCAGGATCGGCTCGCCGAGCGCGATGATGAAGAACTGCTGGTACCGCTCGGCCACGTGCTTCTCGGCGACCACGATGTCGGCTCGACGACGGGCACCGGCGCGGCCGAGCCCCGGCGTGCGGAAGCCGAGGGCGATCCCCACGTACTCCACGGCCCCCGCCGTCGCCCACAGCGCTCCACGCGCCCAGCCGTCGATGAACGCCCCCGCGATCCAGACCAACGCAGCCATGCCGACCCAGAACAGGAGCCGTAGGGCGTTGCGCTGCGCCTCGTGGCCGCGCAACGCGAGCACTCCGACAGCGAGGACACCAACCCGCACGGTGACGTACGCACCTGCGAACACCAGGGCCTTGCGGCCGAACGCCGCAGGCGCCGCGGCCGCCATCACGAGGACGCCGAACATCATCGACAGCACCAGCAGCTGGATCAGCGGATGCCGCGGGTCGAACAGGTCGGTGAACCTTGCCGCATAGGCCCAGACATGCAGCACGGGGAGCAGCAACACCAGTGCCTGGAACGCGCCGGTCCAACTCAGCTGCTCCAGCAGCTCCTGCGAGAGCCGGAAGAACGCGAGGACGAACACCAGGTCGAAGAACAGTTCCAGGAATGCCGACCGCCCCTGCTCGGGTCTTCGCAGCAGTTGCCCCACCCTACCGGTCGTCATCGGTCGCCCGTTTCTGCCGTTTCTGCCCAACGCCGTCACCTGGACCGAGCGCGCGCCTGAGCCGGTGGCACGCGCCGGTCAGCCCGGTCAGTCGCCGGCCGGTGGCCGGTCCCGGTGACCGGAGCGCCGGCTGCCGGCCGTCCCACCGTCCCCCGGGTGGGTGGTCGCCCGCCGGTTGGTCCGGGCCGCCGCCCCCCGCGCGGTCCGCCGGTCCGGCCGCCGCCGGCACGGAGCCGGCGCGCCGGTCGGCGGGGACGAACTCACGCAGCAGGACCCGCACGATGCCGGCGGCCGGGATGGCCAGCAGGGCGCCCAGGAGACCGCCCAGCTCCGCGGCGAGCAACACGCTGACCAGCACGGTCAGTGGGTTCAGCTGGACCGTGCGGGACATGATGACCGGTTGCAGCAGGTGATTCTCGACCTGCTGGTAGACCACGAAGAAGACCAGCACGACGACCCCGGCGGTGGGCGAGTGCAGGAATCCCGCGCCGCCCGCGACGATGGCGCCGAGGGTCGCCCCTACCAGCGGAATCAGGTCCGCGATGGCGACCAACAGCGCGATCACGGCGGCGAACGGCACGCCGGTGAGCGCGAGCACGACGAAGGTCGCCAGGCCACAGATCAGGCTGATCAGGAGGTTTCCGCTCAGGTAGCCGGTGATGGTGTGCGCCGACGCCCGGCCGATGCGGCACAGCCGCTCGGCCCGGGCGTCGCCGGCCAGGGCCAGAGTGCCCGCGGTGATTCGCGGCCCCTGCACCACCATCAGGTACGCCAGCACCACCACCGTCAGCACTCCGGCGACGCCCTGCGCCGCTCCGCGGACCAGCCCGACCGACGACCGGCCGAGCTGGCCGCCGAAGCGCTGGAACTGATCGGCGTGGGCCTCGACGTACTGCCGCACGTGGAACCGCTCCAGCAGCTCACCGATTGGCCCGCGGCCGGCCCGCGCCTCGCGCAACAGATCCGGCGCCCGGTCGGCAAACCGGGTCAGCTCGTTCAGCAGGGGCACCACGATCAGTACGCCGAGCGCGGCGAAAGCCACGAAGGCCGCCAGGAACACCAACAGCGTGGCCACTGCCCGACGCCGGACGATCCGTCGTTGCACCCGGTCCACCAGGGGATTCAGGGCCACCGCGAAGAACGCGGCCACCATCACCCAGATCAACACCCGCCGGGTTTCCCACACCAACGCCAGCCCGGCCAGGGTGGCGAGGACCAGACCGATCACGATCAGCGCCTGGCGGGCTGTGGACCGGCCGGCGTTGCTCATCCGGCGCGGCTACCCTCCGCGAAACAAAGAAAACACCCGCCGTCCGACCTCGCGCTGGTCCTGACCAATGTGCGCCGCTGAACTCCGGCCAGCACCTACGGTGAGAGCAGTCGCAGGAGTCCTGGCAGGAGGCGGTGAGTGGAGTGGTATCCGATCGTCGAGTCACATGGCCTGATCGGGGACCTGCAGACAGCGGCGCTGATCGCGGACGACGGCACCCTTGACTGGTTCTGCGCGCCGCGGTTCGACTCGCCCAGCCTGTTCGCCGGACTGCTCGACCAGAAAAGGGGCGGGTACTTCCGTATCGCACCCGATGGCGCCGAGAACGTCAGAAAGGAGCAGTTGTACCTGCCGGGGACACCGATCCTGATCACTCGTTTCCTGACGTCCGACGGCGTGGGTGAGGTCATCGACTTCATGCCGGTCGCCGGCGATACGCCGACCGATCGACATCGCCTCGTCCGGCTGGTCCACGTGGTTCGGGGCACCATGCGGTTCCGGATGGAATGCCAGCCGCGCTTCAACTACGGGCGCGACCCGCACGAGCTCCAGATGTACGCCGACGGCGCCGTTTTCCGCAGCCCGACGCTCAGCATGACGGTGCATCGGGCCCGCCCCGCCGACCAGCCCCCGGACGAGATCGAGATCGAACGCGACGGCGACGGGGTGCGCGCCTTCGCCACCCTGCGCCAGGGTGCCATCGGCGGGGTCCTCGTCGAAACCGGCTCGGGTGAGCCACCCCGGCTCATCGGGCCTGAGGAAATACGGGCCATGTACGAGCAGACCCGGGACCACTGGCGGACCTGGCTCAGCGGCTCCTGCTATCGCGGACGGTGGCGGGAAGCGGTGGAGCGCTCCGCCCTGACGCTGAAACTGCTCACGTACGCGCCGACCGGCGCCCTGATCGCCGCTCCGACCGCGGGCCTGCCGGAGCAGATCGGCGGGACGCGGAACTGGGACTACCGCTACGCCTGGGTCCGCGACGCCTCAGCTTCGGTGTACGCCCTGCTTGGTCTCGGCTTCACCGAGGAAGCGCGCCGATACCTGCGGTGGCTCGACGATCGGATCTGCGAGGCGGCTGGCCGGGCGACGCCGCTGCACCATCTGTACCGCGTCGACGGCTCAACCGCCCTTGACGAGGAACTCCTCGATCACCTGGAGGGGTATCGAGGCTCCCGCCCGGTGCGAATCGGCAACGCCGCCGCCGACCAGCTCCAGCTCGACATCTACGGCGAAGCGCTGAGCGCCATCCACTTCGCCGACGCGTATGGACTGCGTAGCTCCTATCAGGCGTGGCTGAACACGGTGAAGCTCGTCGACTGGCTCTGCGAGAACTGGGACAGACCTGATGAGGGGATCTGGGAGACCCGGGGCGGCCGCCATGACTTCACCTTCGGCCGCGTCATGTCCTGGGTGGCTGTCGACCGGGCCATCCGCCTCGCTCAGCGGTACGGGGTGCCCGGCGAGATCGACCGCTGGAGCGTCGAGCGCGGCCGGATCTACCACCAGGTCATGAACCGGGGTTACCACCCCGCACGCCGGGCGTTCGTGCAGCACTACGACAGCGATGTCCTGGACGCGGCGCTGCTCATCATGCCGGGCGTGGGCTTCATCGCGCCCGACGATCCGATGTGGAAGTCGACGCTGCGGGCGATGGACGATGAGCTCGTCTCGGACAGCCTCGTCTACCGGTACAACCCCACCGCCTCGCCCGACGGCCTGCCCGGCAACGAAGGCACCTTCAACATGTGCACCTTCTGGTACGTCGAAGCCCTGGCCCGCTCGGGACGTCTGAACGACGCGCTGATCACCTTCGAGAAGATGCTCACCTACAGCACCCATCTCGGTCTCTTCGCCGAGGAGATCGGCCCGACCGGCGAGCAGCTCGGCAACTTCCCCCAGGCCTTCAGCCACCTCGCGCTGATCAACGCCGCGATGACCCTCGATCACCTCATGGACGCCGCACCGGGACCGTGTCGCGCTCCGCTCGAGACCCTGGTCGACGGAGACTCACCGCGTCCGTGAAGACTCGTCCCAGGTAGGTCGATCCGGGACGGCATGCTTTTCGGCGCGGCGGTCGGCTTGGGGTTCGCCGCCTTCGAGTCCGCCGGGTAGGCCTTCACCGCGGCGCAGGAGCCGCTGCTGCCCGTACTCGAGTGGGGTGGACCGGCCCTGACCTCCCGGCGACGGCCGTTGGTGCCGGTTGCCGCCAGCAGGTAGGTGACGCACGGGGCGCAGTCGCGCAGGATCAGGGTGACCTCGGCGTCGGCGGCGGCGCGCTGGGTTCGCAGTAGGGCGCTGATGCCGTGGGCGCTGAAGAAGGTCACCCGGGAGCGATCGAGGAAGAGCTGTGCGGGGCGCTGGGCGATCGCCTGCTCGGTCAGCTCGCTGATGAGGTGCGCGGTGCTCATGTCGACCTCGCGCCGGGGCTGCCTGGATCTGCTGGCGACCATCAATTGAGAACCGCGAGCAGCGTCGGCGCCGCTGATGGACGCCGGCACCGCCCGCGCTCGTTACCGCTTTGCCTCGTGCTTGGCCATCTGGGGCCGCTCGCCCTTGCCGACCCGGCGCAGCGCGTCGCGCAGCTGCTCCTCGGTCATCTTGGAATTGCCCTCGATGCCCGCGTCGTGGGCCTGCTGGCGAAGATCATGCAACTGTTCCCGGTTACCCATGTCGCCTCCCCGTGAGCGCGGTGGCACACGCGGTTCCACGTGCGCCTGTCGCTCGTCGCCTTCCCGGCGGCAGCCGGTGCAAACGGCCTGAGCCGCCGACACAGACAACCTGTCGCCCGGCACGCGGCGCCCCCGGGATGTACGAGGGGTAAGTCGGCACCCGGCAGGCATGGGGCGGGTGAGCATGGCGGTATGGGGTTTCGGACCGGCGGCGGACAGGACCTGTTGCAGCAGCGTGAGGACGTACGGCAGGCGAACTTCCTGGAGCTGTTCGTCGACCTGGTGCTGGTGTTCGCCCTGTCCGGCGTGGTCTCCCGGGTGGTGCGGGACATCACCGGCCCTGATCCCTCCGCTCGGTGGCGGTCGCTGGCGTACCTGCTGGTGCTGGCGTTGCCGTTGATCTGGCTGTGGATCACCACCGCGCACGTCACCAGCTGGTTCGACCCCCGCCGACCCAAGATCCAGTGGGTGGTGCTGGCCAGCGCCTTCGGGCTGCTGGTCATGGCCTCGTCGGTGCCGTACGCGTTCGTCGGCCGGGGCTGGGCGTTCGTACTGCCGTACGTGATCCTGCACCTCGCCCGACCGCTGGTCCTCCTGCCCGCTCTGCGGGGGCACGCGCTGAAGGACCTCTACCTCCGGTCGGTGCTGTGGTGCGCGGCCACGACGCCGATCTGGTTCGCCGGCGCCCTGTCCAGCGGGGTGACCCGCGCCGCCCTGTGGGGTGTCGCGGTGCTCGTGGACATCGTCGCCGCGCAACTGCGCTGGCCGGTGCCGCTGATGGATCGGCCACCGCTCAGCCCGTGGGCCCTCGACAACCGCCACCACCTGCCCGAGCGCTACCAGCAGTTCCTGCTGATCGCGCTCGGCGAGACCGTCCTCGCCGCCGGCATCACCTTCACCAACCAGCCGATCACCCCCGCGACGTCCGCGGCCCTGGTGGTGGCGTACCTGTCGACGGTGCTGCTGTGGCGCATCTACTTCTATCGCTCCGGGCAGATCCTCGCCGACGCCGTCGCCACCGCCCGGGACCGGCTCGCCGCCGGCCGAGCCACCGGCATCGCCCACGGTGTGATGGTGATCGGCATCGTCACCACCGCCGTCGGCCACGAGATCGTCCTCACGCACCCGGCCGGCCGCCCGGAACCCGTCTGGCTGGCGGTACTCCTCGGCGGGCCGGCGCTGTTCCTCTACGGCCGGATCCGCCTGGAACGGATCGTGTTCGACCGGCTGTCTCTGCGCCGGGTCGTCGCCATCGCCGCCCTGGCCGCCGCCGCCGTACCCCTCTGGTTCGGCTCGCCGCTGGCCGCCGCGGTCGTGGCCGCGCTCGTCCTGCTGGGCGTTGCCCTCGCCGACGCCCGCCACGCCGCCGACCGGCCGCCCGAGGCCCCTTCCCCGGCGTACTGACCGATTCGCGAGTCCGTCTCGCGCCGACCATCGGCGATCTGCTGCGTCCGTCCGGCCGCCGACTGCGGTGAGTCGGTGGCGGATTCGGATTGGAGCGCATCGAGCGGGGGATGTATCCCTCCGTGCGGGTGGTATGGGTGGCAGTGGGCGCAGCCCTGGCCGTACTGGCCCTGGCAGGCTGCGGCTCGGTGACCGACCGCGGTGACGCGGCGGCTGCCGTCACCGTGCGGATGGTGGACGCCGTCACCGCGAAGGACGGGGCCGCCGCCTGCGCCCTGCTGGCTCCGGACACCGCGGCCGAGCTTGAGCAGTCCGCCGGCAGGCCGTGCGCGGAGGCGATCCTGGAGGCGGACCTGCCCGGGCCGGGCTCGGTCTCGCACAGCAAGGTGTACGGCCAGTGGGCGCAGGTTCGGCTCAACGGCGACACGGTCTTCCTCGCCGTCTGCCCCGGTGGTTGGCGGGTGGTTGCCGCCGGGTGCACCGCTCGCGGCGAGGAGCCCTACGACTGCGTGCTGCAGGGAGGCTGAGTCGTGCGATTCCAATTCGGCCGTCACGTCGATGGTCGTCCTGTCGATCTACCTGCGGCAGCGGGGATCCTCCCAGTCCAAGCCGGTCGGGGCGGCGCATGCTGCCACCGGAGTGGAAGGCTGAGCGTCTCCACCGGGCGTGTGACGCCGTGAGGTGCTGGGCACCGCCGTCCCAGCGGGCCCGGCGCGGGTGAGCGGCCGAGGAGCGGGTCCGGCAGGTCTGCCGCCGAAAATGTGCGGGTTGGGACCGAAGCTAAACTGGATTTGTTCCAGAAGAGTGGGCTATGGTCAGCACGTGACGTCCGACTTCGAGACTCAGCTGCGGGCGGTCTCGTTGCGCGTGACCCGGCCCCGGTTGGCGGTGCTCGCAGCGCTGCGCGACCATCCCCACGTCGACACCGACACGGTGATCGCGCTGGTACGGGCGGATCAGCCCACGGTCTCCCACCAGGCGGTGTACGACGTGCTCCGGGCGCTCACCCACGCCGGCCTGGTGCGGCGCATCCAGCCTGCCGGTGCGACCGCCCGGTACGAGTCGCGGGTGGGGGACAACCACCACCATGTCGTGTGCCGCTCCTGCGGCGCGATCGCCGACGTCGACTGTGCTGTCGGCCATGCTCCCTGTCTCACCGCCTCGGATGACCACGGTTTCGTGGTCGACGAGGCGGAGGTTGTGTATTGGGGCACCTGCCCCGACTGTGCGACCGAACGCACCTCCCAGTGATCCGCCAGCTCGGAAGGAAGTAGATGAGCGACACCCAGGACCACACCCCCTCCAGCGCGCAGGGCGTGGACAAGAAGGAGGCGGCCGGCTGTCCGGTCGCGCACGACTCCGTGACCGCGCACGGCAGCGAGAGCGAGAACCCGGCGATCGACTCGCCGACCCCGAAGACCGGTGGTCGTCCGCGCACCAACCGGGACTGGTGGCCCAACCAGCTCGACCTCTCGGTGCTGCATGCCCATTCGTCCAAGGGCAACCCGCTGGGGGAGAGCTTCAGCTACGCCAAGGAGTTCGCCAAGCTCGACGTCGAGGCGCTCAAGCAGGACATCATCAAGGTCCTCACCACCTCGCAGGACTGGTGGCCGGCCGACTTCGGCCACTACGGCGGCCTGATGATCCGGATGAGCTGGCACGCCGCGGGCACCTACCGCATCCACGACGGTCGCGGCGGCGCCGGCGACGGTGGTCAGCGCTTCGCCCCGCTCAACAGCTGGCCGGACAACGCGAACCTGGACAAGGCCCGCCGGCTGCTGTGGCCGGTCAAGCAGAAGTACGGCCAGAAGATCTCGTGGGCCGACCTGCTCGTGCTCGCCGGCAACGTCTCCCTGGAGTCGATGGGCTTCAAGACCTTCGGCTTCGGCTTCGGCCGGGAGGACGTCTGGGAGCCAGAGGAGATCTTCTGGGGTCCGGAGGACACCTGGCTCGGCGACGAGCGCTACGTCGGCGAGGCGGAGATGGCGCCCGAGGTCGGCGCGACCGAGATGGGTCTCATCTACGTCAACCCGGAGGGGCCCAACGGCAACGCGGACCCGCGCGCGGCGGCCTACTTCATCCGGGAGACCTTCGGCCGGATGGCGATGAACGACGAGGAGACCGTCGCCCTCATCGCCGGCGGCCACACCTTCGGCAAGACCCACGGCGCCGCCGTCGCCGACGACCACGTCGGCCCGGAGCCCGAGGGCGCTCCGCTGGAGGCGCAGGGCCTGGGCTGGCTGAGCACCTACGGCACCGGTAAGGGCAACGACACGATCACCAGCGGTCTCGAGGTGACGTGGACCGACGTGCCGACGCAGTGGAGCAACCGGTTCTTCGAGATCCTCTTCGGCTACGAGTGGGAGCTCACCCGGAGCCCGGGCGGGGCGAAGCAGTGGGTCGCCAAGGACGCCGAGGCGATCATCCCGGACGCCCACGACCCGGCGAAGAAGCACAAGCCGACGATGCTCACGACCGACCTGGCGCTGCGCTTCGACCCGGCGTACGAGAAGATCTCGCGCCGCTTCCTGGAGAACCCGGACGAGTTCGCGCTGGCGTTCGCCAAGGCCTGGTACAAGCTGCTGCACCGCGACATGGGCCCGGTCAGCCGCTTCCTCGGGCCGTGGGTCCCGGAGCCCCAGCTGTGGCAGGACCCGGTGCCGGCCGTCGACCACGAGCTCGTCGGTGACGCCGACGTCGCCGCCCTCAAGGCGAAGGTCCTGGAGTCCGGCCTCACGACTGCTCAGCTGATCTCCACCGCGTGGGCGTCGGCCGCGAGCTACCGCTCCACCGACAAGCGCGGTGGCGCCAACGGGGCGCGGATCCGGCTCGAGCCGCAGCGGAGCTGGGAGGTCAACCAGCCGGAGCAGCTCGCGACGGTCCTGGCGACCCTGGAGGGCATCCAGCGGGAGTTCAACTCCGCCGGCAACGCGCAGATCTCGCTCGCGGACCTGATCGTGCTGGCCGGCTCGGCCGCGGTCGAGAAGGCGGCGCGCGACGCCGGTGTCGAGGTGACCGTGCCGTTCCGGCCGGGTCGCACCGACGCCACCCAGGAGCAGACCGACGTCGAGTCGTTCCGGGTCATGGAGCCGCGCGCCGACGGGTTCCGCAACTACCTGCGTCCCGGCGAGAAGACCCAGCCGGAGGTGCTGCTCGTCGACCGTGCGTACATGCTGAACCTGACCGCGCCGGAGATGACGGTCCTGCTCGGCGGTCTGCGCGCCCTCGGCAACAACGTCGGCGGTACGCGGCACGGTGTCCTCACCGACCGGCCCGGCGTGCTCACCAACGACTTCTTCGTCAACCTGCTCTCCCCGGGCACCCGGTGGAAGGCGTCGGAGTCCGAGGAGCACGTGTACGAGATCCGGGACCTGGCCACCGATGAGGTGAAGTGGACCGCCACCGCGGTGGACCTCATCTTCGGCTCCAACTCGCAGCTGCGGGCCCTCGCGGAGGTCTACGCCAGCCAGGACGCGCGCGACAAGTTCGTGGCCGACTTCGTCGCAGCCTGGACCAAGGTCATGGAGCTCGACCGGTTCGACCTCGCCTGACCCGGCTCCAGCCGACGAGCCCCGGTCGATCGCTGGTGGATCGACCGGGGCTCGCCCGGCACTGGATTCGGTGATCCGGGTAGGGCACCGCAGCTGGCCGGGTGATCCCTTCAGACCGGGTACGGGACCGAGTTGCGTGCCGCACCCAGGGCGGCGGCCCACCAGGCGAGCTGGTCCAGCAGGGTCTTGGCGTATCCGGGCGCCTGGGGATCCAGCGGTCGGCCGTCCTCCCACGTCGTGCGGTAGTTCGGGAACGCCAGACCATCGCGGATCGTCACGGCGTGCAGTTCGGTGAGCACGTTCTCCAGGTGGAGGACAGCGTGGCGGCCGCCGGCTGCGCCGCCGTAGCTGACGAAAGCGACGGGCTTGGCCGTCCACTGGGTGTAATGCCAGTCGATGGCGGCCTTCAGGGACGCGGGGTAGCTGTGGTTGTACTCCGGCGTGACCATGATGAATGCGTCCGCGTCCTTGAGGTGGGCCGTCAGGGACGCCATTCCGTCGGGGCGCGGGTACGAGTCACCGGCGAACTTCGGTGAGACTGCCGGCAACGACAGCGGGATCTCGGCGTCGGCGAGATCGACGACGTCGATGTCGAACGCGCCGTTCTCGCGCGCCTGGTCGGCGACCCAGGAGGCGACGACAGGCCCGAACCGGCCCTCTCGGACGCTTCCGATGATGATGACCAACTTGTGCTTCTCGCTCATGGGCGCCACGGTCCATCGTCCGGACACTGGCAACCAGACCGGGCGCAGGCTGGCCCTCGTGGGGCCACCCTGCGGGGTTCGATGCGCCGGGGGGACCGCGCTAGGCTCCTGACCATGAGCACGCCGCTGGGCGACTTCATCCGCGCCAAGCGCGACTCCATCCAGCCGGAATCGTTCGGACTGCCTGATCGTGGCCGCCGTCGGGCCCCTGGGCTACGACGCTCAGACCTCGCCACCCGTGCCAGGATCAGCGTCGAATACCTCACCCGTATCGAGCAGGGACGAGACCGCAACCCGTCCCCTGCGGTGATCCATGCTCTTGCGGACGCCTTGAGCCTCAATGCCGCCGAACGGAATCACCTGCGCCACCTCGCCAAGATCACCGGTGGAGGGTGCGCCGGGCGCGGGCGGCCGGTGCCGCCCAACCGCCAGGTCCGGCCCACCGTGTTGGAGACCCTCCGACTCCTTGAGCCCGGCATCGCATTCGTCACCAACCGCCTGGGAGACGTGCTCGCCTACACGCGTGGGTTCGAGCTGCTGATGCGTGGGATCGGGCTGCTCGAGAGCGGGACACCCAACCTGACGCGCTACGTGTTCACCAATCCGCACGCCCGGACTTTTTTCCCGGACTGGGACCAGGTGGCCGACGAACGAGCGTTCGAACTGTGGCTCGGGCCGTCCGCGGAGACCTCCGAATGGTTCAGGGCCGAGCTCGCCCCCCTGGCCGGAACGGAGTTCACCCGACGACTCCACCGCCACCTGCCCCCACCGCACGTCCCGCTTCGGGTCAACCACCCCATCGCGCACGAGCTTCGGTGGCAGCGAGAGAAGCTCGAGTTGCCGAGAACCGACGCACAGGAGCTGGTCGTCCTCCTGCCGGCTGACGACGCGACGGCGCGGGCCATGGAGCGGCTGCGTCGCCAACCCGACCGCATTCTTCGCGCGGTTGTCTAGCTCGACCCGCTCGAACCTGCCCGCGAAACGAGGCGAGTACCTTGTCCGCGCCCTGTCCCGTCCGGCGGCGTCTACGCTGTTACCGAGAAGGGCGGATCATGATCCTTACCTGGTGCCGGGCACTGGCTCCTTCCTTTTCCGGGGTCGGCCGATGAGCGCAATCGCATTCCTCAACATCGCCATGCACGGGCACATCAACCCGACGCTTCCGATCGTGGCCGAACTTGTTCGTCGTGGCCACGCCGTCACCTATCACACGACGCCCGCTTTCGCTGAGGAGATCGCGGCCACCGGCGCGCGAGTGCTCCGCTACTCCGGGGAAGACCAACCCCTCGCCAGCACGCCGGTCACGCTGATGGAGCAGCTTGCCCGCACCGCCGTACGCGTGCTGCCCGCCGTCCTGGCCGATCTGGGCGGCGCTCGGCCCGATCTGATCGTGCACGACTCCCTCTGCCCCTGGGGGCCGGTGGCCGCCCGGGAACTCGACGTGCCGGCCGCGTCGTCGTTCACCACGTTCGCGTTCAACCGGCAGGTGCCCAGCCCCACCCGCGGCTCCTGGGAGCTGCTCGCCGCGGCGGCGGCCCGGCCCCGCCACTCCGGGGGGTACCTGAGGTCGCGCTGGGAGCTGCGCCGCCGGTACGACACGAGTGCGGTGCCCCTGATCGACCTGGCGAACATCCGTCAGCCGCTCAACCTGGTCTACACCTCGCGGGCGTTCCACCCCGAGGCCGACAGTTTCGACCAGTCGTACCGGTTCGTCGGACCGAGCATCGGTGCCCGCCCAGCCGACTCGTCGTTCCCGGTCGATCGACTGCGGGACCCGGTGCTGTACGCCTCCCTGGGCACGCTGTTCAAGGCCGACCCGCGGCTGCTGCGCAGCCTTGCCGACGCGCTCGCTCCGCTGGGTGGCACCGTGATCATCTCCACCGGATCAACCGATCCCGCCGAACTCGGTCCGCTGCCGGCCGACGTGATCGCCCACCGCTCCGTACCGCAGCTGGAGGTGCTGGCCCGCGCAGCGCTGTTCCTCACCCACGGCGGGGTGAACAGCGTCAACGAGGCCCTGTACGCCGGCGTCCCGATGCTGGTGGTTCCGCAGGGCGCTGACCAGCCGTTGGTGGCTGCCCGCATCGTCGAACTCGGTGCCGGACTCTCGATCCGCACCGAGGACGTCGACGTGGAGGCCGTGCGCGTCCTCGCCCAGCGCCTGCTCGACGAACCCGGATTCCGGGCCGCCGCGAGCACCCTGCAGGTCGCCCAGCGTGAGGCAGGCGGCTATTCGCGCGCCGCCGACGAACTCGAGGGCTATGTGCGGCAGACCGGCCCCGTCACTCAGCCGGGCTCTGCTGTTCTGCCACCGCAGGGCTGACCGATGTCCCCCGTCGTCGTCATCCTGCTGTTGTGCGCCGGGCTGTCCGAGGCCGCTGGGCGTCTCCTGCCCGTGGTGGCACGCCTGTCCGGCGTGTCGCACACCAGGGTGGTCGGGTTGATGCTGGCCGGCGCCGTGGTCGAGGGCGCGGTGTTCGCGCTCTGGCCGCTGTCCGCGTGGACCCTTGCCGAGCTGGTGCTGCCCACGTCACCGTCCGACGAGGCCGCGCTGGTCTGGACACCAGGCCTGGCCGCCCCGTTGCTGCTCGCCGCAGTCCTCGCGTTCCCGCTGCTCGGGCCGGTGCTGCACTTTGTGCTCATGGTGGGAGTGGGGGCAGGCCTCGCCGCTGCGCTCGCCACGGGGGCCGGGCTCGGCTGGTGGCCTGCCGCCGGCTGCGTAGCCGTCGCGGGAGTCGGGCTTGGCGTCGCCGTCGAGGGCGTCCGCCGCCTGGTCGTGAGGCTCAACAAGCCAAGAGCACCGGAGCCAGTCACATGATCGACCTCGCGCTTTTGCTGCTGCTCGGCGGGCTCGGCCTGGTCCTGATCGCCGAAGCTCTGCTCGCCCGCTACGAGGTGCTGGTCTATGCCGCAGGCTGGCGGACTCCCACGATCGCGCTCCCCACGGGCATGCCCCACGCCCGGGGCGCGGACCCGGACCGCCCTCCGGACGCCTACCTGGTCTATCTGGACGGCATCGGGAAACGCCGCTTCCACGACACCCGCGACGGCGGCCGACTGGTCAAGGCCCTGATCGACGGAGCGCCGGAGCTCAGGGTGCTGGGCCAGGTACAGCCCTACTCTCCGCTGGCCGTTGCGCTCGCCGATCGGCCGGTGTGGAAATGGCTGCGCCGCCACATCGGGCTGGCGCTGTTCCTGCACAACGTGATGCAGATCTTCGTCGCCGCCGACCGCCGGTACCGTCCCCTGTACAACCGCGCCGTCGGCTCGCAGATCGCCACTCAGCTCCGACTCGCCGGTTACCAGCGTGACAGCGGTATCCCCGTGGTACTGCTCAGTTACAGCGGCGGCGCCCAGGTCGCCACCGGGGCGGTGGAAGAACTGTGGTCCCAGCTGCGCTCCCCGCTCTGGCTGATCACTCTCGGCGGGTTCCTCAACGGCGCCAACGACCTCAGCCACGCCCAGCACCTCGACCGGCTCACCAGTGCCGGCGACCGGATCGAGCGGGTCAGCACCTGGATGTTCCCGCAGCGGTGGCGGCTGTTCCGCTGGAGTGGGTGGAACCGGGCTGACCGGGAAGGGAAGATCACGGTGCACGGGCTCGATCCGGCCACCCACGTCGGTCCGCGCAGCTACATCAGCCCGGAGGCCCGGCTGCCCGATGGCCGCAGTCACCTCGACCGGACCGCCGACACCGTGATCGCGCTGATCCGGGATCGGCTCAGCGCGACTGCGAAGACCGACGGCCCGCTGCCTTGACCTGACGGGGCCGGTGACCTGAAGAAAGGCACCCGTCCGGTCGGGGTGCAACGGCAGTACACCGGCACCGCGGGCCGGATCGAGACGCCCAGGTCGCCGTGGTCTCGGTCGTCATCCGGCGCTCTCCCTTGATCGGTCGAGAGCCGTTATTCGTACAGTCGCGGTATTCGCTCGCAGATTGCCATTGGCCGTGTATGGCGCGCATTCACGGGTAAAGCGCAGCATGCGTCAACAGGTGCCATGGCGCCGATACCTGAAGGGCAGTCCCGGCTCGCGCTGGGAACGGTTCGTGCGGGCGGGTGGACGGGGTGCCGCCGAGGACCGGCTCGTCCAACGGCTCAAGGTGCGAGAGCGGGCGGTCCGGGTGTACGGCGGAGGCGTCGTGGCCCTACAGGCGGGCATCGCTGCGGTAATCGCTTGGCTGCTGTCGCACGAACTGATCGGTAATCCCAGTCCGGTGTTTGCTCCGCTTGCTGCGGTCGGGACCCTGGCCGTGTCTGTAGGGCAGCGGGTACGGAGGATCGTCGAGCTGGTCGTGGGTGTGGCGCTGGGGGTGCTTGTTGGTGATGCGCTGCTGTCCTTCATAGGCACCGGGCCGTGGCAGCTCGGCCTGATTGTCGTCATGTCGATCCTCGCCGCCTTTGCACTCAGCAGTCGGGCGGCGGTGGTGATCCAGACGGCGAGCACCGCAGTGCTGATCACCACATTGAGCCCGCATGCCCCGAACGTGGAGCAATCCCGGTTCGCTGACGCGCTGCTCGGCGGTGGTGTCGCACTGGCCACGGCGATCCTCTTGCCGGTCAACCCGTTGAGAGTAGTCAGGCGCGCTGCCGGACCGGCGCTGGGAACGCTGGTCGAGCAACTGACGGAAACGGCAGAGGCGTTGTGCGAGCGCGATATCGAGCGGGCGATCCGGGCCCGGGACCGACTGCGCGGAAACCAGGAGGAACTTCGGGTATTGCGGGAGGCGGTGGCGGGCGCACGGGAGGTTACCCGGCTGTCTCCGTTGTCATGGCGACACCGGCACGGTGTGCTCAGTCATTACGCCCGAACCGCCGAGCCGGTGGAGAGAGCGATGGGCAGCAGCGGGACACTGATCCGTCGAGCTGTCACTGTCATCGAGGACAACGAGCCAGTCCCGGCAGCGATGATCGACGCGGTTCTCGCCCTTGCTCAGGCGGTGCGGATACTTCGGGACGAGTTTGCGGCTCGACGGGAGCCGCACGATGCCCGGGCGAAAGCCCTGCAAGCCGTTCAACATGCCGGCGCAGCGTACGGGGATGACATTGGCTTCTCCGGGACCGTCGTCCTCGCCCAGATACGCACCACGGCCAGCGACCTGCTCGTCGCGTCCGGCCTCTCTCAGGCGGAAGCCAACAGTCAGGTCCGCCGCGCCTTCGGCAGGCTGCCGGATCCGTCGCAACAAGCCCGGGGAAGCGGGCCTGCCGGCAATAGCGCCGATCATCCGCGCCTGGCGCCGGATGCGTCGGCCGGGCGGCTTTGATCCGGTAGCCCGCCACCAGCCTGGAGCAGCCCGCCCCCGGCGTGGAGGCAGACCTCAACGCCTGGGCATCAGGGACCGGGCCTGACCGGGGAGCCCGGGGCGTCGACTTCATTGTCGGGCCGGTGGGTCGGCCGGATGAGGCCCTGGGTCCATCGGCTTGCGGAGGCGCTCGACCAGATCGCGCGCCGCCTCGATGTACGGCTCGTCGGACTCGCGGGGCCCGTGTCCCTTGATCGGCGGTGGGACGCTGTCGCTGGGTGGGACGACCACGTCGCTTGGGTCTCGGAGGCGGCGGTCCACGGTCGCCGCGGGGCCGGTGACGGTGGACGGCTCGTCTGGCCGGTGGGCGGAGAAGATCCATCCGCCGATCGCGTCGGTGTCGCGCCAGAGGTTCAACCATCGCCAGCCGACTCGACCACCCACCTCGTGCAGCATGTCGTCGTCGACGTAGGCGGGGAAGAGCCGGGCGTAGATCCGCCGCAGTGGTGAGCCGCAGGTGAGTAGGGCCACCCGGCCGCTGACGTGGGGCGGCAGTTGGATGACGGTGGCGGTGACCAGCACGGAGCCGTGGCTGTACCCGGCGATCAGGACGGCGTTGCCGCTTTCGACCAGGTAGGTGATGCGTCGTACCAGCTCCGGCACGGCCCGTTCGGCGTAGCAGGGCGGCGCGAAGGGGTGGGCGGCGCGAGGCCAGAAGGTGGCAAGGTCCCAGAGAACGCCGACGTGACGCCGGAACCCGGCGGTCCGGTAGGCGAAGATTCCGCCGATGACCAGACTGAGCATGGTCGCCGCGATCAGGTAGCTGCCCATCCCGATGCCGAAGTTGACCAGGCCGGCCGGCACCCCCGCATACCGCTCGAGTGCGTCGCCTGGATACAGCCCGAGCAGGTCCAGTGCGGTGGTTGCCGCGCTCAGTCCGGCGAGGCAGGCGTAGACCACGGCCAGCGGTATCAGCCGTTCGGTGAACCGGGCCCGGACGATCGCCTGCTGCACCTGCCGCAGCCGGGGTGCGGCCTCCGGCGGCGGGTCCGGGAAGTCGTGTGCGACGATCGCGGCCGCCGCGCGGGAGCGGTCGCGGCGGGAGATCACGGTCACCACGCTGGCGGCGACCAGCGTGATCAGCGCCGCCCGGAAGAAGCCGTAGATCGCCCAGGTGTACGCAGCTGGTGGGCGGGGGACCAGGCCTTGTGAAGTTGCTGCGGTGCGGTCCAGGTAGTCGGCCACCCGGCGGACGAGTTCGGCGGAGAACGCCACCGCGAGACCGGCGGCCACCGCCGCGGTCGCCAGCGCGCCCAGCCCGAGTAGCGGTGGGTGACCCGGCTGTGGGTCCGGGCGCCACAGCAGCGCGCAGGCCAGGGCGGCCAGCAGCCCGGCGTGAGCGACGAACAGCCAGGTGAGGGTCGAGCCGTAGCCGGGCAGGCCACCCCCCTCCTGCCAGCGTGTGGGGCTGGTCAGGACGTGGGTGCCGACCGCGACGGTGAGACCGACGGCGATCGTCCGTAGCAGGCGGGCGGCACCGTCGAGCCGCCGGTTCGTGGGGGCCCGGTCGATCAGCGGGGGGGTGCAGAGCAGGGCCACACAGGTGGCCAGGACACCTCCCGTTGCCGCCGCCAACACGATGGTGATGGCCGAGGTGCCCTGTGCGGCCCGGGCGGCGAGCAGGCTGCCGTCCAGTGTTGCGAACGCCGCAGCGATGTGGACCGAGCGCAGCCGTCCCACCAGTGGCTCGGTGTCCCACTGGCCGACCGTGCTGAGCGGGTGCCCGGACACCGTGCTGTCCGGCGCGCGGAACGCCTGGAACGACCGTCCCGGGCGCGTGCTGGCCCACCAGATCAGGACGATGGCGGCGACCGGCACCAGCGCGAGCACCGCCAGCCGCAACCCGGTGGGACGTTCACCCAGCCAGGACAGCCAGCTACGACCAGACAGGCAGGCCGAGGAGGACATGCACTGCCAGGCGACGAGGTCCAGCGCGACGCCGACGGCGGCAAGCACGTAGAGGGCGGTCAGGGTGAGGCCCAGCACCCGGCACAGAGATCTGACCACCGCATCGGAAGCCGAATTTCCCGGGCGCATCCAGATCGCCACGTTGAGCAGCATGAACGGCAGCAGGAACAGCAGCGCGAGGCTCCGAACCGCGGTGCCGGAGGGCAGGTCACTCCACCGGTACGCCTCCAGGGTCGCCCCGCTCGGGCCGCTGGCCTCCGAGCAGCCGGGTCGTGGCCGGTAGAAGCCCGCGCTGCGATCCCCTGCGACCTGCTGCACGTTCGGTTGGTCCAACACCTCGGCGGCACCTGCGGCGGCGATCCCGTGGACCCGCAACTCCACCACGTCGTGCGGCCTCGCCGGCCCGCTCACTCCCGCTGGTTCATCTGCCATCGACCCTCCGAGACATCTCGGCAGCCCCAGCGCAGGTGGCGTGCTGAGGATGGTCCCATCGGCCGAGTGGAAGGCGGATCTACCCCGCCCGACGGTCTCTAACCCCGGGACTGGTGCCGCCCGGCACGACCACGGGCATCTCGGGGCAGTCCGCGCGGATGACGACTACAAGTACCAGAGTGGCCTAAAATGCCGATATAGGAAGTTTGATGCGGTATGCAGGGGTTACCGAAGGGCGGTAGGAGTTCTTGCTAGCCGGCACAGATAGGCAACAGAGTGAGGTTGATCTGCAGGAGGTCGGCCCGCCGGGCACCCGGCGCTCACGTCGGCGAATCGTCGCGGTGGTGGTGCTTGCGCTGGCGGTGTTCCTCCCCCTGGTTGCGCATGTTCTCGAGCTCAGGTCGAAACGGGAAGCCGCTCCGCCCGTGATCCACACGTTCCATGTCAGCCCGACCGGTGACGATGCCCTCGACGGATCCTCGCCCGCCACCGCATGGCGATCGCTGGACAAGGCCGCCGCCTTCGCCTTCAAGCCGGGAGACAAACTCCTGCTCGAAGGGGGTGCGCACTTTCGCGGGAGCCTGACCTTCGGGTCCGGCGAGGCGGGTGACGCGGCACATCCGGTCGTCGTCAGCACTTACGGCGGCGGCCGGGCCACGATCGAGGCCGTCGGCGGCGCGGGGGTCAGGGTGCACAACACGGCCGGCATCGAGATTCGCGACCTGGTGATCGTCGGCGGCGGAGCGGACAACAGGACCACCGGCGGGATCGAGCTCTACTCCGACGTGACCGACGGCCGGACACTCGACCACGTGGACATCTCCGGGGTCGAGGTGAGCGGGTTCAAGAACGGAATCCAGATCGCCGCCGGCCCGAATTCCACCGGCTTTCGCGGCGTACGGATCCGGGCTGCCAACCTGCACGGCAACACGGAGAACGGGCTGAAGAGCTTCGGGCCTCGCTTCGACGCCGCGGCGCCGCGCTACGCGCACGAGGACGTTGTCGTGTCGGAGGTCGAGGCGCACCACAACCCGGGAGACCCGACCAATCACTTCAACAACACGGGCAGCGGAATCGCCCTCGGAAGTGTGCGAGGCGGGCGCATCGAGCGGTCCAGCGCGCACGACAACGGGTGGCTGGCTGCGGCCCCCGAAGGGCCGGTCGGCATCTGGACCTGGGATTCGACCGCCGTGGTCATGGAGCGCAATGTCTCGTTCCGCAACCACACGGCCGGCCAGAAGGACGGCGGTGGCTTCGACATGGACCAGAACGTGTCCTCGTCGATCCTGCAGTACAACCTGTCCTACGAGAACGACGGCGCCGGGTACCTGCTCTACAGCGGCCAAATGAACGCCGCGCACACCGACAACGTCGTCCGTTTCAACATCAGCATCAACGACGCCCGCAAGCTGCCGGAGTACGCGGGCATCCACCTGGCCGGGTCGGTCAACAACGTCGAGGTCTACCACAACACGGTGGTGATGGAGGCGAAGGGCTGGGCTCCCGCGGGCATCCGCTTGCAGAAATTCTTCGGTGGCCTGTCCAACGTCGTTCTGCGCAACAACCTGATCGTCTCGGGCGGGACCAACCTCGTGATCGCCGACGAGTTCTCCACGGCCAACGTCCTGTTGCAGGGCAACAACTACTTCGCCGAATCGGGAAGCTGGGCCGTTTCGTGGGCCGGCGCGTCCTACGCCAATCTGGAAGATTGGCGCGCGGCGAGCGGGCAGGAACGCCTCGGGGCGAAGGTCGGCGGATCGAGCGCGGACCCGGGTTTCAGGAGGGCCGCTCGCTCCGGCTCGCCGGCCCAACGGGCGAAAGCGCTCACGCCGCACCGCGATTCACCGCTGGCCCGCCGCGCCCTCGACCTCCGGTCGCTCTTCAATGTCGATCCGGGGCCGGTGGACTTCCTCGGCCGGCCGCTCGTCGGGGCCGGCACCGTCGGAGCCATCCAGCCCGCCGCCTGAGCGACGTCTCGCCACTCCGTAGGACGCCGTTGCCGACGGCGCGTGGGGTCAGCCCCTGGTGGCGGTCGGGGAACGACGTCGGTCCGGCTTCGCCCCTGGTGGTGGTCGCAGGTTGAGGTCGCCGGGAGCACGTGGCAGGCTCATGCCCCATGATCGATGACGTCGCGAAGGCGCACCTGCACAGCGACCTGCGGGAGGTTCGCGAGGCGATCCTCTGGAAGCTCGACGGGCTCGGCGAGTACGACATCCGCCGCCCCCTGACCGCGACCGGCACGAATCTTCTCGACCTGGTGAAGCACCTGTCGGTCTGGGAGGCCAGGTACTTCGGCGAGGTCTTCGGGCGGCCGTTCCCCGAACCCCTGGCTCGCTGGGACGACGCCGAGGCGAGCGGCAGCGACATGTGGGCGACCGAGCACGAGACGCGCGAGGACATCATCGACCGCTACCGTCGGGTGTGGGAGCACTCAGACGCGACGATCATGGCCCTGGACATCGACTCGCCCGGCTACGTGCCCTGGTGGCCGCGCCCACAGGTCACGCTGTTCGCCATCCTGGTCCACCTGCTCACCGAGACGAACCGGCACGCCGGACACGCCGACATCCTGCGCGAACAGCTCGACGGTTCGACCGGGTCGGCAGCCCGATACGCCGACCGGCAGCCCGACGCGGCCTCCCGGGAAGCCAGACGCGCGCAGATCGAGCGGGCCGCCAAGGCGGCCGATCCTACCGTCGCCTGAGGCGCGGCCGTGAGCCGCTGATCGTCGCCGTCGAGCGTCAGCGATGGTCGGATGCAGGTGAGCTGGGCATGGCGTCCACATCGAGCGATCGCGCCGACGGGATGGCGGCCGGCCCCGTCCGGTCGTCGTCGAATCCGGTGGGATTCAGCAGCTGGAAGCGCCACGCGTCCCGGCACATCGCGGCGAGGTTCCGGGTCGTGCGCCAACCCCACTTCCGGGCCGCCGCGCCAGGGTCGGCTACCAGTCTGGCCACATCACCTTGCCGCCGTTCGACGATGTCGTACGGCAGGGACTTTCCACAGGTCGCGCTGACCGCCCGGACGAGCTCCAGGACCGACGTCCCGACGCCGGTGCCGAGATTGAGGGTCTCCAGTCCCGTCACCTCGTCGAGACGCTCCAGTGCGATGCGGTGCGCCTGGGCGACGTCCATGACATGGATGTAGTCGCGTACCGCCGTACCGTCCGCGGTGGCGTAGTCGCGGCCGAAGATGCTCAGCCGTTCGAGCCTGCCGATCGCGACCTGCATCAGATAGGGCATCACGTTCTGCGGGATGCCGCGGGGGTCCTCGCCGAGCAACCCGCTGGGATGTGCGCCGACCGGGTTGAAGTATCGCAGCGCATAGGCCGCCAGCTCCGGGTGCTGCCGGCAGGCGTCGGCGATGATCTGCTCGCACATCCACTTCGATCTGGCGTACGGGTTCGTCGGCCGTGGCGGGGCCTGCTCGTCGATCGGGATCCGGGCCGCCTCCCCGTAGATGGAACACGATGAGGAGAAGACCAGGCGGTGCACGCCGTTCTCCCGCATGCTCCGCAGCAGGCTCGTGGTGCCACCGACGTTCGTGTCGTAGTAGTCGACGGGGATCCACACCGATTCGCCGACCGCCTTCCTCCCGGCGAAGTGGATGACCGCGTCGATGGGGTTCTCCGCAAAGATCGCCGAGAGCGCCCGACGATCCCGTACGTCGGCCTCGTAGACGCTCAGCAGAGGGCGGCCCGCCACCTTCTCGACCCGGGCCGGCGCCGCCGGTGAGCTGTTGGAGTAGTTGTCGACGATGCACACCTCGTAGCCATGCTCGAGCAACTCGACGCAGGTGTGGCTCCCGATGAAGCCGGCGCCGCCGGTCACCAGGACGGTCTTCAAACCAGACATGGGACTTTCCTTCCTGTGGGTCCGCGCAGCGGGGCGTCATGGGATATGGAGCGGCACTGCGGCGTAGGAGTAGCCGGCGATGGCCGTCGCGAGCGGGAGGAGCGCCACCACGCCGACCAGCAGGGGTCCGGCGGCGGTCGAAACGGCTGACCGCACGCGTAGCCCGGCGGCCCGGGCTGCCTCCACCACATGCAGGGCGGGTACGGCGAGGCCCGCCGCCGCGTAGCAGAGGGCGCCGAGAATGCAGAGGAAGACGTACCCCGGAGTGTGTGCCGACCGCTCGCCGAGCAGGGCCGCCGCGGACAGCACCACGGTGATCGCCGCATAGGGCAGGACGAGTCGGGTCGGGAGTGGCTCCAGGCCGGTGCGTGCCTTGGGGGTGACCTTGAACGAGACCTGCCTGGGCCGCGCGTTGAGCCGCGTCGCGGCCAGGACGCCCCAGACGACGTACGGCCAGCGGGTCAGGGCGAACAGGACACCTTCCCAGCTCAGGACGGGCACGGAGCGGGGGCGTAACAGCCCGCGCCGGCGGAGCAGCAAGGTCAACAGGGGCAGCCACAGCGATACTGCGGCCAGGCGGGCCAGGAATTCCAGATAGTTGACGTTGACCCACGGCAGCCCGGTGACCGCGGCGAACGGGGGCAGAGCGAGGCCGACGACGGTCGCGATCGCCAGTAGCGGGTAGTAGGACAACTGAAACGCGAAGCGCAGCCGCAGCGCGGCGCCCATCCGCCGCAGATGGTCCGGCGCGAGGTCGTAGCGCAGCATGGTGAGGCTGCGCGACCACTGGAACTCCTGGGTCAGCATGTCGGCGACCGTGAGCGGGCCGTCGCCGTGCGCCTCGGCGTCGATGGCGAAGGCACCCTGCCAGCCGGCTGAGGTGAGCAGGAACGTCGTGGAGAAGTCCTCGGCCAGTTCGGGGCCGAGACCGCCGATGTCGCGCAGCGCCTGCGTCCGTACGGCGTAGTGCGAGCCGATGCAGAGGGGAGCCAGGCCGCGGTTGTGGCCCAGCTGCACCGGGCCGTGATAGGTCGCCTCGCGGTGCAGTCGTCCCCGCGCCGACCACGAGTTCGCGCTGTTGGCGTCACAGACGCTCGGTGCGGCGACGTAGCCGATGGCGGGATCGGCGAACGGTCGCGTGATCGCGGCAAGATACGTTGGTCCGGGCACGTGGTCGCAGTCGAGCTGGGCGACCACGTCGTAGTCCCGGTAACCCCAGTGGTCGTAGAAGTAGGCGAGGTTGCCTTCCTTGCAGCGGGTACGGCGAGGCCAGGTGGCCCGGTGGTAGGCGGCGACACCCCGTCGACTGGACACCCCGACCCCGTTCGCGGCGCACCATCGCAGCGCCTGCTCGGACGGGTCCTCGTCGCACAGCCAGACGTCGTACGAATAGGGGAACTGCTGGGCCAGCATCGCGGTGAGGGTGCGGTGGGCGAGCGACCAGGGTTCGGACGGTGCGCGGGTCACCACAAAGGCCACCCGCAGCCGCGGCACCCCGAGGGCGGGGTTGACCTGCCGCAGTCGCGAGACGGCGAGAAGGTAGTAGGCGGGGAGCGCGGTCAGGTACAGCAGCAGCAGACTGTTCAGGGCCAGTCCCGCCCAGCCGACGCGGTGCGTGGGTTGCCACCACCACCACCAGAAGGCCCCGAAGGAGATCGCCCAGCCGACGGTCAGCCCGGCGACGGCCACCCGGTCGCGCCGGCGCAGGGCCGATACGAAGGTGGCTGCCCGGGTGGCGCGCAGGTACCGGAAGGGCCCGAAGGCCGGTCCACCGGGACCGGCGCGTAGGACGCGGCCGCCCGAGAGATTCCGGATCTCGGTTTCGAGGGTATCGGGTGCTGGCCGAGCCGGCGCGCTCATGCCGCGGTCCGTGCCCGCTGCCCGGCCCGGATCTCCGGCGGTCTGTTTCCCGATCGCCGGGCGTCCTCGGCGAGACGGTGGTGCCGACCGGAGTGTTCCGTACCGGGTGCGTGCGCCCGCCGGCGCCCGCCGGCTCGCCGATTCCCCGAAGTCTGCACGTGCACTTGCGGTCTCCGTATCAAGATCGATGATTGGCGATGCGGTGGCGCCCAGCGGGCCCGTTCTTTCCGACCGGGGCGGCCTCGATCAGTGCAGGACTGACCAAAGCGATGCTAGTGACCGTAATCCGGCAAAACCGGAGGATTGCTATATAAAGGGCACCTCCGTGAAGCCGCTACCTCCGCGACGAGGAGCACGCAAGCCGACCCTGGCAGCCCGTCTACGCGGTGCAGGGCATGACGGAGCCGGGGCCAGGCCGCGCTCGACGCAGCGGGGCCCTCGGCCGGGCCTCGGTCAGTAGAGGCCGCGCTCGCGGGCCGCGAGGCGGGCGAGACCCAGTAACGCGTCCAGGTGCGGGGTGGGTGTGCCGGTCAGCGCGCCGATCTCACCGACGGCGGTGACCAGGGCGTCCAGCTCGATGGTGCGACCAGCCTCGGCGTCCTGGAGCATGGAGGTCTTGAAGGCGCCGAGCCGTCTGGTGGCCTCCGTGCGCTCCGCGATGCTCTGCGAGATCGGGCAGCCGATCCGCACGCCGATCTCGGCCGCCTCCGTCATGACCCGCTGTACGAACGTGTTGACCAGCGTGTCGTCGAGGATGCGGTCGGCGGTGGCGCCGGTCAGGGCGGAGATCGGGTTCATGGTCATGTTGCCCCAGAGCTTGAACCAGACGTCCCGCTGGATCGACTCCGACACCGTCACCGCGAACCCGCCGCGGCGCAGCAGGGTGGCCACCGCCGCCGCCCGCGGAGACGGCACGCCCGACGGCTCGCCGATGACCAGCTCGTCACCCGCGGTGTGCACGGCGTGCCCGGGTCGGAGGGTGCGGGCGGCGAGGTAGACCACGCAGCCGATCACCTGCTCAGGTGGCAGCGCCGTCGAGACGACACCGCCGGGATCGACCGCGTCCAGGACGGTGCCGGCCAGTGGGCCGCCGAAGTCGTGGAAGAACCACCACGGCACCCCGTTCAGCGCCGGGACCAGCACGGATTCCGGGGTGAGCAGCGGCACCAGCGCCGGCGCGAGCGCGGGCAGGTGGTGCGCCTTCACCGCGAGGATCACGACGTCCTGCGGGCCCAGTGCCGCGGCGTCGTCGGTGGCGGCGGCCACCGGGGCGGCCTGCGGCCCGCCGTCGCGCGAGTTCACCAACCAGCCGTGCGTACGCAGCGAGGCCAGCGTGTCGTTCCTGGCCAGGGCCGACACGGGGAGCCCGGCCAGGGCCAGGCGCGCGCCGATCACCCCACCGACCGCGCCCGCCCCGACCACGCAGACCTTTCGCACGGAGCCGAAGCTACACCTACGTGGAGCCGGGCCTTGTGGCCGCAGGCGCCGCATGTCCCGCCCGTCTGCACCAGCGGCCATTGCGGTCAGCAGGGCCGGGCCCGGCCGGTCACACTCGCGGCGGTCACCCGGGCAAATGCCTCCGGGTTGTCCAGCATGACGTTGTGCCCGGCGTTCGGCACCGTCAGCGCTCTCACCCCGGCCGCGGTGAGGCTGCCCGCGTCCCACTGCGGTCCGACCTGGTCGAGGGTTTCGGCAAGACCGCTGGCGAGGAACCTGGCCTCGGTGTACGTGTTGATGCCGCTGCCGCCCGCCTTCGGTGCCGGGCTCGGCTCCAGGTTGGCCTCGACCAGCACCAGCCGGCCGACGAGCTCGGGCCGGTGGTGGGCGAGCACGACCGCCAACCCGCCGCCCATGCTGTGGGCCACCACGTCCGCCGCTCGGACTCCGGCGTGGTCCAGGGCGGTGGCGAGGGTGGCAGCGTGTTCCTCCAGCGGGTAGCCGAAGTCCGGCGGTCGATCGCTCAGGCCGTGGCCGAGCAGGTCGAGAAAGAGTGACCGGTGCCCGGCCAGTTCGGGGTGGGTGGCCACCGGGACGAAGTGCGGCGCTGACATGGCCCTCATAAACATTGACGTACTTGCATGTGTCAATGGAATCGGGTATGAAGGTGCAAAGGCACGTCCGGATGCTGGTTCCGGGGGAGGAGCGACGATGAAAAATGCCCTACGCCGCCTGCGAACGGTGGCGGTCGCGCTCGGCGCCTGCACACTTGGGCTGAGCCTGCTGTCGGTACCCGCCGCCGAGGCGTACTCGGTGCGGCCTCTCACACCACACTCCGAGCGGGCACCCGAATCGGACCAGTTCTCGGCCGAGGGCGTCACCACGGTCGGTGAACTCCGCACCGTCGACGGCTCCCTGTCCTACACCCGGGGCGGCCGGACGCAGATCATTCGGCACCCCGGCGCGGCGTACGTCAAGGTGCACTTCAGCTCACTGCGCCTGGCCCACGGCGACTACGTCACCGTCTCGAGCCCGGACGGCAGGGAGAGCTACCGGTACGACCGCTATCTGAACCGGGCGACCGGCTCGGACTACACCATCGACGGGCAGCCGGGCTTCTGGGCGATGTCGGTGGAGGGCGACACCGCAGTGGTGACGCTGCACAGCAGCCGCCGCTCCCGTGGCGGCGCCGCCACCATCGACCGCTTCTGGCGCGGCTACGACCGCGCGGAGATCTCCCAGCACAACTTCTCCACGCTCTCCGTCTGCAGCACCGACGCCCGCCGCGACGTGGTCTGCTACCAGAGCAGCCACCCCGGTGAGTACGCGCGCGGCAACGCGGTGGCGCGGCTGCTGATCAGCGGCGGCGGGCTGTGCACCACCTGGCGGGTCGGCAACACCAACCGCATGCTGACCAACAAGCACTGCTTCTCGACCCAGTCCGCCGTCAGCGGCAGCGAGATGCAGTTCAACTACCAGTGCGCCACCTGCGGCGGCGCGAACCCTGGGCCCGGCACCAAGGTGAGCGGCGCCACCCTCTACAAGGTGAGCTCCGGCGGCTCCGGCGAACTGGACTACACCCTGTACTCGGTGAACAACTTCGCTGCCATCCAAGGTTTCGGCACCCTGTACCTGGCGACTACCGCCACCAGCACCGGCACCCGGATGTACCTCCCGGGGCACGGCGACGGCAGCCCGAAGCGACTGTCCATCTACGAGAACACCCAAGGTGGCACGACGTGCACCGTGCGGAACGCGAACTACAACACCTGGAACATCAGCTACAGCTGTGACACCTCTGGCGGCAACTCGGGCTCGCCGGTGCTCAACGCCAGCCACCGGGTGATCGCCCTGCACCATCTCGGCGGCTGCCCGTCCAACCAGGGGGCGAAGGCGCACCTGATCTACAACGAGATCGCCGGCCTGATCGACAACGGCTGACGACTGCTGACAACGACGGGCCGGTGGGGCGCCCCACCGGCCCACCGGCATGCGCTACCTGCCCGCCACCACAGCCGGCGCCAGCACCGTCGGTAGATTGACAGCGCATAGACGTACTGATATCTGTTAATAAGGTTATCTAATGCGTCACGGCGGTAACCGGGACCGCCCGACCCGGCGCAGGCCACCAACCGGAGGGCGGTAGCACCGCACCCCCCATCCGAGGAGAGCCCATGCTTCGCAAGCGGACAGTCGCCCACCTTTCAGCGGCTCTGCTGGTGTCCACCGCGACGGTTGGCTACGGCCTGTCGTCGGCCAGCGCCGCGTCGGCCGGGCCGATCACCGGCCTCGGGGGGAAGTGCGTCGACGTGGCCGGCGCCAACCCGGCCAACGGCACGCCGGTCCAGCTCTGGGACTGCAACGGCACCGCGGCCCAGGCGTGGACGGTCGGCAATGCCGACGGGTCGGTCCGCGCGCTCGGCAAGTGCCTGGACGTCACGGCCGCGTCGACCGCCGACGGTGCCAAGGTGCAGCTGTACGACTGCAACGGCACCGGCGCCCAGAAGTGGACCGCCAGCAACGGCGCGCTGGTCAACACCGGCTCGGGCAAGTGCCTCGACGCCACGGGCTGGAGCACGGCCAACGGCACCCGGTTGCAGATCTGGAGCTGCTCCGGCAACGCCAACCAGCGGTGGGTCCTGCCCGGCGGCGATGCCACGCCCAGCCCGTCCGCCCCGGCCGGCGCCCCCCTCGACGACCCGGCGAAGAAGGACGTCGCCATGCAGCTCGTCTCGGCGGCGGAGAACTCCTCGCTCGACTGGCGCGCGCAGTTCTCCTACATCGAGGACATCGGCGACGGGCGGGGTTACACCGCCGGCATCATCGGTTTCTGCTCCGGCACCGGCGACATGCTCGAACTGGTGGAGGCTTACACGAGGACCAAGCCGGGCAACGTGCTGGCCGGGTACCTGCCGGCCCTGCGCGCCGTCAACGGCACCGACTCGCACGCCGGCCTCGACCCGTACTTCCCGCGGGACTGGCGGACCGCGGCCGCGGACCCGGTGTTCCGGGCCGCGCAGGAGGCCGAGCGGGACCGGGTGTACTTCAACCCGTCGGTACGCGACGGCAAGGCCGACGGGGTACGGGCGCTCGGGCAGTTCGCCTACTACGACGCGGCGGTGATGCACGGTTATGAGGGCATGCGGGGGATCCGCAGCCGTGCCCTCACCCGAGCAGAGCCGCCGGCGCAGGGCGGCGACGAGCGGACCTGGCTGAACGCCTTTCTCGATGAGCGGGTCGCCGAGATGAGGAAGGAGGCGGCTCACTCGGACACCTCCCGCGTCGACACCGCCCAGCGGGTCTTCCTCAACAACGGCAACTTCAACCTGAACACGCCGCTGGTCTTCGCCGTCTACGGCGACCAGTACCGCATCGGCTGACGCCCGCCCCCCGGTCGCGAGTCGGAAGCGACCCCGGCTGTGCCGCTCCGACGGCCGGCGGGCCGGTCGCCCTGCGGCGCCGGGGGGAGTGGCAGCACCGGCCGCGCCCGGCACTCGCACGGTCGCCGTGACCGCATGTCGTCCGCGCCCGGGGCGGCCGGAACGGGGAGCGTGGTAGACATTCCGCGTGGTGGAGGTGAGTCAGCCCGGCGAGCGCGGCGTCGACGATACGGTCCTGGACGCTGCCCGGGACTGTGTCCTCGCCTACGGGGTGCGTCGCACGACGCTGACGGACGTGGCGCGCCGGGCCGGGGTCTCGCGGATGACGGTCTACCGGCGTTGGCCGGACGTACAGTCGCTGATCGGGGACCTGATGAACCGGGAGTGGCATCAGGTGCTGATGGCGGCCGCGGAGGACGGGAGCGCGGGCTCGGCCCGGTCCCGCCTGGTCTCGCGGGTGGTGTCGGCGGCCCGGGTGCTCCGGAGTCACCCGTTGCTGTGCAAGATCCGCGACGTCGATCCGGAGGTGCTGCTGCCGTACCTGCTCGACCGGCGCGGCAACGGCCAGGACGAGATGCTGCGGTTCCTCGTGGCGGCGCTGGGCGACGGCCACGAGGACGGCTCGGTCCGCGCCGACGATGCCGAGGTGCTGGCCCGCATGGTCTACCTGACCACGCAGTCGTTCGTGCTGTCCCTCCGCACGGTCGCCGATGACGTGCCGGTCGCCGAGTTCGACCGGGAGCTGGCCCGGCTGGTCGACGGCTACCTGCGGCCGGACTAGGGCTGCGTCGACGTCGCTCACGGTGCCATCGGCGACCCTCGACGGCGGTGACCCGCTTCGACCAGGGCCTGGTCGCAGATGATTCGCAGCGCGTGCGGGCGGAGCTCGACGTGCACCTGGTCGCCCCGGCCGATCGGGTCACCGTCGCCGTACGCGACCACCGGCCGGTCGGCGCGTACCGTGACCGAGCTGCCGCGGTAGGACGTGACCTGCTGGCGTCCGAGGTGCCCGCCGGCGCGCATCTGTCGCAACACGACCGGGAACAGCAGCTTCGGCGCGTGTCGGACCACGACGACGTCCAGCGTTCCGTCGTCGGGCCGCGCCATCGGGGCGATGTGCAGCCCGCGGCCGTAGTACCCGCAGTTGGCCACCACCACCGTGTACGCGTGCAGCTCCTCCGTCCGGCCGTCCACGGTGATCGTGTACCGGGTCCGCGGCCAACGCAGCAGCGCCCGCAGCCCGGTGGTGGGATACACCAGCGACGCGGGCAGGCGGGACCGGTTGGCCAGTTCGTTGGCGGCCGCGTCGACGCCCGTGTAGACGCTGCCGACGACCGTCTGCCCGGCGACGCGGAGCACGTCGAGGTGCCGGGGCCGGCCGTGCAGCAGCAGGTCGGCGACGGCATCGGGGGAGTGCGGCAACCGCAACTGGCGGGCGAAGTCGTTGCCGCGCCCGGCCGGGATGACGCCGAGCAGGCCGCCCAGGTCGGCGACCACCCCGGCGAGCAGCCGGATGGTGCCGTCACCGCCGGCCGCGACGACCACCTCGTCGTCCTGCACCGCAGCGGCGGCGCGGTGGCGGGCCTGCTCGGTGGTCTGCGTGTACTCCACCCGGATCCGCGCGCCGGCGGCGCGGAGCCGGTGGGCCACCGGCATCACGCGGGACAGTCCTCGGCGCGCGGCCGGCCCGAGGACCACGGTGAAGGCGCGCACCTCACGGCACCAGGATGCCGGGGTTGAGGATGCCGGCCGGGTCCAGGTGCTGCTTGACCGCCCGCAGCAGGTCGACGGCCACGTCGCCGATCTCGGCGGCGTACCAGGTGCGGTGGTCCGCGCCGACTCCGTGGTGGTGGCTGATCGTGGCGCCGGTGGCGGCGATCGCCTCGCTGGCCGCCGCCTTCGCCGTCCGCCAGCGGCCGATCGGGTCCGATCCGGGCGAGCAGATCACCGTGAAGTACAGCGAGGCGCCGGTCTCGTAGACGTGGGAGACGTGGCCCAGCACCAGCGCCCCGTCGGGCAGCGCGTCGAGGATCGCCTGGCGGACCCGGCCGTGCACCTCCGGCAGCGCCGACCAGTACGCCGCGGTCTCCAGCGTCTCCGCGAACGCCCCGGCGTCCAGCAGCGCGTCCCGCAGGTAGGGGGCGTCGAAGCGGTGCCGTGCCCACTGTTGCCCGGCCTCCTCACCCAGCGGCACCCCGCCGTGGGCGGCCAGCACCTCGGCGGCGGCCTCGACGGTGGGCAGGACCTCCGTGCCCTCGTACCCGGCGACCAGCAGGCAGCCGCCCTCCGAGCGTCCGGAGCCGGCCGCCCCGATCATGGTCTCGATCTCGTCGGAGAGTCGCAGCAGCGTGGGTCGCGGCCCGTCCTGCGCCAGCCGCCGTACCGCGTGCAGGCCGTCGGCGAACGACTCGAATCGCCAGCCCTCGTAGTGTGACCGGGCGGGCAGCGGGCGTACCCGCACGGTGACGTCGGTGATGACGCCGAGCGTCCCCTCGCTGCCCAGGAAGAGCTGTCGCAGGTCGGGACCGGCGGCCGAGGCGGGAGCCCGGCCCACCCGGACGGTGCCCCGGGGCGTGGCGACGGTCAGCCCCATCACCATGTCGTCGAAGCGGCCGTACCCGGCCGACGCCTGGCCGGACGAGCGGGTGGCGGCGAATCCGCCGATGGTGGCGTACTCGTAGGACTGGGGGACGTGGCCGAGGGTGAATCCGTGCTCGGCGAGCAGTTCGGTGGCCTGCGGGGCGCGCAGCCCCGCCTGCAGGGTGGCGGTCCGGGACACCGGGTCGACGGCGAGAACCTGGTTCAGCCGTCCCAGGTCGAGGGCGACGTACCGAGCCGCGGCGGGGGTCAGCCCACCCACCACCGAGGTGCCGCCACCGAACGGAACCACGGCCACCACGAGCCGGGAGCAGATGTCGAGGACGGAGACCACCTGGCGGTGGTCGGCCGGGCGGATCACCGCCTGCGGGGCCCGGCGTACGTCACCGTGTCGCTCCCGCAACAGGTCCGGCGTCGACATCCCCGAGGCGTGGCGTACCCGGGCCTCTCCGGTGGTGATCACGTTGCCGTCGCCGACCACCTGCCGCAGCGCGTCGAGGACCGCGCCGTCCAGCTCGCAGTCCGGCACCGCGACCGCCGCCAGTGCCACGACCGACGGCGGGGGCGTCAGGTCGAGCACCTGTGCCAGCAGGCGGGACGCGGAGTCCGGCAGTTGCACGGCCCGCGCGGTTCCCCAGCGGGCCCAGCCGGCGGTCGACGCTTCCCCTTGTACATCCATGTGTGACAGAGTTACATCGGATGTCACTTGAGCGCAAGGAGGGTGCGTGTGCGCATCGTTGACCGGCGCAGGCCGGGAGCGGGACCTGACCGAGCTGGCCGCCGGCAACGTCGTCGACGTCCTCGTCGTCGGCCTGGGCGTCACCGGCGCCGGGGTGGCGCTCGACGCCGCCAGCCGCGGCCTGTCCGTGGTCGCCGTCGACGCCAACGACCTCGCTCACGGCACCTCCCGGTGGAGCTCCAAGCTCGTTCACGGCGGCCTGCGCTACCTCGCCCACGGCCAGGTCGGGATCGCCTACGAGAGCGCCGTCGAACGCCACGTCCTGCTGACCCGCACGGCCCCGCACCTGACGCGCCCCCTGCCGATGCTGCTCGCCGCGACCGGATACACCACCGGTTGGCAGGATCGCGCCGCGGCAGCCGGCCTCCGCGCCGGAGACCTGTTGCGCGCCTGTGCCGGAACGTCCCGCCGGACCCTGCCGGGCACCCGCCGGCTCGGCGCGGCCGAGGCGAGCGCGATGGCGCCGGCGCTGCGCCCGGCCGGCCTGCGCGGAGCGCACCTGTCCTGGGACGGCCAGCTCTGCGACGACGCCCGACTGGTCGTCGGCCTGGCCCGCGCCGCCGCGGCGCGATCGGCCCGCATCCTGCCCCGCTGTCGGGCCACCGAACTGCACCGCGACGGCGCCACCATCGAAGACACCCTCACCGGGGCCCGTCTGCACGTGACCGCGCGCTCCGTGATCAACGCCGCCGGTGTGTGGGCGGGCAGCCTGACGCCGCACGTACGCCTGCGCCCCTCCCGCGGCACCCACATCGTCCTGTCCGCCGCCCGCCTGGGCGGGCTCTGGACCGGACTGACCATCCCGGTACCCGGGCAGTTCACCCGCTACGTCTTCGCCCTGCCCCAGACCGACGGTCTGGTCTATGCCGGACTGACCGACGAAGCGGTGGACGGACCGGTGCCGGACGTGCCGGAGCCCGCCGACGCCGACGTCGCATTCCTGCTCGACGTGCTCAACAGCGTCCTCGACCAGCCCCTGCGGCCCACCGACGTACTCGGCGCCTTCGCGGGACTCCGCCCGCTGCTCGCCGACGCGGACGCCCGGACCGCCGACCTGTCCCGACGACACGCCGTCATCGACGACCCGGACGGGATCATCAGCGTGGTCGGCGGCAAGCTCACCACCTACCGACGGATGGCGGAGGACGCCGTCGACACCGCCGTGCGCCGGCGCCGCCTCGCCGCCGGCGCCTGCCGCACCCGCCGCCTCCCGCTGCCCGGCGCCGCGAGCAGGGCCCAGTTGGCCCGGGTCCCCGCGCCACGCCGGCTCGTTCAGCGGTACGGCACCGAAGCGGTCGACGTACTGGCCGGGGCGCCGGCCGACCTCCGCCAGCCGATCAGTTCCGACATCCCGGTCACCGGCGCCGAACTGCTCTGGGCCGCCCGCCGCGAACTCGCCCTCACCGTCGACGACCTGCTCGACCGACGCACCCGGATCGGACTCGTCCCGGCACACCGCGAGGCCGCGCTGCCCGTGGCGCGGGACGTTCTCGCGCTGGCTGCCGACGGCACGGCAAACCCCACCGGAGCGTCGGCCTGAGGCCACGCCAGAAGCCGGACCGTTCGGACGCCGAAGCGGCCTACCCGCTGCAGCTCGGGGTGAAGGGGCAGGGCGCCGGTAGGTGCGCCGTGACCTCGGTCTGATACCGGCGCCGCCACCGCTCATAGCGCTGCGTTTGGCGGGCTCCGCCCGGCGCTCGCGCGGCGCATCCGCAGGACATCCTCCTGGCCCACCGGTGGTCGGCGGCACGGCGGGGCTTCGTGGGGAGGTTGTCCGTCCAGCGGACGATCAATGGAAGGGAATAACAATCCCTTCCATTCTCAACATATACCGCACCGGGGGACTTGCCGCAAGGCCGGGGTCGTGCCGCAAAATTGCCGGCCGAGGCCAGAACCCCACGGGAAATGGGAGTCGCGAAACCGAGTTGGTGGGGTTCCTGGACGCCGGCGCACCACCGGTAGACGTGGGCTTCGGCAGGACGCCACTGCACCCGCCCTCGTCTCCCGTTGCACGCGATCTCACATCGGAGCTGATGACGTGAATTCCCTGACTGCCAGCGCGTTCGGCCTTCCCGACCATCTTTCGGCCAAGGCCGACCCGGCGCTGATATCCGGCGATGAGCAGCACTTCGCGGCCATCGCGGAAAGCCTGGAGCAGTTGCTCTCCGATCTGTCCGACCGCCTCGACGCCGCGCGCAAGGCGCCCGGTGGCAAGGGCCGGCAGGCGGTGGACCGGGACCAGGAGGTCCGCCGGCTGACCGCTCGGCTGCGCACGCTGCGTCGCTTCGGTCTCGACCTGTGCATCGGACGTATGGTCGGTGCGGACAACCCCGAGCCGGTGTACGTCGGACGACGTGGCCTCACCGACAGCGCGGGTCGGCGGCTGCTGCTCGACTGGCGCTCACCCGCGGCTGAGCCGTTCTTCGGAGCGACCCACGCCAACCCGATGGGTCTGGCGAGCCGACGCAGGTATCGCTGGACCCGCGGCCGCATCAGCGACTACTGGGACGAGGTGTTCACCTCGGGCGGGTTCGAAGGGCACGCCGCGCTCGACGACCAGTCCGCCTTCATCGCCAGCCTGGGCAGCAGCCGGTCGAGCCGGATGCGGGACGTGCTCGGCACGATCCAGGCCGACCAGGACGCCATCATCCGTGCGGGATCCCGCGGCGCGCTCGTCGTCGACGGCGGTCCGGGTACGGGGAAGACGGTCGTCGCACTGCACCGCACCGCCTACCTCCTCTACTCCGACCCACGCCTCGGCCACCGCCAGGGTGGCGTGCTGTTCGTCGGTCCGCACCAGCCCTATCTCGCCTACGTCGCCGACGTCCTGCCCAGCCTCGGAGAGGAGGACGTGCAGACCTGCATCCTGCGGGACCTCGTCCCCGAGGGAGCCGCGGCAACCATCGAGACCGACCCGGACGTGGCCCGGCTGAAGTCGTCCGCGGACCTGGTGCAGGCGGTCGAGGCGGCCGTCAGGTTCTACGAGGAGCCGCCGGCCACACCGATGACGGTCACGACCGACGACTCCGACATCCGGCTGAGCGCCGAGGACTGGGCCGAGGCGTTCGAAGCACCGGACCCGGGTACCCCGCACAACGAGGCGCGCGACGAGATCTGGGAGGAACTGCTGACGATCCTGGTGGAGAAGTACGACGGCGATGAGCCGGATGAGCTGGTCCGCAGGTCGCTGCTGCGGAACAGGGAGTTGCGTACGACCTTCAACCGGGCGTGGCCGCTGCTCGACGCGGCTGACCTTGTCGGAGACCTGTGGTCGGTACCCGCCTACCTGCGCAAGTGCGCTCCCTGGCTCAGCCCGGACGACGTCCGGAAGCTGCAGCGCGCAGACGCCCAGGCCTGGACGGTGTCCGATCTGCCGCTCCTGGACGCGGCACGGCAGCGGCTCGGCGATCCGGAGGTGTCACGGCGCGACCGCCGGCACGACGCCGCCGTCGCGGTCGAACGGGAACGGATGGCCACGGTCGTCGACGAGCTGATCGAGGCCCACGCCTATGACGACGGTGAAGGTGTGCTGTCGAGCCTACGTCAACTGGATCTCCAGGATGCCCTGGTCGACGAGGCCGCACTGCCCAGCGCTGAGCCGGACCGGCTCGCCGGCCCGTTCGCGCACATCGTCGTGGACGAGGCTCAGGAACTGACCGACGCGGAGTGGCGGATGCTGCTGCTCCGTTGCCCGTCCCGGAGCTTCACCGTCGTCGGGGACCGCGCCCAGGCGCGGCACGGGTTCACGGAGTCCTGGCAGGAACGGCTCGAGCGGGTCGGGCTCGACCGGATCAACCTGGCCTCGCTGACCATCAACTACCGGACGCCGGAAGAGGTCATGGCGGAAGCCGAGCCGGTGGTCCGGGCCGTGCTCCCGGACGCCAACGTGCCGACCTCCATCCGCAGCAGCGGCGTTCCCGTCGTACACGGATCTGTTTCCGATCTGAACTCGATCCTCGACGGCTGGCTCGCGGCGCACGCCGAGGGGACCGCCTGCGTCATCGGCGACCCGACGTTCCGGGCGACGCCCCGGGTCCGGTCGCTGACCCCGGAGCTGTCGAAGGGGCTCGAGTTCGACCTCGTCGTCCTGATCGAGCCAGCGGCATTCGGCGAAGGCATCGAAGGAGCGGTCGACCGCTATGTCGCGATGACCCGAGCGACCCAGCAACTCGTCATCCTCACGGTCCGGTGAACCGCTGGTCAGGCGGCAGCCGACGAGCCGAAGAGCAGGTCGAGGTGGGCATCCAGCGCACCCAACGCCTCCTCGGTGGTGTACTGCCCGCCAAGCAGATAGACGCCCAGCCCTTCCATCAGCGCCAGCAGTCCGGCCGCGGCGGCGACGGCATTTCGAGACGGGAGGAGGCTGGCGATGAACCCGGTCAGCTGCACGGTGTCCTCGCGCAGGCTGGGCGCGGCCGCCGGTCGCACCGCGGTGTAGGCGAGGAACGCCAGCGCCACCCGTCCGTCGTCGCGGGTCCGCTCGTCGAGCGGCAACAGCGCGGCGATCATCGTACGCAGCAAGAGCCGAGGGGACGGGTTCTCGCCCAGTCGCGCCATCGCCTCGGTGACCCGGACCTGGCTGCGCTCGCGGACCACGGCCAACGCGAACGCCATCATCTCGTCCTTGGTGCGGAAGTAGTGCTGGACCATCCCGGCGGACACCCCGGCCTCGGCAGCCACGTGACGGAGGCTGACGGCCTCCAGGCCCTGCTCCGCGGCGACCCGCATCAACGCGTCAGCGATGAGAGTGCGTCGCTCCTGGTGATCGACCTTCTTGGGCATGACCTCGATCGTTTCACAGTGGATGGCCCGGACACTCCGCCGGCGGGCGGCAGCTACCGGCTGACGGTTCCGGTCGCGGGGGTGCCCCGTGCGCTGCGCAGGAGGCCGTCGGGGTCGTCGGCGTACAGCCGCAACTCGTCCATCGGCTCGGACCGGCCCTTGGGCAGGTCGAAGGTCGTCGGCCGGCGCAGCAGGACGTCGATGCTCGTCTGGCTGCCGACGGAGATGTACAGCACCCGGCGGTCCTCCTCCTGCTCGACCTGCACCGATTTGCTGGAGGGCAGCGAGCGGTGACGCTTGCGCAGGGCCTCGACGTCCGTCCACGGGATCCAGATGTCGATGCCCGAGCTCAGCCGGACCCGCAGGCCGGTGTCCCGGACGACGTGTGGGTGGATCTGCATGCTCGCGTAGAGGCCGGCCATCCAGAGCAGACCCCAGATGCCGAGGACGAGCACGATCCAGCGGGCCGGCCCCCACGGCACCACGTTGGTGACGATCAGATCGAAGATCGGAATCTCCACGACCGACAGGGCGATGAAGATCCCGAGGATCGGCTTGACCACGCCCAGGTAGCCGAACGGCTCATCGCCCGGCGCCAGCGGCAGCGGCTTGCGCCGCGCCCACACGTACAGGCTGCGCCACATCGCGGCCTCCATCGCGGCCACCCGGCGCAGCAGCGGGCCCACCTTCGCCCCGATCGGGGGTGTCGTGTCGTTCATCGTCGTCCTCGCGGTAGTGAGCTGGCGGTCAGGCGGTCAGTGGAGGGTGACGGTCCCGGCGCCGCCGTCCACGGTGACGAGCTGACCGGTGGAGATCGTCCGCGTGGCGTCGGGCACGCAGATGACGGCGGGGATGCCGTACTCCCGGGCCACGGTGGGGCCGTGCGCCATGATCGCGCCGGTCTCGGTGATCAGCGCCGAAGCGGTGAGGAACAGCGGGGTCCAGCCGGGGTCGGTGGTCGCGGCGACCAGGATCTCGCCGGGCTCGATGTGGGCGGTGGCCGGGTCGTGGACGACCCGGGCGGGGCCGGTCACCCGGCCCGCCGACGCACCCACGCCGGCGACGGTGCCGTCGAGGGCGGGTGCCGCCGGCAGTACGGTCTCGACGTCGGTGCCGTCGGAGAGCAACGCCACGGGCACCGCCCTGCGGCCCAACTCCCTGCGGTGTACCGCCCTGCGGGAGGCGACCGTCGCCCGGTGATCGGTGCTCCGGTGCACCGCGGCGTGCACCTCGTCGAGGGTCAGGAACATGATGTCGTCGGGCTGCTCCAGCAGCCCGGCGCCATGCAGGTCGGCGCCGATGAGCAGCAGTTGCCGGCGCGTCTCCCGCAGCGGGTACAGCCCGGCGAACTTGCCGGCCTCGCGCAGGCCGGCCAGGGACCGGGCCCGGCGCAGCAGGAACCCGGCCATCGTGCCGCGTACCGGCCGTCGACGGCGGGCCCGCCTGACCAGCTCGTCGAGAGCGGCCTCGGCCGCGGCGGCGGCCCGTTGGAACCGCTGGTCGGGCCCCTGTTGCGGATCGGTGACCCGCAGGTAGTTGGCGAGCGCCGCGAAGACCGGTGCCGGATCCTCCGCCCAGCGCGGTACGCCGAGGTCGACCTCGGCGACGCCGCGATGACCGTAGGTGTCCAGGAAGCCGTCCATCCCGACGTCCGGCAGCGTCCCGCGCAGATACCGCGCGGCGAGCTCGTCCGGCGGGGTGTCGAGGAGGAGCTGACGGTGTTCCCCCGCGCCCTGAGCGAGCCGCCAGAGCGCCAGGTTCATCTCGATGGTGACGTTGTGCGGCATCCCGCCCAGCACGGTGTGGATCTCGTCTGGGCTCGCGACGCCCTTGAGCAACGAAGCCGGCAACGCGGCGGCCAGCATCCCGGTGACGATCGGCCACATGATCGCGTTGGCGCCGTCCTCGGCGTCCCGCGCCTGCAGGAAGCGGAGCCGGTCGGCGGCGGTCCGCAGGTCGGCGGGGGCCGTCGACCGTACCTTCATCTCCTCGATCGCCTGGAACATCCGGATTCGCGCCGCGTCGGGGCGGGCCAGCGCGCGCAGGATCCCCACCACCGCGCGGCCGGCCGTGCGCAGGGACGCGGCCCCCGGCGCCGCGCCGCGCTCGGTGCTGCCCCTGGTCGGCGCGAACCGCGGATCCGCCAGGACGTGCTGCATCACCGCTTGTGCCCGCGGTCCGAAGTCGACCGCCATGAGCTTGACCAGCCGCTTGCGGGATGAGCTGTTCCGGGCCAGCTCGGTCAGGTCACCGTAGAGGCGACCGCCGATGTCGACGATCTCGACCCGGATGCCGAGCGAGGCGAGCATCGCCGTGATCTGTGATTGCAGGGTCGACATGCCCATCGGGGTGACCGGTTGCAGCATCCCCTGGACGTGGCCGAACTCCAGGTAGACCCGGGGGAAGGGCTTCCCGGTCTCCGGAGGAAGGGGGAACAGGCTGGTGATCGGCCGCGATTGCAGCAACCACAGCACGCCGGCCCCGTCGAATGCCCACTCCACGTCCTGCGGGCAGCCGAAGTGACCCTGCAGCCGCTCACCCGTCGCGCGAAGCTCCGCCAGCTGCCCGGATGTCAGACATCCTGCATCGGCTCGGGTCACACCGTCGAGGACGTAGTGATCCACCGTCACCGCCCCGTCCACCACCGTCGTGCCGAGACCCGGCGCGGCGTCGACCGCCATCTCGTCGCGGCGACCGGTCACCGGGTTCGCGGTGAACAACACCCCCGCCACCGAAGGGGCGACCATGCGCTGCACGACGACGGCCATCCGCACCGCCTGATGATCGATCTGGCGGGCGTCGCGGTAGGCGGTCGCGCGGACGGTGTGCAGCGATTCCCAGCACTTCCTGATCGCGGCGATCAGATCCGGGGTGCCCGTGACGTTCAGGACGGTGTCCTGCTGCCCGGCGAAACTCGCCTCCGGCAGGTCCTCCGCGGTGGCGCTGGAACGCACGGCCACCGGGCCCGCACCGAGCTGCTCGTACGCGGCGACGATCTCCGCCTCCGGAATCACGCCGAGCCGGTGAGCCTCGGCGGTGACGCAGAACCCCTCGGGGACCCGCTCACCTCGCCGGATCAGCTCGCCCAGCCCGGCCGCCTTGCCGCCGACCAGCTCGACCATGTCGGCGGTCGCCTCCGACAACGCGATCACGTGCATGTGGGCCTTCTCTCTATGCAATGCATCTGCATTGCATCCCACGCTACCGGGTTGGCGATGCGACTGCAATGTCACCGCGAGGGCGGGCCATCCTCGGCAAGCCCGCCGCCCGAGCTTTCCGCCGCGTCAGTCGGGCAGTGGCCAGCCGGGCGTGGCCAGTAGGGCACCGTCGTCGCCGACGAGCAGAGCCTCGTACCCGGGTAGCGTGGCGAGCCATGTCACTGCCGGCGGCCCCTGCGCGGCCGCTGCGGTGGCGTACACGTCCGCCCAGGTCAGGGACGGCCCGATGACGGTGACCGAGCGCAGGCCCCGAGCGGGGGCGCCGGTGTGCGGATCGACGATGTGCGCTCCGCGGTGGGCACTGCCCGAGGTCGCGACGGCCCCGTCGACGACCTCGATGGCGGTGAGGAGCTGATCGGGCTGTGCCGGATCCTCGACGCCCACCCGCCAGGAGCCGCGTACCGTCATGTCCCCACCGGCATTCAGGTAGAACTCGTACCCCGCCAGGTGCTCCGCGGCGCGCTCGACCGCCCAGCCCTTCACCAGGCCGGACGGGTCGAAGCGGGCGCCACCGCCCGGTTCGGGAAGGTAGGCGTCGAAGTAGCCGTCGGTACGCTGCCGCGCCTGCTCACACAGGTCGAGTACCGCGTCGACCAGCGGATCGTGCACCGGCTCTCCCCGGTTCAGCGCGCTCACCCGGCTGTCCGGGCGATACGGGCTGAAGACGGCGTCCATCGCGCGCAGTTCGGCGAAGGCCCCGGCGGCGGCGTGTGCCGCCGCCGGGGAGTCGGCGCCCGGACCGCGCACATGCACGCTGACGGGCAGACCCATGATCTGCTCGACGAATGCCTGCCTGGTCATGGCTTGGCCTGGAACTGAGCGGAGTCCAGCGCGGCCTGGAGCGACCTCGTGTAGCCCTCGCTGGTCGCCGTCGCCCCGGACACCGCGTCGATCTGCGCGCTCTGTGCGGCGAGCGCCTCGGCGCGCAGCTGCGGCACCGCGCGCTTGTTGATCTCGCGGTCGCGGTTGTTGGTGTTCGGCACCGCCAGCGGGGTGATGTCGGTGATCCGGCCGCCGCTGATGTGTGCCTGCACCTGGACGCGCCCGCGCTTCGTCTGCACGGCTGGGCCGTCGGCGACAGTCGTGGAACCGGACCGTGCGACGGTGCCCCGTGATTTCCCGGGGTCCGCCGGCGCACCGGGGCCGGTCACCACGCCTGGCGCGCTCGTGCCAACGGTCCCGCCCGAAGGCGAGTTGTCGGGTCCGGTCGACGTCCGGTAGCTGAAGAGCAGTACCACCACGGCGATCGTTGCCAGAAACCACATAGTGATCTTGCGCATGTCGTCCTCCTCCGATTGCGAGCGCAATGGGGATGGGTGGTTGAGTCACCAGGTGAAGCGTTCAAGGTGAATGTGTTCCGCCGGCACGCCTGCCTGCCGAGCCGCCCGTACGACCGTTTGCATCCACTCATCCGGTCCGCAGACGAACACGTCGTGCTGCGCGATGTCCGGGACAAGCTCACGCAAGGCTTCCGCGTCATCGCCGAACCCGGCCGGCAACCACGACCCCGCCCGCCCGCGCGGCCCCAACAGGTACTCCACGCGCAGGCCACGGACGGCCGCGAGGCGCTCCAGTTCCTGGCGGAACACCAGGTCTTCTGCCGAGCGCGCCCGGTACAGCAGCGTGGCTTCGCCCGGCGCGTACGGTAACTCTTCCAACAACGTACGCAGCGGGGTGATTCCGATACCGGACGCGATCATGGTGACCCGCGGAGCCGTGCGCCGGGCGGCTGTCAGCCGGCCGTACGGGCCCTCAATCAGCACACGGGTACCCGGCCGTAACTTTGACACCTGTTCGCTGCCCTCGCCGCGGGATCGCACCGTGATCCGCAGCGTGTCCTCCCGCGGTACCGCGGAGAGCGAGTACGGATGGCCGCGACTCCAACCCGGGCCGCTCAGGAAGCGCCACTGGAAGAACTGCCCGGCGCGCGCCGGCAACCGGTCCAGATGGCGGCCGCGCAGGTAGATCGAGTGAACGCCGGGAGCCTCCGGGACGACTGCGTCGACCGTGAGTCGGTGCCGCAGCGTCCGCCAGGCCGGCAGCCCGAGCCGGAAGGCGACCACGGCGCCGGCGCACGCGGCGTACGCGGTCCACCAGTACAGCGTCGCGGCCCGGGAGCTGGTGAAGTCGGCCCCGGTCCAGAGCTGATGCGGCAGCGCCAGGCCGACGCCGAGGTAGGCGTACAGGTGCAGCAGGTGCCACGCCTCGTAGCGCAGCCGCCGCCGCGCGGCCCGCAGGGAGGTGAGCACGACCATCGTCAGGGCCGCCGCCCCGGCGGCCGCCAGCAACATTCCCGGGTACGTGGTGACGAGCGACCACGCCTCACCTGTCACCGAAACCCCATCCGTCGCGGCATACCCGACCGTGATCAGCACGATGTGCGCAAGCATCAGATTGAACGACCCGAACCCGACGACGCGGTGCCAACGGGCGAGCACGTCCTGCCCGTAGGTGCGCTCGATCCACGGCACGCGCGCCATCAGCAGCACCTGGATGAGCAGCAGGTCGGCCGCGACGAGCCCGGTCAGCCGGCCGAGCGACGTCAGGCCCGCCGCCCAGCCACGAAGTGCCTGCACACCGCCGCCCCGCACCCAGAGCGCGACGACGACCAGAAGGCTGACCGCGGCGGCCGAGGCGATCGCATCGGCCCACCACGCCGATGCGGTGGTTCGTACGGGCCTGACCGCCTGCGCCTTCCCCGTCACGACACCCCCTTCCGCACCCGCCCCGCCTGTTCGGCCGTCAATCGTCGGATTGCCCCCATCGCCATTGCGCGCTCCAGCGGCGAGCGGGAGGTACGTCGCAGAATCGGTCAGAGACGTCGCACCGGACAAAGATGATTGAGTGCGATCGCGGCTATCAGCCGGCGAGTCAGGAAGCGACCCTCCTCACGCGCCTCGCTGCCCTCCTCGATTTGATCGCCACAGGGAACCGCTTCTTCCCGCATCCGCGCCGTTCATGTCGGCGGGGGAGCGAACCGGCGTTCAGGCGCCGGCGTGGGCAGCGCCGAGTTGTCGATGACGTATCGGAAGCGAACCGCCTACCCACGCCCCACCGTCCGGACCTCGGCGGCCGTCGACGATGGTCTCGTCCCGGGTACGCCCGGAGAGTCCGACAGGCAGGCGGCCGTCCCGTCCTGACCCGCCGTGGGCGCGCCGCCGGCGGCTTCGACACCGGCCCTAGTCGGCGACGTGGATGACGATCTTGCCGCGGCGCTTGGCCGTCTCGAGCGCCTCGTAAGCCGAGCGCGTCTCGGTGAGGGGCAGTACCCGGTCCAGCACCGGCCGCAAGTGGCCGTGGTCGACGAGCTCGGCGATGGAACCCAACGCATTCTGCTCGGGCTCGACGATGAAGTACACCCCGCGCACGCCGTGCCGGGCTGCTTCCTGCTCGTCAGGAGGCGTGGCGAGGCTGACCAGAATGCCGCCCGGCTTCAACACGGCCCAGGACCGCGACTGGGTGGCTCCTCCCACGAGGTCAACGACGACGTCCAGGTCGCTGACGTGATCCTCGAAGCGGTCGCGCGCGTAGTCGATTGCCTGCTCCGCACCCAGATCCTGGACGAACTCCAGGTCGACCGCCGCCACCGTGGCGCTCACGCGAGCACCGAGGCTGGCCGCTAGCTGCACCACGTAGTTCCCCACGCCGCCGGCGCCGCCCTGCACCAGCACGTGCTGGCCTTCCTGCAGATCGGCGTGGTCCACCAGCGCCTGCCAGGCACTCAGCGCAGCCAGTGGGAGCGCCGCGGCGTGGTCATGGTCGACGGTGGCGGGTTTGGCCGCCACGACGGCCGCGGGCAGAACGACATACTCGGCGGCAGCGCCATCCCGGGTGAACGGGATCAACCCGTAGACGGCCTCCCCCACGGTGGGGCTCTCCACCCCCGCGCCGCACGCCGCGACGACTCCGGAGAACTCGTGCGACGGAATGATCGGGGTGCGCTCGGGTCCTGTCCCATCCGAGCTGTGGGTCCAGGTTTCCGGCCAGGTGAGCTCGCGGGGTGTCATGGAAGCAGCCTTCACGGCAACCAACACCTCACCGGGCCCCGGCTCGGGCCGCGGCGCCTCCTCGTACACGAGTTGCTCCGGGCCGCCCCGGCTGTGAGCCCTCACGGCGTGCATCGTGCTCATCCGACGGCTGCTCCCTCCCCGAGGCATGGCGATCAGCCCAGCAGCCCCGGAGGATGCACCCAGGCTGACTGTCGCATTATCTGGCGGTTCGGCAGCCGCCCGCCGAACTTCCGCAATCTCAGGCGCAAGACAAGCATTGCCGAGCACTGTCACCAGCGTCCCGATGCCTGCCTGCACCTGGCATGGGCTCACCCGTGCCCCACAGCCCGCCGGAGGTCGGCGTGCGTCACTTCGCTTCGGTGAGGGTGCTGTGGCAGCCGATGGCGTCGAGGTTCCACCGCCGGCCTGCGGCCATCACGCGGTGCAGGCGGATCCGGCCGAGTTCGTCGGGCAGCTGCGGGTCGGCGACGAGGGTGTCTGCGTGCGGGTGCAGGCCGAGCATGGTGCGGAGTAGGAGCAGGGGTGCGCCGCTGGCCCAGGCCTGCGGGTTGCAGGCGGTGGGGTAGGGCACGGGTTGCCGGCCGAAGGACCGGTCGTAGCCGGAGAGCGCCTCCGGCAGGCGGTGCTCGGAGTACCGGGCGGCCTCCAGCATGGCCATGGCGATGCGGTTCGCCTCGTCCCGGTAGCCGTAGCGGGCGAGGCCGGCCGCGATGATGGAGTTGTCGTGCGGCCATACGGTGCCGAGGTGGTAACCGATGGGGTTGTAGCCGGTGTCGGCGGTGGACAGGGTGCGGACCCCCCAGCCGGAGAACATCTCGTCGGACATGAGCTGCCGGGCGACGTGCCCGGCGCGGTCCTCGGGCACGATGCCGCTCCACAGCAGATGACCCATGTTGGAGGTCATCGAGTCGATGGGGTGCTTGTCCCCGTCCAGCCCGAGGGCGTAGTAGCCGCCCCGCCGCGGGATCCAGTAGTCCCGGTCGAACTGCTCACGCAGCCGGTCGGCCTCCGCCCGCAGCCGGCGGGCCAGATCCGGGTCCTGCCAGGGGCCGTCGGCGAGTTCCGCGAGGCGTACCTTGGCGTCGTAGGTGTAGCCCTGCGTCTCGCAGGTGGCGATCGGCAGGACCGGGACGGTCCCGTCGGCGTACTGCACGCCGTCCGGGGAGTCCCGCCAGCACTGGTTGCCCAGGCCCTGCTCGGAGCGGGTGGCGTACTCGACGTAGCCGTCGCCGTCGCGGTCGCCGTGGTGGTCGATCCAGCCCAGGGCGGCGTCGGCGTTGCCGCGCAGCCGGCGGACGAGATCGTCGTCGCGGGTCCACCGCCAGTACTCCGACAGCAGGATCAGCCACAGCGCGGTGGTGTCGGCGCCGCCGTAGTAGGGGCGGTAGGGCTTGAGGCCGAGCCGAGTCAGCTCGCCCGACCGGTACTCGTGGAAGATCTTGCCGGGTTCCCGGTCGGTGAACTCGTCGAACGTGGTGGCCTGGTGGGCGGCCAGCACGATCAGGGCGCCGCGGGCGACGTCGGGGCCGCACATCATGGTCTGGTAGGCGGTGATCAGGGTGTCCCGGCCGAAGACGGTCAGGAACCACGGCAGGCCGGCGGCGATCAGCACGACCGGTTCCCCGGCGATGGTCTTCTCGATCCGCATCGACACGAGATCCACCGCCGACTTGTGGTAGACGTCCCGGACCAGGTCCGCGTCCGCGTGCAGGTGCGGCTTGCTCGCCGCCCACCGGGTCGACGGATCCTGCATGCCGTGGTCGACGGCCTGTCCGAACTCGCGGGGCGTGGGGCGGTAGTCCTCCTCGCCGCAGCGCAGCGGTACCCACAGCTCACAGCCCCACTGCTGTCCGCGCGCCAGCCGCAGGTTCCATTCCAGCGCGTCGCCGTCCACCTGGTCGGCCGGCGGATCAGCTTCGATCCGCACCGTCGCCGCGTAGTCGCCGTTGCGGTACGCGAACTCCAGGGCCGACCCGTCCGGCGCGTGCCGACGGACGATGTGCGGGCTGCGGTCCCGGCCGGACTCCTTGATCTCGAACAGGTCGGCGAAATCGGTTCCCACCGCGAGCCGCAGCCGCACCTCTGCCGGCTCAATGCCGAAGTAGCGCAGCTCGACGCGCTCGTAGAGCCCGTCGCCGACGAACCGTTGCCGCCGCACGCCGACCCGGTTCGCCGGCAGCCCGGGTAGCCCCGAGTTGGCCAGGAAGAAGGCCGCCGAGTACGGGTCGACGGTGCCCGAGGAGAGCACCAGCAGCGGTGCGTCGCCGATCGTCAGCACCCATCTGCTCAGGAAGCGGGTGTCGTCGTGCACGAGCCCGCCGATGGACCCGTCCGGCACGTTGCCCACGGCGTCGGAGAGCATGAAGGTGCGCCCTTCCAACACGCCGATCGCGTCCGGCCCCAGCTCGGGCGGGAGGTCACGGCATGCGCCGCTGGGCACGCGACGGGCGGTCCCGGTGACCATCGGATCCGCGGGCGTGGGACGCCCGGATGTTGCCGACACCGACACCTCCTTCCGCTGCCGTGGACGCCTCAGGGCGCGATGCCGAACGGACCCATGCTGCCGTAGTCCAGCCGGAGGGCTTCGGCCATCGCCCATGCGTTCGGCAGGGTGAAGATGTCGGCACCGCCCAGGCGCCGGCTCCACCGCGGAACGAGTTCATCGGCGGCCCGGGCGGCCACGGCGTCGAGGTAGGCCTTGAAGACGGCCCAGGCGTTGGTGGCGTCGACCGGGGCCAGGATCTTCTGCACGTCGACCGAGGAGAGCGCTGCCTCGGTGGTGGAGCGCAGGTCGTTCAGGTATTCGATCTGCGTCCTGACATCGTCCGGGGTGCCGGGCCGCGTGACGTGCCCACTGACGAGCTTGTCGAAGGGGTATTCGAGCGCCTGTTCCTGAGCGTTGACGAAGCCGGGGATGTTCGCGGAGACCGCGAGGTTGGAGAACGGGACCCAGCCCGGGAAGATCACGTCCACGAGCATCAGCACGCGTTGCGTCGGGGCGTAGATGAAGATGTTTCCCTCGGCGTGGTTGGGGCCCTTGTAGTCGAGCTGGAGGCTGTGGTCTCCCGCTTCGATGGCCAGCGTGTCGTCGAAGACGTGGGTCGGCAGCGGGCGGTGGGGATCGCGGAGCAGCGCGAGTCGCTCCGCCGTGATCCGGTGCGCGTAGCGCGGCACGTCCTCGGGGTAGACCGACATCGCTCCGACGTGGTCGGAGTGCTGGTGGCTGTAGACGACCTGGGTGATGGAGCGGCTGGTCACGCTGCCGATTGCACGGAGGATGTTGTGGCCCAGGGTGGGTGGCGCGTCGACGGCGATGACGCCGTCGGCCGTGACCACGAACATCATCTGGTACATGCCCTCACTGAGCCAGAACACACCGTCGGCGATCTCCTCCAGGACGTACCCGGCCTTGGGGATCTCGGGGCCCAGGGCGGCCTGCGGCACCGGGGCCGTCGGTAGCTCTCGCGCTCGTTCGGCCAGGTCCGAATACGGCGTTCTCGACACGTGTGGCTCCCCGCCTCGCCAACCGCACCGACCAACGGTGCCCGCTACGGTGCGCCACGGTCGCTGAATGTCGAACCGCCTGACGCACGCTCGATCGTCCTCGGCGGGGTCCGGGCCGGCAGCCGTATCGTCCGATGCTCATCCGCACGGGGACACCTGCGAATGCGGCGGACTCCTCCGACGGCTCGGAGGTTCGGCACCGCCACGTTCGGCCGGGGTCGTTCAGTCGGTCGTCCGCGCGTGCGCCGGCACCTGGAGCAGGTCCAGGCAGTTGCGCCACAGCGTCTCCAACTGCCCCGGATCGTTGAGCAGCTTCGCGAGCAGGACCCGCCCCTCGATCTGCGCGACGATGGACCGGGCGGCCTCCCGGGGTTCGACCGACGGACCGGCCTGGCCCTGCTCCTTCGCCTCGATGACCACCTGCTCGATGAGGTCGATCTGGGCCTCGAAGATCTCCTGGAGCCGACGGCGGATCTCCTCCGCCTGGTTGCTGAGTTCGAGGGCGAGGTTGCCGAACAGGCAGCCGGCGACCAGCCCGACCTGCTGCTGCCCGGCGCGCTGCACCTCCTCGGTGGCCTCGAACAGGTCCCGCAGGCGGCGCAGCGGGTCGTGTCCGCTGCCGAGCAGCGCCTCCCACTGGCGGCGCTGGGTCGCCCAGTGCTCGTCGATGACGGTGAGGGCGAGTGCCTGCTTGGACTCGAAGAAGTAGTAGAAGCTGCCCTTCGGCACGCCGGCGGTCGTGCAGATCTCGGCGACCCCCAGCGCCGCGTAGCCGCGCTGCTCGATCAGCGTGGCGGCCGCGTCGAGGAGTTTGTTCCGTGCGTCACTGGTCCGACCCATGCTTTGACCATACACGACCGGTCGGCTAGCTTTTAGTCGACCAGTCGTCTAGTGGTCGTCCCGGGCGTCGCGATCGCGGCTCCCGGCCCCGTCAGCCGCCGTCCTACCAGGGCTTCGGCCAGTCAGGAAGTGGTTCGTCATGAGCAGCAGTCAGGTTCAGAAGGTTGCCGTGATCACCGGTGCCTCGCAGGGCATCGGCGCCGGCCTCGTGGACGCGTACCGCAAGCTGGGATACGGCGTCGTGGCAACCTCACGCTCGATCGGTGATGCCCATGATCCGGACATCGTCACCATCCGGGGCGACATCGCCGACCCCGACACCGCGCAGCGGGTGGTCGACGCGGCGGTGGAGCGTTTCGGCCGCATCGACAGCCTGGTCAACAACGCCGGGATCTTCGTCGCCAAGCCGTTCACCGACTACACCGACGAGGATCTCGACCAGGTCACCAAGATCAACCTCTTCGGGTTCTTCCACCTCACCCGGCGGGTCCTGCCGCACCTGCTGGCAGCCGGCGGCGGTCACATCGTCACCATCACCACCAGCCTGGTGGACCAGCCCAGCGTGCACGTCCCGTCCGCGCTCGCATCGTTGACCAAGGGTGGTCTCAGCTCCGCGACCAAGTCGCTGGCCATCGAGTACGCGAGTCGTGGAGTCCGGGTCAACGCTGTCGCGCCCGGGATCATCAAGACCCCGATGCACCCGGTCGAGACCCACGACGCGCTCGCCGGCCTGCACCCGGTCGGCCGGATCGGCGAGACCAGCGACGTGGTCGACGCCGTCATCTACCTCGAATCCGCGCCCTTCGTCACCGGCGAGATCCTGCACGTCGACGGCGGCCAGAACGCCGGGCGCTGACCGCCAGCACCGCAACCCGTAGACAGGAGCATCCCATGCCGATCGTCAACATCCAGATCACCCGCGAGGGCAGCACGCCCGGCGCGTCGGCGGCGACCGCCGAGGAGAAGGCCGCGCTGATCAAGGGCGTGAGCGAACTGCTGCGCGACGTCCTCAACAAGCCGTTGGACTCGACCTTCGTCGTCATCGACGAGGTCGAGACCGAGAACTGGGGCCGGGGCGGCCTGCCGGTCGAGCAGTTCCGCGAGCAGCAGCGGTCGCGCTCCAGCGAATAGGACCGCCTGCGCAGTACCGCGGCGTGCGCCGCGGACAGCGGCGGTGGGCGACGTCGTCGTGAACCTGCACCGACCGGACCGATGGCAGCCTTGAAAGTTCCCCCACGGGGGCGATCGGCCGGTGGGCGAAGCGAGAGCTTCGCCCACCGGCCGATCATCGTCTCCGGCCGTGCGACCGGGCTACCGCGCCGGCTGAGCCGGCTGCGGGTCGTCCACGTCGATCCACGGCCATGCTCCGCCGTGATCGCACCGCTGTTGATGCGCCCAGTCACGGTGTCGGTGGCGGTCGAGTCCCGTCAGGGACGCGGGATCCGACAGCCGCCCTGCACGATCAGCCCCGCTCGCCGGTCGCGGTGTCGCCCTCGTTCCGCGCGGTGAGCCAGCTGCCGAGGCCGGCGAGCGCGGCAGGGCCGTAGTCGTCGTTGACGCCGCCGGCGAGGTCGGCGATGGAAATCGCCTGTAGGGCGGCGCGCCAGGCGACGTCGGCGCCGGCCATCGCGCGGGCGATGGGGCACGGCCGGGTGCAGGCCTCCTGCGGTGTCGCCAGGGGGCCGCGCTGGCGGATCTCGGTGCAGACGAACGCGGGCTGAGCGCCGTCGACGGCGGTGACGACGTCGAGCATGGTGATCAGTTCGGGTGACCTGGTCAGGACATATCCGCCCGCCTTGCCCTGGACGGAGGTCACGAGGCCGGCGCGAGACAGTGCCTGCAGCTGTTTGGCCAGGTAGCTGCCGGAGACGTCGTGCAGTTCCGCGAGCCGGGCAGCCGGCACGGGCTCCGTCGCCGTGGTCAGCACCACGCAGCAGTGCAGTGCCCACTCGACTCCACCTGACAGCTTCATCCGACCCCCCCCCCCGCTTGACTCGGACAAAGTTTATCCGACTACTGTCTCGGACAAGAGTTGTCCGAGTTCGAGGCGGGTCCTCGACAAATCTGGCGTGCCCGCGCGGCGCGCGTGGAAGGGTGAGAGCCATGAAGCTCACAGTCGTCGGTGGTACCGGAATGATCGGCTCGCAGGTGGTCCAGAAGCTGACCGCAGCCGGCCACGAGGCCGTCCCCGCCGCGCTGTCGACCGGCGTCGACCTGCTCACGGGTGAGGGCCTGGACCAGGCGTTGCAAGGCGCCGACGTCGTCGTCAACGTCTCGAACTCGCCGACCTTCGACGAGGCCTCGCTCGGCTTCTTCCGTACCTCCATGACCAACCTGCTGGCCGCCGGGGAGCGCGCCGGCGTCGGGCACCAGGTGGTCCTCTCGATCGTCGGTGTCGACCAAGTGCCGCAGCTCGACTACTACCGCGCCAAGACGCTGCAGGAGGACCTGCTCCGGCAGGGGCCCACGCCGTACTCCATCGTGCGTGCCACCCAGTTCTTCGAGTTCGTGAACGCCATCATGTCCTGGACCTCCGACGACACCACCGTTCGCCTGCCCGCCACCCGGGTTCAGCCGATGGCCGCCGCGGACGTCGTCGACGCGGTCGTGGACGTCGCCACCGGGACGCCGCTGCAGGGCATCCGCAACGTCGCCGGCCCGGATGTCTTCGCCCTCGACGAGCTCGGCAGGATCACCCTGGCCGCACAGCAGGACAACCGGAAGGTCGTCACGGACGACGCGGCCGGCATGTTCGCGGTCGTCAGCGGCGACGTGCTCATCGCGGGCCCGGACGCCCACCTGGCACCCACGCACTACCAGGACTGGATGCAGTCCGCCCGCTGACCGGGGTGCGCGGTCGTGAGGAGCATCGGGGGCGCCCCGGCCCGTGCCGGGCTCGCCCCCGATGCTCGTCGCCCGCTGCCCGGTCATCCGGGCAGCGTCGGCACCTGGTTCTTCAGCTGACGGACGGCTTGCGGAGCGCGTCGCGGACCCGGTCGACGACCGCCAGCGCGGGACCGGCCGCCAGGTTGCCCTTGGCCGACTGTGCGCTCGGGTGTGGTCGGGTCGGCGCGGCGGCCTCCGCGGCGCGTACGGTGGCGGCGAGGCTGCGCAGCCGGTCGGCCGGCACGTGCTGTCGCAGCCGGGGGAACTCGTAGCGCTCCTCGTAGCGGGCGTGGGTGAGCACCGCGTCGCGGAGCAGGATGATGCCGGTGTCGAAGCCGTCGGCCTCGACGCCGCCGGCGATCAAGGTCTTCAGCGTCTCCTTGGCCTGCCGTTCCTCCTCGAGCCGGTCGTCGACCATGGCGTCGCCGCCACCACCGGGCAGGGTCCGGGCCAGCGGGTGGACCACCTCCTCCTCGGCGGTCTCGTGCGCGGCGAGGAGCCGGACCAGGTCGTCGAACGCCTCCCGGCGGGTGTCGCCGGTGCTGCCGACGACCAGCAGGAAGAGCTGCTCGACGCGCGCGTGCTGGGCGAGCAGCAGGTCGACCACGTCCTCCTCGGGCCCGGGCGTGGCCGGGACGTCGGTGTCAGGCATGGCTACCTCCCCGGGCGCGCAGCCCCTCCACCGGGTGCGGCCCCTCGGTCTCGATGCGGTACTCGTCGCCGAAGCGCTCGCGGTGCATGTCGATGACCTGCTCGGTGGGCGGCTGCTGACCGTCGTGCAGCTGCTGCTGCATCCACTCGAAGCGCTCGTGGGCCTCCGTGACGTAGCCCTCGCCGAGCTTGGTGAGGTCGATCTGGGTGGCCAACAGATGGCGCAGGTACTCCTTGTTCGGTTCGAAGGTGAGCGGCTCGGGCAGGCCGGCGCTGCCGACGATCTCCTCCGGCTCGCGGCCGTCGTGTCGGCGCAACAGGTCGGCCGCCTGCTGGAGATGGGCCAGCTCCATCTGCAGGTGCAGCTCCCAGACCGCCTTGATCCGCGGGTCGCTCTCCTGCTGGAGGAAGGAGTAGTACAACCAACATTCGTTGTACTCGTGGGTCAGCAGCCGCTCCCACCAGCTCTCGCCCGGGTCCAGCAGCGACTCGTAGTGGGTGACGTGCTCCTGCTCGATCAGGCTGATCTCCTGGTAGAGCTGGCGCGCGATCGGCTCCATGTACTGGGGGCCGACGTTCATGTAGTAGAACATCACCTGCTGCTCGGCCGAGAGGATCGTCAATGCGTTCAGCTTGGAGCGCGGGTCGACCGAGTTGCGGTCGTACGGGGTACGGACCTCGTCGAACGGGTGCCGGTGCTCCTGCACGGTCGGCCGCCCCGGCATGACCTCGGTGAGGCCGTCGACGACCTTCTCCGCCTTGCGCCGCTCGACCATCTCGTAGAGGTTCGCGTAGCGGTACAGGTGGTCGAAGTCCTCCAGCACCCCGAACTCGTACGCCTGCTTCAGGTAGGGGTCCGGTTCGTGCCGGGCCACCCAGGCCGTCAGGTCGACCGCCACCTGTTCGTAACCGAGGGTCGTCTCCAGCACGCTCGCCACCCCCGGCAGCAGCCAGTTCACCACCCGCTGCTGCTGGCTCTCCACGTACCGCACGTACGCGAGCTGCCGCCGGACCTCCTGGTCCGGGCAGACGCGGGCGAACTGGTGCTGGAAGTTGATCGCCTCGACCTCGATGCCGTTCATCGTGATGATCCGGCACCGGGTGTAGGGGTCGACCGCCTCGGGATCGATCGGTTCGACATTCAGTTCGCGCCAGTTGCGGATCTGGCTCTCCAGGGGAATTCCCTTGTGGTCCAGTGGATTGAACATGTCTCTCCATTCGCGTCGGGGTGCGCTGGTGGGGTGCTACCCGGGCTCGTCGAGCGGAATCGCCCGAACAGGCGCTGGTGTCGAGGGGATGTGTCGGTCAGCCGGAAGGCGCCGGCTGGTCGGCGGGGACAGTGCCGTCGAAGGAGCGGAGGGTCAACCGCCCACCGGCCGAGGTGACCAGCTCGCGCACCTGCAGCAGGGCGTCGACTGCCGGCGCACCGAGGTAGGTCACCGTCGACAGGTCGAGCGCGATCGGGGGCAGCGGGGGACGGCAGAGAAACTCCACCAGCTCCACGAGCAGGTGCGCGTTGTTCATGTCGATCTCGCCGCTGGCGGTGATCACCTTGGTGGCGCCGTCGCAGCTCAACGACAACGACATGATGGGTTCACGCGCTCCGGGTCGCCCTTCGACGCAGGATCGGGCAGTCCCTCGTTCTTCGGGAGTTTCCGGATCTGTTGACATGGCGCCTCCGCCCTTCACCGGGGATCACCCGCTTGCCCACGGGACGGTGCGGCAGCGGCGGTTCAGGGCGCGTGTCTTGACCCGCCGATGTCCCTACCCCCGGAGGCCGGGCGTACACCCGTCCGTCGCCGCCGGCAATGAAGCGGCCCGCCGGGTCCGCCCGCCTCAGGTTTCCGCAGGTACGCACCGGGTAGTCGCCGGCTCCGGTACCGCCGGCCGGATCGCCGGCCGGATCGCCGACCGGCGGACGACGGTGGCAGGGGTGTTGTCGTGGCGGGTGCACGTCGAGCGATCGGCTCCCGGTGAGATGTGCGGCATCAGCGGGGAGGCGAGGTTCGACGGCGCGACCCCCGACGCCGGCGCGGTGACCCGGATGACGGAGGCGATGCGTTCCCGGGGGCCCGACGGCGAAGGGTTGTGGAACGACGGTTGGGTCACCCTGGGACACCGCCGGCTGACCGTCATCGACCTGTCCGAGGCGGGCGGCCAGCCCATGGTGCGTGAGGACCTGGGGCTGGGGCTGGTGTTCAACGGTTGCGTCTACAACTATCCCCAGCTGCGCGACGAGCTGCGGGAGGCCGGGCACACCTTCCACTCCACCAGCGATACCGAGGTCATCCTCGTGGCGTACGCGCAGTGGGGTGAGCAGTTCGTCGACCACCTGGTCGGCATGTTCGCCGTGGTGCTCGTGGACCGGCGGCGGCGCCGGCTGGTGCTGGCCCGGGACCGGCTGGGTATCAAGCCGCTCTACCTGGCGGAGTCGCCGGGGCGGCTACGGTTCGCCTCCACCCTGCCGGCGCTGCTGGCCGCCGGGGACGTGGACACCGGCATCGATCCGGTGGCGCTGCACCACTACCTCTCCTGGCATTCGATCGTGCCGGCGCCCCGGACCATCCTGCGCGGCGTGCGCAAGCTGCCCCCGGCCACGCTGCGGGTGGTGGAGTCCGGCGGGCGCAGCCGCGAGCGCGTCTACTGGCAGCCCGACTACCAACGGAATCCGGCGCACGCCGGCATGGACGCGCGGGACTGGCAGGCCGCGACCGGCGACGCGCTGCGCACGGCCGTGCGGCGGCGGCTGGTGGCGGACGTACCGGTCGGGGTGCTGCTCTCCGGCGGCCTGGACTCCAGCATGATCGTGGCGTTGCTCGCCGAGGCCGGGCAGCACCACCTCCAGACGTTCAGCATCGGCTTCGACAGCCGAGGCGGCGAGGTGGGCGACGAGTTCCACTACTCCGACCTGGTCGCCGCCACCTTCGGCACCAACCACCAGCGCATCCAACTCGGCAACGACGACCTGGTGCCGGCGGTCCGCCGGACGATCGAGGCGATGACCGAGCCGATGGGCAGCCATGACGTGGTCGCCTTCCACCTGCTCTCCGAGCAGGTGGCCCGCCAGGTCAAGGTGGCCCAGTCGGGTCAGGGCGCCGACGAGGTCTTCGCCGGCTACGCCTACCACCAGCCGCTCACCCGGGTACCCCGCGAGGGTGCCGCCGAGGCGTTCGCCGCCGCGTTCTTCGACCACGACCACGCGGAACTGGACCGGGTGGTCGACCCGGCGTACGCGTGCGGCCACGACGCCAGCCGCGAACTGCTCGCCGCGCACCTGGCCGCGCCCGGTGCGGACACCGCGCTGGACGCGGTGCTGCGTCTGGACACCCACCTGATGCTGCCGGACGACCCGGTGAAGCGGGTGGACAGCATGAGCATGGCGTGGGGGCTGGAGGTGCGCACCCCGTTTCTGGACCAGGATCTCGTCGCCCTCGCCGCGGTCTGCCCGCCGGAGCACAAGGTGGCGCAGGGCGGCAAGGGGTTGCTCAAGGAGGTGGCCCGGGAGGTGTTGCCGGCCGAGGTGATCGACCGGCCCAAGGGCTACTTCCCGGTTCCCGCCCTGCGCAATGTCGACGGGCCGGTGCGGCACCTCGTCGAGGAGGCCCTGACCGCGCCGGCCGCCCGGGAGCGCGGCCTGTTCCGGCCCGGGTACGTCGCCGAGCTGCTCGCCGATTCGGCCCAGGCGCAGGCCGCCGCCGGCAGCAACAAGCTCTGGCAGCTCGGCCTGCTGGAGCTCTGGCTCCAAGCCCACGACATCCACTGACTCCCGGCGCGCTCGCTCGTCGGCTCAGCCCGCCCCGCCGCCGGTTCAGTGGGCGATGGTCTGGGCGGTCAGGTGATCCAGAACGGCCTGGACGTCGCCGTCGGTGCGGGCGAGGATCCGCCGCTGTCGGGTCGCGCCGGTGCCGTCCCGGCGTATCCGGTCGAGCTGGCGCAGCACCGGGTCCAGATCGCCGTGCCGGGTCAACGCGGACGCGACGGTGACGAGGAGCTCGTCGATCAGGTCCCAGGCGGGGCGGGCGCCGCCGCCGCGCAGGTCGATGAGGTCACCGTCGACCCCGTTGTGGGCGGCTCGCCAGTGCGCGGCGGCGACCAGGCAGTCCCGGATCTCAGTGGCGCGGACCCCGGCGCGGACGTCGTCGGCCATGGTGGCGACCAGCGCCCTGACCAGCGCGGCGACCAGCACCGTGTCGTCAACCGTGGGGCAGACGTCGCCGACCCGGATCTCCACCGTCGGGTACGCGGCGGACGGGCGGGCGTACCAGTAGACCATCGCGGCGTCGAGCATGATCCCCGCGGCGATCAACTCCTGCACGGTGGCGTCGTAGTCGGCGACCGACTCGAAGTGCGGGGTGGGTCCGATGCTCGGCCAGCGTTCCAGCTGCATGGACCGCCAGCTGGCGTGCCCGGTGTCCCTTCCGTCGTGCAGGGGGGAGTTGGCGGTGAGCGCCTGCACCACCGGCAGCCACGGGCGCAGGTGGTTGCACACCTGCACGGCCAGCTCCCGGTCCGGCACGCCGACGTGGATGTGGCAGCCGCAGACCGCGGGGTCGTGGGCCACCGGACCGAACCGGCGGGACATGGCGTGGTAGCGCTGCTCGTCCGGCACCGTACGGTGCGCTTCGCACACCGGGGTGGCCCCGACCGCGACGAGGCGCGCAGCGCGACCAGGTGTTCGCGCAGCTGTGCCAGGTCGGTGCAGACGGGGGTGACCATCTCCACCAGGCTGTGCCGGAACTCCTGCCGGCTCTGCTCCCGAGCGGCCCCCGACAGCGTGTGCAGCACCTGGTCGGCGACGGGCAGGCTCTCCCCGGTGGCCGGGTCCAGGAGCAGGAACTCCTCCTCCACTCCCAGGGTGAGGATGGTGGGAGTGGGTGTCGCGGGGGCGGCGACTCGGTGCGGCTTCATGGTCACGTCCGATCGTGCGCAGTGTGCTGGGGTACCGCGGCGCGGCGTGCTGCCATCGTGGTCGGCGGGCCGGTCGGGCCGCTGACAGCGGCTGGTCGGCCGTGGTCGAGCCCCCGATCCGCCTCGTGATCCCGGCCGGTAGGTCGGGGTCGGTCGACTGCTCAGCAGTCGAAGTACATGGCGAACTCGTGCGGGGTGGGGCGCAGGCGGA
>NZ_JBAKHT010000027.1:0-81640 GCF_036906755.1 Micromonospora sp. CPCC 206171 | reverse complement strand
GACCCCTCGGCCCGGCCCGCGCCGGACCCCTCGACCCGGCCCGCGCCGGAGGGTGCGGCCGGCGCCCCGCGCGCCCGGCCCCGGCCGCGTCCGACCGCCGCCGAGCGTCGCGCGACCGCCTGAGACCGCCGCCCGCCGGTCAACCCGCCGCGGCGACCAGCTCCGCGATCCGGGTCAGCGGCTCGGCGTACGCGGGCCAGTCCAGGCCGTCGACGCTGACCTCGGCCCGCCGGCGTACGCCGTCCACCGCGCCCGCCCGGGTCACGATCTCGGTCAGCACGGCGTACGACCACTCGGGGCGGAGCAGGTCGCGTAGGGCGGGCACCTCGGGGCGCAGCAGCGCCAGCGCACCCACCAGCGCCGCGGCGGCCCAGTTGGACGTGCCGCCGACGAGCAGCGCGTCGCAGCCGACCACGCAGTGGATCCGCTCGCCCCGGTCCACCACCCGGCCCACCAGCTCGGCCGGCAGTCGGCCCATGCCGAGCTCGTTGCCACCGTCGCCGATGCCGATCCGGTAGCCGGAACCGGCGGCGTAGAGCCGGTCCAGCGGCGCGGTGTGGGCGCCGATGTCCTCGCCCCGCATGTTGCGCGGGCACCCGTCGAGGCAGGGGCCGACCCGCTCGCAGGCGATCAGGTGCGAGAGCGCGGCGTAGCGGGGCAGGACGGTGCCGGCCCAGTCGTCGTACCCCTGGACCGGCGCCACGTCCAGCGGCACGTCCGGTGCGGCGGCCTCGAGCGCGGCGGCGACCACCGGCGCGCAGGGGGCGTCGGTGACCAGCCGGACCTCGCCGCCGAGCGCCCGCAGCGCGGCGGCGAGCTGGACCGCCCCGATCGGACCGTCGGTCTCCGCCGCGGGTGGGTCGGCGGCGGGAATGTAGAACCCGGTGAGAACGGCGGCGTCGGGCGCGGCGGCGAGCGAGCGGGCGGCGGCGAGCAGGCCGCCGGCCGCCGGTACGGCCAGCCGCTCGCTGCCCCGGCCCACCTCCCGCGCGGCCGTCCGCTCCAGCTCCGCGATGGTCTGCGCCAGCCGCATGTCGGACCTCCTGCCACCCGGGGGACCGGCCCAGCGTAGGGCGAGCGGTCCAGCCGGCCGCCGCCCTGCGGAATGAGTCGCGGATCGGTCCGATGTCCACCGAAAGGGCTGCGAAGGAGGAGGTCCGCCCCGGAAACCGCACCGGGCAGGTTGACGCGCTGTCAGGCCGCCACCCCGGCTGGGCTACACAGTGACAGTTGTCCCTGTCGTCGGCTGGTGGAAGCGTGCGAGGAACGCGAATCCGCCGCCGCTGAAGGGTGCGACGATGACCTCCGACGACCTGCTGGCCCGACACCGGGCCGTGCTCCCGTCCTGGATGCCGCTCTACTACGCCGAACCGATCGAGCTGGTGTCCGGCTCGGGTCGCCGGGTGACCGACGCGCAGGGCCGGACCTATCTGGACTTCTTCGGCGGCGTGCTGACCAACATGATCGGCTACGACATCCCGGAGATCCGGGAGGCGGTGGAGCGCCAGCTGCGCACCGGCATCGTGCACAGCTCCACGCTCTACCTGATCCGCCAGCAGGTGGAGCTGGCGGAGAAGATCGCCCGGCTCTCCGGCATCCCGGACGCCCGGGTCTTCTTCACCAACTCCGGCACCGAGGCGAACGAGGCCGCCCTGCTGGTCGCCACCAACCACCGCCGCTCCCACCAGATCCTGGCGGTGCGCAACAGCTACCACGGCCGGTCGTACGCGGCGATGGGCGTCACCGGCAACCGCGGCTGGTCGGCGAGCGCGCTCAACCCGCTCCAGGTGGCCTGGCTGCACTCCGGCGAGCGGCTGCGCGGCCTGCTGGCCCGCCTCGACGCCGACGACCGGATCGACGCGGCGGTGGAGGACCTGCGCGAGGTGCTGGCCACCCAGACCGCCGGCGACGTGGCCTGCCTGATCGCCGAGCCGATCCAGGGCGTGGGCGGCTTCGTGGCCCCGCCGGACGGGCTCTTCGCGGCCTGGAAGAAGGTCCTCGACGAGCACGGCATCCTGCTGATCTCCGACGAGGTGCAGACCGGCTGGGGGCGTACCGGCGAGCACTTCTGGGGCTACCAGGCGCACGGCGTCACCCCGGACCTGCTCACCTTCGCCAAGGGTGTCGGCAACGGCTTCGCCCTCGCCGGCGTGGTCGGCCGGGCCGACGTGCTGGAGTCGGTGCCGGCGATCAGCTTCTCCACCTTCGGCGGCAACCCGATCTCCACCGCCGCCGGCAACGCCGTCCTGGACTACCTGCGCGACCACGACCTGCAGGCCAACGCGGCCCGCACCGGCGCGATCCTCGCCGACGGCCTGCGCGCCGCCGTGGCCGGCCTCGACTGCGTCGCCGAGGTACGCGGCAAGGGGCTGATGCTCGGCGTCGAGTTCGTCCGGCCGGGCGGCACCGAGCCGGACCCGGCGCTGACCACCCGCGTCTTCGAGGCGTGCCGGGCCGGTGGGCTGCTCGCCGGCAAGGGCGGCCTGCACGGCAACGTGCTGCGGATGGGCCCGCCGCTGACGCTGACCGAGGACGAGGCCCGCGAGGGGCTGGCCATTCTCGTCGACGCCATCCGCTCCTGCGCCTCGGCGGAGGTGGCGGCATGAGCGGGACGGACGACGTGACGGTCATCGGGCACTTCGTCGACGGCAAGCGGGTCTCCGGCGGCTCGCCGCGGCGCGGGGACGTCTTCGACCCGGCCACCGGCCGGCGTACCGGGGAGGTGGAGCTGGCCTCGGCCGCGGACGTCGCGGTCGCGGTGGAGGCGGCCGAGCGCGCGGCGCGGGCCTGGCGGGACGCGTCGCTGGCGAAGCGCACGGCGGTGCTGTTCGCCTTCCGGGAGCTGGTGCACGCCCGCCGCGACCGGCTCGCCGCGGTGATCACCGCCGAGCACGGCAAGGTGCTCGCGGACGCCGCCGGCGAGGTGCAGCGCGGCCTGGAGGTGATCGAGTACGCCTGCGGCATCCCGTCCGCGCTGCGCGGCGGCTTCAGCGAGAACGTCTCCACCGAGGTCGACTCGTACAGCCTCCGGCAGCCGCTGGGCGTGGTGGCGGTGATCTCGCCGTTCAACTTCCCGGTGATGGTCCCGCTGTGGTTCGTGCCGGTGGCGGTGGCCTGCGGCAACGCGGTGGTGCTCAAGCCGAGCGAGAAGGACCCGAGCGCCGCGCTGCTGCTGGCCGAGTGGTTCGCCGAGGCGGGCCTGCCCGACGGCGTGCTGAACGTGGTCAACGGCGACAAGGAGGCGGTCGACGCGCTGCTGGACCACCCCTCGGTGCGGGCGGTGTCGTTCGTCGGCTCCACCCCGGTCGCCCGGTACGTGCACCAGCGCGGGTCGATGGCCGGCAAGCGGGTGCAGGCGCTCGGCGGGGCGAAGAACCACATGGTGGTGCTGCCCGACGCCGACCTGGACCTGGCCGCGGACGCGGCGGTCAACGCCGGCTTCGGCTCGGCGGGGGAGCGGTGCATGGCGATCTCGGCGCTGGTCGCCGTCGAGCCGGTCGCCGACGCCCTGGTCGCGAAGATCGCCGAACGGATGTCCGGGCTGCGCACCGGCGACGGGCGGCGCGGCTGCGACATGGGTCCGCTGGTCACCGCCGCGCACGCCGAGCGGGTCCGCTCCTACGTGGCGTCCGGCGTGGCGGCCGGCGCGGTGCCGGTGGTCGACGGCCGGGACGTCACCCCGGACGGGGACTCCGGCGGTTTCTGGCTCGGGCCGACCCTGTTCGACCGGGTCACCCCGGACATGTCGATCTACACCGACGAGATCTTCGGCCCGGTGCTCGGCGTCGTCCGGGTCGGCTCGTACGACGAGGCGGTCGAGCTGGTCAACGCCAACCCGTACGGCAACGGCACGGCGATCTTCACCGACGACGGCGGCGCCGCCCGCCGCTACCAGCACGAGGTCGAGGTCGGCATGGTCGGGATCAACGTGCCGATCCCGGTGCCGATGGCGTACTACTCGTTCGGCGGGTGGAAGTCGTCCCTCTTCGGCGACCTGCACGCGCACGGCGAGGACGGGGTGCGCTTCTTCACCCGGGGCAAGGTGGTCACCAGTCGCTGGCTCGACCCGCGCCACGGCGGGGTCAACCTCGGCTTCCCCACCCAGACCTGAGCAACCGCAGCACGCCCGCCCCGGCCAGGTACGTCACCAGCGCCGGGACGGGCGTGCCGAGCGGCTCCGGGGCGGCCTTCGGGGTGGCGCTGTTGACCAGCAGCCCGCCGATGACGGCGGCGTACCCGGCAACGGTCAGCACCGCGCGGACCCGGCCGGCCCGGCGAATCCGCCGCCCGGTGCGGTGCCGGGCGCTGCGCGTCTCGATCGGGCCGAAGACGGCGACCAGCACGGCCAGCACCACGGCGAGCAGCAGCAGCCAGGGCACCCGCCAACCCCACCAGGCGGCCGAGCCGACCGGCGGGGTGGGCAGCAGGCCGACGGCGTCGAGCAGCCCGATCAGCAGCACGGCGGCGGTCAGGTGCCAGAGGAATACCGTCAGTACCACCAGGTTGACCCCGATCACCACCCGCCACGGTCGGGGCCGGCCCAGCCAGCGCCGCGCCGGGGCGCGCAGCAGCAGGATCAGCCCGAGCTGGGCCGCGGCGAGGGCGAGCAGCGCCAGGCTCGGCGGCGAGGCGTTGTCCAGCCGCTCGCCGGGCACTTTCAGCATCGCCACCGGCCACGGCCCGACGACGGTGAGCAGGATCAGCGCGGTCAGGCCCCCGACCAGCAGCGCCAGCGCCACCGGCCGGGAGGTGGGCAGGCGTCGCCGGCGTACCCCCGGCCGGTCGGACCCCGACGCCGGGTGCGGCACGGCCGTCTCTGCCGCGGGTGGTGCGGTCTCGGACGGCTCCGAAGGCCCGGACGGCGGCCCGGTCGCGGGGGTGCGGGCGTCGTACCAGGCGAAGCCGAGCTGGTGCACCGCCAGCCAGCCGAAGAGGTAGTTGCCGGCGGCCAGCGTCGCCGGCCCGGTCAGCCGGCCGAGGTCGCCCAGCGCCACCAGGGCGACGAGCGCCAGCGGCACGGCGAGCCCGTAGCGGCGGTGCAGCGCGTACATCGGCGGGGTGAGGGCCACGACCACCAGGTAGGCGACCAGGAACCACAACGGGATGGTGGCGTACCAGATCACCGTGCGCAGGTGGGTGAGGTCGGTGCCGCGCAGCCGGCCCAGCGCCGCGGCGACGGTGAGCACCAGCAGCAGCGCGCTGGTGGGGCGGACCAGCCGGGCGCTGCGGTCCAGCAGCCAGCCGGCCGCGTCGCCGCCGCGGGCCCGGTGGCGGGTCAGGGACGCCGCGTTGGCGTAGCCGCCGACCAGGAAGAAGACCGGCATCACCTGGGCCAGCCAGGTGAGCGGGTACGCCCACGGCAGGTCGGCGAGCGCGGAGTGCCCGGTCGGCCGGCCGGCCGGGTCCCGGCCGAGCACGGTGGCGCCCCAGTGGCCGGCGACGACCATGGCGATCGCGAGCGCGCGGAGCAGGTCGACGTAGCGTTCCCGTCCGGCCGGGGTCCGCTCCGCGAGCTGGCCCAGGCGGCGCATGCGCTCAGGCTATGCCAGCCCGGTCCGGCCGGTGGTGATAACGGATCGGCCGCCGGGTCTTGAAGTCGGCGCGCTCCTGCCGTAGAAATTCTTCAGCAACAACAGGCAAACTGAAGAGAATCAACGTGCCTCGACCGGCGGACGCCACCGGATGTCATCGGCGATCCGCCCCACCCGAACCGAGGAGAGCTGATGAACAGGCGTGAGATCCTGCGGCGTACCGCCGCCGCCGGCCTGCTGGCCACCCCCGCGGCGGGCCTGCTCGCCGGCTGCGCCACCGGCGGTGGCGACGACAAGGCCGACGGCGGCACCTACCAGGGCACCAAGAGCGAGCAGAACCCCCTCGGGGTCAAGGAGGACGCTCCGCTCGAGGTGGTGATCTTCAACGGCGGCTTCGGCGAGGAGTACGCCAAGGCCCACGAGGCCATGTACAAGGAGAAGTACCCGAAGGCCGAGATCAAGCACTCGGCCACGCAGGAGATCAGCAAGACCCTCCAGCCGCGCTTCGTCGACGGCACCCCGCCCGACGTGGTCAACAACTCCGGCGCCGGCCAGATCGACTTCAACGGCCTGGTCTCGCAGAACGCCCTCGCCGACCTCGGGGAACTGCTCGCCGCCCCGAGCCTCGACATCCCCGGCAAGACCGTCAAGGACACCCTGCTGCCCGGCGCGGTCGAGGTCGGCTCGTACGACGGCAAGTTCCTGGTGTTCAACTACACCTACACCGTCTACGGCATCTGGCACTCCACCAAGCTGTTCGGCGAGCGCAACTGGTCGTACGGGAAGACCTGGGACGACCACATCGCACTCTGCAAGCAGATCAAGGCCGCCGGGATCGCCCCCTGGACGTACGCCGGCCTGCACCCGCGCTACATGAGCTGGCCGCTGATCTCCACCGCGATCAAGTTCGGCGGACCGTCGGTCGCCACCGCGATCGACAACCTGGAGCCGAACGCCTGGAAGTCCGACGCGATGAAGGCCGCGGCCGACGCCTGGCACCAGATCGTCAAGGACAAGTACATCCTGGAGGGCTCGCCCGGCCTGGACCACAAGCAGTCGCAGACCGCCTGGTGCCAGGGCAAGGCCGCCTTCATCTCCTGCGGTTCCTGGCTGGAGAGCGAGCAGAAGGACGTCACGCCGGCCGGGTTCAACATGACCGTCCAGCCGACGCCCAGCCTGGGCAGTGGCGACAAGCTGCCGTTCGAGGCGGTCCGGGGCACCGCGGGTGAGCCGTTCATGGTGCCGGCGAAGGCGAAGAACGTCGCCGGTGGCCTGGAGTACTTCCGGACCATGCTGTCCAAGAAGGGCGCCCAGGACTTCACCAAGAAGGTCTCCAGCCTCACCGTGGTCGCCGGCGCCACCGACGGCGTCGAGCTGCCGTACGGGCTGAGCACCGTGGTGAAGGCGCTGGACGCCTCCGGCACCAACGGCTTCAACTGGGTCTACAACAACTACTACCGCAAGCTGGAGCGCAACCTCGTCGACGCCGCGTGCGGCGAGTTCTTCAGTGGCCGGATCGGCCCGGCGGAGTTCCTCGACCAGTGCCAGAAGGGCGCCGACTCGATCGCCCAGGACAGCTCGGTCAAGAAGTACAAGCGCACCGCGTGACAACCCGGCCGGTGGGGACCGTCCACGGTCCCCGCCGGCCGACCGCCGGGAGTTGGGGCCCACCGTGAAACATGGCAAGTACCCGCTGATCGTCACCTTCCTGGTGCCGCCGGTGCTGCTCTACGTCATCTTCGTCGTATCGCCGTACCTGCAGGCGTTCCAGATCTCCACCACCGACTGGCTCGGCTACTCCGCCGACGCCAACTCCGTCGGGCTGGCCAACTTCCGTGCGCTCTGGCACGACGACTACGTCTGGAACGCGCTGAAGAACAACGCGATCCTGCTGGCCCTGGTGCCGGTGCTGACGATCGTCCTCGGGCTCTTCTTCGCCACCATGCTCAACATGGGCGGGCGCAAGGGCCGGGCCGGGGTGACCGGGGTACGCGGCAGCGCCCTCTACCGCACCGTCTACTTCTTCCCCCAGGTGCTCTCGGTGGTGATCATCGCGCTGCTCTGGAAGGAGGTCTACCACCCCAACAAGGGCCTGCTCACCAGCGCGCTGCACGGGGTGGGGCTCGGCTCGCCCACCTGGCTCGGCGACCCGCGGACCGCCTTCTGGTGCGTGCTGGCCGTGATGGTCTGGAGCAACGTCGGCTTCTACGTGGTGCTCTTCGGCGCCGCGATGTCGGCCGTGCCGAAGGAGATCTACGAGGCGGTGCTGCTCGACGGGGCGTCCCGGCTGACCACCCTGCGCCGGGTCACCCTGCCGCTGCTCTGGGACACCGTCCAGGTCGCCTGGGTCTACCTGGCCATCTTCGCCCTCGACGGGTTCATCCTGGTGCAGCTGATGACCAACGGCGGCCCCAACTTCTCCACCGACGTGATCGGCGTGCGGATGTACGACACCGCGTTCGGCAGCGAGACCAAGTTCGGCTACGCCTCGGCGATCGGCGTGGTGATGTTCTTCCTGACCCTGTCGGTGGCGGTGCTGTCCCTGCGCGCCGGCCGACGCGACCGAATCGAGTACTCTTGACCACCCTGGACGAGGCCGCCCCGGTCGCCGCGACGACCGCGCGCTCGGCCGACCGCCCGGTCCGCCGCGAACTCGGCGTCGCCAACGTCTTCTCGCATGGCTTCCTGCTGGTCTGGACCGCGCTGACGGTGCTGCCGCTGCTGTGGATGTTCGTCAGCTCGTTCAAGAGCAACGGCGAGATCCTCGGCGACCCGTGGGGGCTGCCCGAGACGCTGCGCTTCGACAACTGGGCCCGGGCCTGGACCGGCGCGCACATCGGCCGGTACTTCCTCAACAGCCTCGTGGTGGTGGCCGGCTCGGTCAGCCTGACCATGCTGATGGGCGCCACCGCCGCGTACGTCTTCGCCCGGTACGAGTTCCGGGGCCGGCAGTTCGTCTACTACCTCTTCGTCGGCGGCCTGATGTTCCCGGTCTTCCTCGCCCTGGTGCCGCTCTTCTTCGTGGTCCGCAACGCCGGGCTCTTCGGCACCTGGACCGGCCTGATCCTGGTGTACGCGGCGTACTCGCTGCCGTTCACGGTCTTCTTCATGACCGCCTTCTTCCGCACCCTGCCGACCTCGGTGGCGGAGGCGGCGCTGGTCGACGGCTGCGGCCACTTCCGGCTCTTCTTCCGGGTGATGCTGCCGATGGCCCGTCCGGGACTGATCAGCGTGGCGATCTTCAACTTCCTCAGCCACTGGAACCAGTTCCTGCTGCCGCAGGTGCTGATGCAGGGCGACGAGTCGAAGTGGGTGCTCGCCCAGGGGCTCTTCGCGCTCTCGGTCAGCCAGGGTTACGCCGGTGACTACGCCCGGCTCTTCGCCGGCCTCACCATCGCGGTGCTACCCGTGCTCGCCGTCTACGTGGCCTTCCAGCGGCAGGTCCAGTCCGGCCTGACCGCCGGTCAGCTCAAGTGACGCCTGTCCGATACCGATCATGATGAACGGCGACCCTCGGCGGAAGGTGCGCGGCCCGGTCGCCGCCACCCCTCCCGACCCCCGGCTTGACCGGTAGGAAAAGTCCTACCTATGGTGGGCGCATGACCGTGACCCATGTGCAGCTGCTCTCCGTGCCCGTCAGCGACCAGGACCGGGCCCGTGACTTCTACGTCGACGTCCTCGGCTTCGACCTGGTGTGGGACAACCCGATGGGCCCGGGCGGGCGCTGGGTGCAGGTGGCCCCGAAGGGCGCCGCCACCGCCCTCACCCTGGTCACCTGGTTCCCGACCATGCCGCCCGGCTCGCTCAAGGGCCTGGTGCTGGAGACCGACGACCTCGACGGCGACGTGGCCACCCTGCGCGACCGGGGCGTCGACTTCGAGAGCGACATCCAGGTCGCCCCGTGGGGGCGCTACGCCACCTTCCACGACCCGGACGGCAACGGCATCGTGCTCCAGTCCACCCGTGTCTGAGACCGACGTCTTCGCGGCACTGGCCAACCCCACCCGCCGCGAGGTGCTCCGGCTGCTGCGCGAGCGTGGCGAGCAGCCGGTGCAGCGGCTCGCCACCCACTTCGACATGCGCCGGCCCAGCCTGTCGGAGCACCTGCGGGTGCTCAAGGACGCCGGCCTGGTGACCGAACGCCCCGTCGGCCGGCAGCGGCTCTACGCGTTGCGCCCGGAGCCGCTGCGCGAGGTGGCCGACTGGCTCACCCCGTACGAGCGGTTCTGGCGGGCGAAGCTGGCCGAGCTGCGGGACGTCCTCGACGGGCTGCCCGATGACTGAGCCCACCACGACGATCCGGGTCGATGAGTTCCTGCCGCACCCGCCGGCGAAGGTGTGGCGGGTGCTGACCGAGCCCGACCTGCTCGCCCGCTGGCTGATGCCGAACGACGTCGCGCCGGTCGTCGGGCACCGGTTCACGTTCCGTACCGAGCCGCGGCCGGCCCAGGGCTTCGACGGCGTGGTGCACTGCGAGGTGCTGGAGGTGGACCCGCCGCGCCGGCTGCGCTGGGCCTGGCGCGGCGGGCCGCTCGACACCGAGGTGAGCTGGACCCTCGCCCCGGAGGGGCGGGGCACCCGGCTCTTCCTGGAGCACAGCGGCTTCGATCCCGACGACCCGGTCCAGCAGCGCACGGCCACCCTGCTCGGCGGCGGCTGGCGCTCGCACGTCTGGCGCCGGCTGGAGGAGATCCTGGCCGCCGACTGACGGGCGTGGTTCCGGCTGCGCGGTGCGCGGGACGCCCTCGGCGGCCGGCCCGCGTCGATAGGAGGTGGGCCGGCCCGGCCCGCGTCGAGCCGAGGCGGCGGGGTCAGGCGGTGGCGGGGACCAGCAGGGCGTGCAGCGCGACGGGATCGGTCACCTCGGGCAGCTCCCGGGCGGCGAGCCAGGCCGCCCCGGCCGCCCCGTCGCCGGCCGGGCGTACCGGGGCGTCCGGCCAGTGCCGGTGCGCCTCGGCGCGGACGGCCGCCGCCAGCGGGGTGTCCTCGGTGAGCAGTCCGCCGCCGAGCACGATCGGCGTGACCGCGCCGTCCGGCCGGATTCGCCCGGCGCTCTCGACCAGGTGCGCGGCGGCCCGTTCGATCAGTGCGACCGCCGCCGGCTCGCCCTCGACGGCGGCGGCCACCACCAGCGGCGCGACCCGGGCCAGCTCGACCGGGGGCCGCCGGGTCACCGCCTGGATGAGCGCGTCGACGGTGTCGCGGGGGCGCTCCGCCACCTCGGCGGTGCCGAGCAGTTCGGTGAGCAACCGGCGGCCCAGCGGGCCGGGTGCCCCGGCGCTGTCCAGGGTCGCCAGCAGCCGGCGGACCGCCTCCCGGCCCAGCCAGAAGCCGGAGCCGGCGTCGCCCAGCAGCCAGCCGTGACCGTCGGCGACCCGGTCCAGCCGCAGGTCGCGTACCTGGGCGGCGATCGCGCCGGTGCCGGCGATCAGCACGGTGCCGTCCGGGGCGGCGGTGCCCGAGGCGTACGCGACGAGGGCGTCGCCGTGCACCGCGTACGGGCAGCGCAGGCCGGCCTCGGCCCAGGCCCGGTCGAAGGCGGCCCGCCCCGCCGGGTCGGCAAGCAGGCGGGCGGCGCCCGCGAGGCCGATCGTGCCGGCGCGTACCCGGGCCGGGTCGACCCCGGCGAGCGCGCCGCGCAGCGCGGTCAGCAGCTCGGCGGCGGCGCGGTCGGCGCCGTGACTGGTCGGGTTGCCGCCGCCGGCCCGGCCGGTGCCCAGGCGTGCGCCGCCCAGGGTCAGCGCGGTCGCGCGGGTGGACGTACCTCCGACGTCGAGACCGACCACGACGGTGTCGGACATGCTCACGGGCCTCCCGGTGCGGCGGTACGGGTGGGTTCATGCTGGTCCGATCCGGGCCCGCAAGGCAAGATCGGCGGTCGGCGCGGCCGGTGTGCGCCAGGTAACAGTTTGAAAACTTCGCCCACGCTATTGACACGGAGGGGCCTTCAGTAAGAACTTTTACCACTAACAGTAAACACTCTTTTCCGAAAGGCGCTCCGATGGTGGATCATGAGGTGGACACTTCCGCGGGGACCGCGGTGGTCGACGCCGACACGGTCGACCGGCGGGGCGCCGACGGGGTGCTGGCCCGGGTCCGGGCCGGCGCGGGTGAGCTGACGGGGGCGTTGCGCCGGGTCGCCGAGCACGTGCTCAGCGACCCGGAGGCGGCCGCCCGGGCCACCATCGTCGAGCTGGCCGAGCGCAGCGGCACCTCGCCGGCCACCATCACCCGGTTCTGCCGCGCCATGGGCTTCGACGGCTACGCCGACCTGCGGCTCGGCATCGCCTCCGAGACCGGCCGGGCCCGGTCAGCCGGGTGGACCGTCGACATCGGCCGCGAGATCCAGCCCAGCGACCCCCTGGAGCGGGTGCTCGGCCAGATCATGGCCGCCGACACCCGCGCCATGCACGACACCGCCAGCCTGCTCGACCTCGCCGAGGTGGAACGGGCGGCGGTGGCCATCGCCGGCGCGTCCCGGGTGAACATCTTCGGCGCCAGTGGCAGCGCCCTGGTCGGTGAGGAGATGCAGTTCAGCCTGCACCGCATCGGCGTGGCCGCCTGGGCCTGGAGCGACGTGCACGAGGGGCTGGCCAGCGCGGCGCTGCTCGGCGTCGGGGACGTCGCGCTCGGCATCTCGCACACCGGGCAGACCCGGGAGACCATCGAGATGCTCGCCGAGGCCGGCAGCCGGGGCGCGACCACCGTGGCGCTGACCGGCTTCCCGCGCTCGCCGCTGGCCGAGCTGGCCGACATCGTGCTGGTCACCGCCAGCCAGGCCACCACCTTCCGGCCGGACGCGCTCTCCGCCCGGCACCCGCAGCTCGTCGTGCTCGACCTGCTCTACATCGCCGTGGCGCAGCGCACCCACGACCGCGCCCACGCGGCCTTCCGGCGTACCGCCCAGGCCGTCGACGGGCACAAGGCCGCGAAGGGGGCCGCCTCATGATCAGCGCTCAGGGGTACGCCGAGGCGGTCCGCCCGGTGCTCGACCGGGTGGTCGACTCGCAGACCGAGGCGATCGGACAGGCCGCCGACCTGATCGTGGCCAGCCTGCGGGCCGGCGGGGTGCTCCAGGCCTTCGGCGCCGGGCACTCCGAGGCGTTCGCCGCCGAGCTGGTCGCCCGGGCCGGCGGGCTGGTCCCCACCAACCGGCTCTCCCTGCACGACCTGGTGCTGCACGGCGACGCGCCGCGCGACCTGCTCGCCGATCCGAAGCTGGAGCGCGACCCGGCCGTCGCCCACCAGCTGTACGCCCTCGCCGACCCGCACCCGGCCGACGTCTTCGTGGTCGCCTCCCAGTCCGGCATCAACGGCTCGGTCGTCGAGCTGGCGCTGCTGGTCAAGTCGGGCGGCCACCCCTTGATCGCGGTCACCTCGGTCGCCCACACCGCACGGGTGGCCCCGCGCCACCCGTCCGGCCACCGGCTCGCCGATCTCGCCGACGTCGTGCTGGACAACGGCGCGCCGTACGGCGACGCACTGCTGCCGCTCGAGGGCGGCGGCGCGGTCTGTGCGGTCTCCTCGGTCACCACCGCGCTGCTGGCGCAGCTGTTGACCGCGGAGGTCGTACGACGGTTCCACCAGGCCGGAGAGGTCCCCCCTATCTACCTCTCCGCCAACGTCCCCGGTGGGGACGAGCACAACCTCGCCCTCGAGTCGCGGTACGCCGGGCGTCTCCGGCGAACCGCCTGACCCGACACACAAGGAGAGACGACGATGTCATTTACCCCCGAAACCCCCGGCGACCTCAACCGCCGGACCCTGCTGCGGCGGGCCGCCGCGGCGGGCCTTCTGGTCACCCCGGCCGCCGGCCTGCTCAGCGCCTGCGCCGGCAGCGAGCCGAGCAAGTCCGACAACGGCGGCACGGCGAAGAGCAAGGACAACCCGTTCGGCGTGAAGGACGGCAGCGCCGTCAAGGTGGTCGTCTTCAACGGCGGCCTGGGCGACCAGTGGGCCAAGGAAGACAAGGTCATCTTCAACGCCAAGCACCCGAACATCACGGTCAACATGTCTTCCACCCAGAAGATCAAGACCGAAGAGCAGCCGAAGATGGCGACGCAGCCGAGTGACCTGGTCATGAACTCGGGCGCCGACATGATGGACCGCAGCACGCTGATCAACGAGGGTGCCATCGAGCCGCTCGACGACCTGCTCACCGCACCCGCCTGGGACAGCGAGGGCACCGTGGCGGACTCGCTCCTGCCGGGCACGGTCGGCGACGGCACCCAGAACGGCAAGTTCTACGTCGTGAACGTGGCGTACACGGTGTGGGGCAACTGGTACAACGCGGCGCTGTTCAAGAAGGAGGGTTGGCAGGCGCCAACCACCTGGGAAGAGTTCTTCGCCCTGGCCCCGAAGATCAAGGCCAAGGGCATGGCACCGTACGTGCACGACGCCGTGCACGGCTACTACCCGCGCTGGGCGCTCATGGCCAGCATCTGGAAGACCGCCGGCAAGCAGGTCGTCATCGACATCGACAACCTGAAGGAGAACGCCTGGAAGGCCGACGGCGTGCTCAAGGCGCTGGAGCCGTGGGAGAAGCTGGTCAAGGACCGGCTGCTGCTGCCGGGCAAGCTCGACCACACCCAGTCGCAGCAGGCCTGGCTCGACGGCAAGGCGGCGTTCATCCAGGTCGGCACCTGGCTGAAGAACGAGATGTCCGCCACCATCCCGCCGGGCTTCGAGATGACCCTGTCGGACTACTGGCACAACGCCGACGACAAGGCGCCGAAGGACGTGTTCGCCGCGTCGGGCGAGGGCTTCGTCGTGCCGAGCAAGGCCCCGAACAAGGAGGCCGCCAAGGAGTTCCTGCGGGCGATGCTGTCGAAGGCCGGCTCCGCCAAGTTCGCCGAGCTGACCAAGTCGCTGGCCTCCACCAAGGGCTCCGGCGACAACGTGCAGGACACCGCGCTCTCCAGCGCCAACACGCTGATGAAGAACGGTGGCAGCGAGCTGATCTCGGTCAAGTTCCAGGACTTCTACGCCGACCTGGACAAGGAGAGCCAGAACCTCTCCGAGGAGCTGATGGCCGGCCGGCTCACCGCCCAGCAGTTCGTCGACAAGATGCAGGCGGCCGCCGACAAGGTCGCCAAGGACTCGTCGATCAAGAAGCAGACCCGCACCGCCTGACCGACGGAGAGAGTGAGTCCAATGCGGCACGGAGTCGCGCGTTTCGTCACGGGCTTCCTGGCCCTGCCCGTTGCGCTGTACCTGTTCTACGTGGTGTGGCCGTTCGCGCAGGCGGCGGGATACTCGCTGACCGACTGGGGAGGGTACTCGGATTCCCAGCGTTTCGTCGGGCTGGACAACTACGTCCGGCTGTTCTCCGACGAGCTGATCAGGAAGGCGTTCTGGCACAACGTCTTCTTCCTGGTCACCGTGCCGCTGTTCACCATCGCGCTGGCCCTGTTCCTCGCGTTCCTGCTCAACGTGGGCGGACGCGAGGACAGGGCCGGCATCCGCGGGGTGTTCGGGTCGAGCATTTACAAGGTCATCTTCTTCTTCCCGCAGGTGCTGTCGCTGGTGGTCATCGCCGTCATGTGGCAGCAGATCTACCGGTCCGACCAGCAGGGCCTGATCAACGGCCTGCTGACCAAGATCGGCCTGGTCGACCCGCAGAACCCGATCGCCTTCACCGCCGACCCGGAGCCGTTCCTCGGCGTCCCGGCGGTGCTGTGGTGGCTGCTGCTGATCGCGGTGTGGAGCGGCGCCGGCTTCTACATGGTGCTCTTCTCGGCGGCCATGCAGTCGATCCCGAGGGACATCTACGAGGCGGCCCTCCTCGACGGCGCCGGCCGCTTCCACACCTTCTTCCGGGTCACCCTGCCCCTGCTCCGGGACACCATCTCGGTCGCCTGGGTCTACCTGGGCTTCATCGCCCTGGACATGTACGCCCTGGTCTTCGTCATGACGCCGAGCCAGGGCGGCCCGAACCACGCCAGCGAGATCTTCGCCTCGGTGATCCAGTTCAACGCGTTCCAGAAGGGCCAGTTCGGCTACGCCTGCGCGATCGCCGTGGCGCTGGCCATCTTCACCATCCTGCTGGCCGCCCTCCAGCTGAGGATTACCCGCCGTGAGCGGATCGAGTTCTGAGGAGGCCTGGACGATGAGCACGGTGACCCACACCTCCGGCCAGCGGCGACCCGACGCGGTGCCGCCGGCCGGTCCGGCCGCGAGCCGACGGGCGGAAGCCGCCGCCAAGAGCGTCGGCGGCCGGATATTCAACGGCTTCTCGCACCTGTTCCTCGCGGTGTGGGCGATCATGGTGGTCTACCCGCTGTTCTGGGTGGTGATGTCCGCACTCAAGACCGACTCCGAGGTGATCCGCGAGCCGCTGTCGCTGTTCCCGGAGTCGCTGCAGTGGGACAACTTCGCCCGGGCCTGGACGGCCGGGATCGACAGCTTCTTCCTGAACACGCTGCTGGTGCTCGTCTTCAGCGTGACCCTGACGATGCTGCTGGGCTCGATGGCGGCGTACGCGCTGGCCCGCTACGAGTTCCGGGGCAACCGGCTGATCTACTGGATGTTCCTGTCGGGGCTGACCCTGCCGATCTACCTCGCCGCGGTGCCACTGTTCAAGGGCGTCTACAACATGAACGTGGTGTTCCCGCTGCTCGGCCCGAACAAGCACCTCACGCTGATCCTGGTCTATGTGGCCTGGTCGATGTCGTTCACCGTCTTCTTCATGCATTCGTTCTTCCGGACGCTGCCCAACTCGATCGCCGAGGCGGCCCAGGTCGACGGGGCCTCGCACACCCGGACCTTCTTCAGCGTCATGCTGCCGATGGCCAAGCCGGGCCTGATCAGCATCGGCATCTTCAACGTGCTGGGCCAATGGAACCAGTGGTACCTGCCGACCCTGCTCATGCAGTCGGTCGCCGGCGAGCCGAAGCACCAGGTGATCGCCCAGGGGCTGATCGAGCTCTCGGTCAACCAGGGCTACAAGTCCGACTGGTCGGGGCTGTTCGCCGGCGTCACCATGGCGATGCTGCCGGTGCTCATCGTCTACGTCGTCTTCCAGCGCCAGGTCCAGTCCGGCCTCACCGCCGGCGTCAGCAAGTAACCCCGTCCCACCTCCGGTCGACGCACTTGCACGGAAAGAGTGGCTATCCCGCCGCGGATAGCCACTCTTTCCGTGCAAGAGGGAACGTGCCCGGGGGTCAGGGGTGCCAGGAGCGCCAGAGGGCGGCGTAGGGGCCGTCGGCGCGGACCAGGTCGTGGTGGGTGCCGATCTCGGTGATCCGGCCGTCGGACAGCACGGCGACCCGGTCGGCGTCGTGCGCGGTGTTGAGCCGGTGCGCGATCGCGATGACGGTGCGTCCGGTGAGCACGGCCGCGAGGGCCCGCTCGGTACGCCGGGCGGTGGTCGGGTCGAGGGCGGCGGTCGCCTCGTCGAGGATCAGCGTGTGCGGGTCGGCGAGCACCAGCCGGGCGAGGGCGAGCTGCTGGGCCTCGGCCGCGCCGAGTTGCCGGGCCCCGTCGCCGAGCGGGGTGTCCAGGCCGTCGGGGAGTGCGGCGTACCAGTCGGCCCCGACGGTGCGCAGCGCGGAGCGCATCTGCTCGTCGGTGGCGTCCGGCGCGGCGAAGGCGAGGTTGTCGCGTACCGAGCCGATGAAGACGTGGTGCTCCTGGGTGATCAGGGCGATCCGGCGGCGGCGCTCGGCCGGGTCGAGGTCGGTGACCGGGCAGCCACCGATGCTGACCACGCCCTGGCGGGGCGCGTCGATCCCGGCCAGCAGCCGGGCCAGGGTGGACTTCCCGGCCCCCGACGGGCCGACGACGGCCAGCCGCTCGCCGGGCCGGACCTCCAGGTCGATGCCGTGCAGCACGTCGTGGCCGGCGGCGTAGGAGAAGCGGGCCCCGCGTACGACGAGTCGCTCGTCGCGGGGGGTGCGCGCGGTGCCGGGCGCCTCCGGCGGCACCAGGCCGACCCCGAGCACCCGGGCGAACGAGGCGAAGCCGCGCTGCGCCTGCTCCGTCCAGAGCAGGAGCCGGTCCAGCGGTTCGATGGCCTGTTGCAGGTAGAGCGCGGCGGCGACCACCGCACCGAGCGAGACGTCCCCCCGGGCGAGCAGGTACCCGCCGACGAGCAGCGCCGCGGCGACCGGCAGCGGATAGCTGGCCTCCACCACGCTGAAGAAGACCGTCCGCAGCCCGAGCGTCGCCCGCCGCGCGGCCCACAGCCGGGCGATCCGCGCGGTGCCGCGGGCGATCCGCTCGTCGGCGAGCCGGAACGCCTCGACGGTGCGGGCGCCCTCGGCGGTGCTGGTCAGCGTCTCGGTCAGCGCGGCGGCCGACGCGCCCTCGGCCAGGTACGCGGGGCTGGCCCGCCGCAGGTACCAGCGGAGCGCCGCGCCGATCGACGGCAGCCCGGCCAGCGCCGCCAGGCCGAGCAGCGGGTGCAGCAGGAAGACCGCCCCGAACAGCAGCGTCAGCTGCACCGAGGCGATGACCATGGTGGGCACCACGTCGCGGACGGTGGTGCCGACGGTGGACACGTCGACCGAGCTGCGGGTGGCCAGTTCGCCGGAGCCGGCCCGCTCGACGACGGAGACGGGCAGTTCGAGCGTGCGGTGGACGAAGTCCTCGCGCAGCTCGGCCACGGCCCGCTCGCCGAACCGGTGGCCCGCGTACTGGGCGTACCGGGAGAGCACCGCCTGCACCAGGACCGCCCCGCCGATCGCCAGCGCCAGCCGGTCGACGGTGGCCACCCCGGCACCCCCGGTGACCCGGTCGACGATGCGGCCCAGCAGCCACGGCGGGGCGAGCCCGGCGACCGCGGCGGCGCCGTGCAGCGCCAGCACGCCCAGGACGGCGCGCCGGTGCCGGCCGAGCAGGTCGCGCAGCGCCCGACGTACGGCGCCGCGGTCGGCCACCGGCAGTCGGCTCACCGGAGGGCCCCCTCGGCGTCGGTGGGCCGGTCGACGTCCGGCTCGGCGCTGTCCCGGGCCACCAGCCGCCGGTAGCCGGGATCCCGGTCGAGCAGGTCGGCGTGGCCGCCGGTGCCGACGATCCGGCCCCCCTGCAGGTGGGCGACCGTGTCGGCCCGGCCGAGCAGCAGCGGCGACGTGGCCAGCACGAGGGTGGTCCGCCCGGCCCGCGCGGCCCGGAGCCGCTCGGCGATCCGCGCCTCGGTGTGCGCGTCCACGGCGGACGTCGGGTCGACGAGGATGAGCACCTCCGGCTCGGCGAGCAGCGCCCGGGCCAGGCGCACCCGTTGGCGCTGGCCGCCGGAGAGCGTCCGGGCCCGGGCGTCGAGCGGGGTGTCGAGCCCGTCCGGCAGCGCCTCGGCGACGTCCTCGGCGGACGCGGCGCGCAGCGCCGCCACCACCGGCTCCTCGTCGGTTCCCGGCCCGCCCCGGTCGTCCTCGCCCGGCCGGGTGCGCAGGACCTCGCGCAGCGTCCCGGCGAACAGGTACGAGTCGTGGTCGGCGACCAGGATCCGGGCCCGGACCTCGTCCAGCGCGATCCCGGTCAGCGGCACGCCACCCCAGGTGACGTCGGAGGCGACGTACCGGCCGAGCCGGTCGGCGAGCGCCAGCGCCTCGGCCGGGTCGTCCGCGGCGACCCCGGTCAGCCGCCCGGCGCGCACGGTCAGCCCGGTCACCGGATCGTGCAGGTCGGCGGGACCATCGGGCGCGGGCACCGCCGCCGGCCGGCGGGCCGCCGGCACCCGACCCGGCTCACCGGACCCGGTCCGGGGACCGCCGACGTCGTCCGGGACCAGGTCGAGCAGGGCGACGATCCGGCGGGCGGCCACCCGGCCACGGATCAGTTCGTGGCTGCCCTCCAGCAGGAACCAGACCGGCACGACGAGGGTCGCCACGTATCCGTAGACGGCGACCAGCTCGCCGATGCTGATCTCGCCGGTGACCGCCATCCGGGCGGCCAGCCACACCACCGCCGCGAGGAACAGCCCGGGGATGGCGACCGTGGCCGCGTCGATCCAGCTGTTGACGGCGCCGACCCGGTAGCCCTCGGCGCGCAGGTCGCGGGACCGGGCGGCGTAGCGGCGGGCGAACAGGTCCCGGCCGCCGACCCCGGCGAGGACGCGCAGCCCGGCGACGATGTCGCCGGAGCGGGCGGTGAGGGCGCCCTGCTGCTGCCGGTAGACCGACTCGGCGCGGTCGAGGCGGCGCAGCAGCGGCCCGACCACCAGCCCGACCGCCGGCACGCCCACGAGCACGCAGAGGGCGAGGAAGGGGGAGACCGACCAGAGCACCACGGCGATGACCGCGTAGGCGATCACCGCGCCGACCCCTGGGCCGGTCAGCGTCAGCACCTGCGCCGTCCAGTCGATGTCGGAGCCGCCGACGGTGGCCACCTCGCCCGCGGCGACCCGGCGCGGCAGCACCGCGCCGATCCGGGACAGCTGCCGCAGCAGGACGGCGGCCGAGCGGGCCTTGGCGTCCTCCCGGATGAAGGTCATCGTGCGGTGCCGCATGATGCCCAGGTAGGACAGGCCCACCCCCGCGACGACGATCGCCGCGACCCAGAGCCACAGGGCGCGGTTGTCGTGGGCGCGCAGCCCGTCGTCAACCGCGCGGGCGATCAGCCAGGGCCGCACCGACAGCCCGACCATCCAGGCCGTGCCGAGCAGGCTGCCGCGCAGCACCCGCCAGGGCTGGCAGCGGACCAGCCACCACAGGTAGCGCAACGGCCCCCTGGTGTCCGGAGTGCCGGGCTCGGAATGGGGGATCTGCGGGGGCACCCGCCCACGCTACCGACCAGCGCGAAGATCCACCGACCCGTTTATCGGCGTCCTGGCCTGCCCCGCCACCGCTTCCTGCTCGGCCGGTCGGCCAGACGCGGCAAGCCGGCTCGCCCCGCCGCTGCCTTCGCAGCCGGCCGAGGACGCCCCGCCGGCAAGGGGCTCGGCGAAGGCCCGACGCGAGGTGCGGGCGGGCGGGTCGGTCGGTGTCACAGGGGCGAGGCAGAATCGCATCCGTGCTGGTGGCGGTGGTGGCGGACGAGCGGGGCGGGGGAGTCCTCCAGCCCCTCGACGCCCAGGGGCGTCCCGTCGGCGCGGCCGGCGCCGTCGACGACCTCGCCGCCGCGATCGCCGCCCGGGAGGCCGCCGAGCACCCGCGCTGGGTCTGGGCCTCCGGCCTCGCGCTCTATCCGGCGCTGCTGCGCGCCGGGGTGCGGGTGGAGCGCTGCCACGACGTCGAGCTGACCGAGGCCCTGCTGCTCGGCCACGCCGGCCGCTGGGGCGAGCCGCGTTCGCTCGCCGCCGCGCACGCCCGGCTCACCGGGGCCGCCGTGCCGCCCGACCCGCCGCCCCGACCGCCCGCGCCGCCCGGGCACGGCCAGGGCGCGCTCTTCGACGCCGTCCCCGGGCCGCCGGGCCCGGGCATCGAAGCCCTGGTCGAGGTGTACGCCGACCAGCTCGCCCGGATCGCGGCCACGCCGCACCCGGGCCGGTTCCGGCTGCTGGTCGCCGCCGAGTCGGCCGGCGCGCTGATCGCGGTGGAGATGGGCGCCGCCGGCCTGCCCTGGCGCGTCGACGTGCACGACGCGATCCTCGACGAGCTGCTCGGCGAGGCGTCCCCGGTCGGCGGTCCGCCCCGCCGGCTCGCCGAGCTGGCCGCCCGGATCGCCGACGCCTTCGGCGTACGTCAGGTGCACGCCGACTCCCCGGCGGAGCTGCTGCGGGCGTTCGCCCGGGCCGGGGTGGAGCTGCCCAACACCCGGGCCTGGGTGCTGCGCGGCGTCGACCATCCGGCCGTGCCGCTGGTCCTGGAATACAAGGAGCTCTACCGGATCTGGACGGCGCACGGCCGGGCCTGGCGGGACGCCTGGGTCTCCGACGGCCGCTTCCAGCCGGAGTACGTCCCCGGCGGGGTGGTCTCCGGCCGGTGGGCCACCCGGGGTGGTGGCGCGTTGCAGATCCCCAAGGTGATCCGGCGGGCGGTGGTGGCCGATCCGGGCTGGCGGTTCGTGGTCGCCGACGCCGGCCAGCTGGAGCCCCGGGTGCTCGCGGCGGTCTCCGGCGACGCCCGGCTCGCGGCGGCCGGCGGGGCGGGCGACCTCTACGCGGCCCTGGCCCAGGACGCCTTCGCCGGTGACCGGGCCCGGGCCAAGGTGGCCCTGCTCGGTGCGATGTACGGCCAGACCGGGGGGTCGGCCGTCCCCGCGCTGGCGGTGCTCAAGCGCAGCTACCCGACCGCGTTCGGCTACGTGGAGGCGGCGGCCCGCACCGGCGAGGCGGGCGGCCTGGTCCGTTCCTGGCTCGGGCGTACCTGCCCGCCCGGCACGGCGGGGTTCGTCGACGGCGACGACGCGGGCGTCGACCCGGACGCCGGCGCCGACCCACAGTCCCCGCGCGCCCGGGCGGCCCGGTCCCGGGGACGGTTCACCCGCAACTTCGTCATCCAGGCCACCGCCGCGGAGTGGGCCTCGACGCTGCTCGCCACGCTCCGCGGCGAGCTGGCCGGCACCGCCGCCGAGCTGGTGTTCTTCCAGCACGACGAGGTGATGGTGCACTGCCCGGCCGAGCAGGCCGAGGCGGTCGCCGAGGTGGTCGGTCGGTCCGGCGAGCGGGCCTCGGCGCTGCTGTTCGCGGACACTCCGGTCCGGTTCCCGCTGGATCTGTCCATCGTCGACTGCTACGCCGACGCGGCATAGCGCACAAATTTTCCTATTTGCCCCGCTACCCGGTGCCGGGGGCGCTCGTTGGGTCCGATGTGCGCAACGGGCCGGGCAGCTCTGCTCGGTCCGTCTTCACGACGGAGGTGGCGCAGCTGAACCGGATCGCAGGGATGATCATCGCAGCGGGCGGGGGACGCCGGATCGGCGGACCCGAGGCGCTCCTGCACCAGGGTGGCACGCCCCTGGTGAGCCAGATGATCGACACGATGACCGAGGCGGGCTGCGAGCAGATCGTGGTGGTCCTGGGCGCGGCCGCCGACCAGGTGCGGGAAACCGCCGACCTGAGCCGCGTCACGGTGGTGGTCAACCGCGCCTGGGGCACCGGCGTCGGCTCCTCGATCCGGGCCGGCCTGGCCGCGCTCACCGACGAGGGGGTCGAGGCGGTGGTGGTCGTCCCGGTGGACATGCCGGGCCTCACCCCCGCCGCGGTACGCCGGGTGGCCGCGCTGCCGTACCCGGACGTGCTGGTCTGCGCCACCTACGACGGGCTGCGCGGCTACCCGATGCTCTTCGGCCGGCGGCACTGGTCCGGCATCGCGACGCTGGCCAGCGCCGACGTCGGCGCCCGGCCGTACCTGCTCGCGCACAAGGACCAGATCGTCGACATCGCCTGCGACTCGGTGGCCGACGGCAGCCGGGTCGACACGCCGGAGCTGATGGCGCTCTACGGCCTGACCGTCCCGCCGCAGCGCGTCGGCGTCTGAGCCGTCCCCGGCACCCGGCCCGCCGCGGCCGGCGGCCCCGTCAGCCGGTCTGGTCCTGGTGCCGCGATCCGGAGTGGATCACCCGACGGGTGGCACCATCGTTCGCTCCAGGTCGAACAGGGCGGCGGCGCCGTCCCAGCAGACCGCGCGCAACCAGTCCTCGCCCAGGTCGAGCCGGGCCAACCCGGCCAGTTGCTCGGCGTACGGGTAGGGGATGTTCGGGAAGTCGCTGCCCAGCAGCACCTTGCCGGCCAGCCCCAGCTCGCGCAGCCGGGGCAGCTCACCGGCGGGGAAGGGCACGAACCGGTCGAAGAACGGGGTGAACGCCATGGTGGTGTCGAGCCGCACCCGCTCGTACCGCTCGGCGAGGTCGAGGAAGGCGGCGTAGTCGGGCGCGCCGAGGTGGGCCACGATCGCGCTCAGCCGCGGGTGCCGGGCCAGCAGGGCGGCGAAGCCCGCCGGCCCGGTGTGCGTGGTGCCGACCGGGGCGTGCCCGGCGTGCACCACCACCGGCACGGCCGCGTCGGCGAGCAGCCCCCACACCGTGTCCAGCGCCGGGTCGGTCGGTGCGAACCCGCCGACCTGGACGTGCACCTTGAACACCCGGGCGCCGCCGTCCAGCGCCTCGGCGACGTACCGGGACGCGTCCGGCTCGGGGAAGAAGGTCGCCGAGGGCAGGCACTCCGGCGTGGCCCGGGCGAAGTCCAGCGTCCACCGGTTCAGCTCCGCCGCCATCCCGGGCCGGTGCGGGTACGCCAGCGCGCTGAACGCCCGTACGCCCATCCGCCGCAGGTGCGCCACCCGGTCGTCGTCGCTCCACCGGTACCGGATCGGCCACTCGGTACCCACCAGCGGCCCGGCCGCGTCGAAGTACGCCCACACCCGGCGCAGCAGCCGGGGCGGCAGGAAGTGCACGTGTACGTCGGCCAGCCCGGGAATGCCCAGGTGCCGGCAGAACGCCGGAACGTCGTCGTCGTCGGCCGGCACCGGCCCGCTGGTGGTCACACCTCGATATTGAACCGGTGCAGCACCGACGGTGCCACCAGCCCGACCGCGGCGAGCACGGAGAGCACGGTCAGCGCGGTGCGCAGCACGATCACCTCGGCCTTGCTGCCGGTTCGCAGCGCGATGCCGTTCGGCAGGCCGACCATCAGCCACATCCGCCGTTTGATCGGGATGGGCCAGAGGATCGGCACCCCGGCCTTGGTGATCATGTCGCCGAGGATGTGCACGAAACAGCCCACCCCGACGGCCAGGCCGATCATCGGATAGCCCCGGTCGCCGGGCAGGTTGGCGAAGGTGAACCAGGCGGCGGCGGCCGAGGCCAGCGTGACGATGACCCAGCCGGCGCGCTCGGCCCACTCGTCGAAGAGCCCGCGCAGGGCCAGACCGATCATGAAGAACAGGATGCTCACCACGGCCCACTTGCCGTACGCCGCGCAGAGCGCGGTGGTGCCCCAGCCGACGAGGACGGTGAACGGCAGGGTGTGGGTCAGCGTCCGGTGGCCGTTGTTGCGGCGCGGGTCCCGGCTCAGCTTGGTGGCGTAGTAGACGCCGAGCGAGATCTTCTCCATCACCTCGGCGATGAAGAGCGAGAAGACCCCGAAGGTGCGGGCCACCGTCGCGCCGCCCTGGTTGCGGGTGACCTTGCCGGAGAGGTCGAGGTCGGGGAAGAGCGCCCCGCCGGCGCAGACCGCGGTGCCGACGGCCAGCGCCAGCGGCGACTGGTGGTAGTCGGCGAACTGGTCCAGCGCCCACGAGCCGGTCAGCCACACCGCCGCGCCGGACAGCGCGTGGGACGGTCCCATCATGTCGCGTCGCCCTCCCCAGGTTCTTGATCGACAAAGCTACGCCACTGTGTCAGAGCCGCCGCCGGAGGGGCAATCACCCGGACGGTCCACAGGGGAGGGCGTCAGGCGGCGGGCCGGAAGCTCTGCCGGATCATCAGGAAGTATGTCGCGTTGACCTGCCAGTCGAACTCTTCTGTCAACCATGAGACGGTGTAGGCCCGGCCCGCCGCGACCGCCACGATCAAGCGGGCGGTGTGCACCTGCACCCCGGCGGCGTTGAGCCAGGAACACTCCCACAGCGCCCCGCCCCGGAACAGGTCCAGCCGGGAGATGTCCACCCGGCGGTAGCCGGGCAGCGCCCCGTCGCCGGTCAACCGTCGCTCCTCGGCCCGCCAGTGGGCGACCGGGTCCGCCGGCGCGACGCCGGGGGCCACGCTGAGCACCCGTCCGCCGCCCGGCTCCCGGAAGCAGGTCACCGGGCCGTCGGTGAAGCGCAGCCAGCGGGCCGGGGCGGCGATCCGGAAGCCGCTCGCGTCCTCGTACCAGGTCCAACCCGCAACCAGCGCGGGCTCGCCGCTCGGCGGTGGCACGGAGGGGACCGGGGTGGCGTCCGCCGGGGCGGGCGTGCCGCAGGGAAAGGCGACGGGCCGGACGGCGGTCGCGCCCCCGCCGCCGCCGGGGGAGGGCGACGCCCGGTCGCCGCCCCCGCGCAGCGCCGCCGCGACGCCGGCGCCGACCAGCAGCGTGCTCGCCACGGCGACCGCGACCAGCTCCTGCCGCCGGCGGCGCGCGCCGCCCCGGCGCGGCGCGACGACCGGGGCGGGTGCGGCGGCGGCCGACGGCACGACGGCGTCCCCCGGTGCCGGTGAGCCTCCGGCCCGCTCGCCGCCGTCCCCGGCCGGAGCGTCCGTCGACGTCGGAGCGTCCGTCGACATCGGGGCGTCCGCCGGTGTCGGTGCGCCGCCCGCCGCCGGACGGCCGGCCTTCCATGACACGGGCAGCGCGGCGGCTGGGACCGCACCCGGCCGTGTCCCGGCATCCGGAGTGGCGGGACGGGTGCCGTCGGACGCCGGCCGGTCGATCGCCGCGGGGCGCCGGCCCGCCGGCGGCAACCCGGAATCGGGGGCGGCGAGCGCCGCCCGCAGCAGCCGTTCGGCCTCGACCGCGGTCAGCCGACGCCACGGGTCGCGCTGCAACAGCCCCTCGAGCACCGGCCGGAGCGGCCCGGCCCGGCGGACCGGGTCGGGCGGCTCGGTGGCCAGCGCGCTCAGCGTCGCCATCGCGGTGGGCCGGGCGTACGGGGACTGGCCCTCCACGGCCGCGTACAACGTCGCGCCCAGCGACCACAGGTCGGTACGCGAGTCGGAGACGCCGTCCCGGGCCCGTTCCGGGGCGACGAACTGCGGTGAGCCGAACACCAGGCCCGGGCCGGTCATCAGGCCGTCGCCACCGTCGAAGGTGGCCAGCCCGAAGTCGGTGAGCATCACCCGCCCGTCGTCGGCGACCAGCACGTTGTGCGGCTTGACGTCGCGGTGCAGCACCCCGGCGGCGTGCGCGGCGCGCAGCGCGGCCAGCACCGCCAGCCCGATCCCCGCGGCCCGCCCCGGCTCCAGCGGTCCCTCGGTGGTGAGGATCTGCTGCACCGAGCGGGACGGCACGTACTCCATCACGATCCACGGGCTGTCCCGGTCGTGCACGACGTCGTAGAGCCGGACCACGTTGGGGTGGTTCAGCCGGGCCGCGGTGCGCGCCTCGCGCAGCGTCCGCCGTCGCAGCTCGTCCCGTTCGGCCTCGTCGAGCCAGTTGGGTGGGACGACCTCCTTGACCGCGACGTCCCGGTGCAGCATCTCGTCGCGGGCCAGCCAGACCCGGCCCATCCCGCCGCTGCCGACCAGGTCGAGCAGCCGGTACCGCCCGGCGACCAGCAGTTGCTGCACGACGCTCCCTCTCGGCTACCCCCGATACACGATATCCAGCGGCCTGCGGTTTCTCATCCACAGCGCGGTCCGGTCCGGGGGCCCTCAGGTCGGCGAGACCACCTCGGTGACCCGGCCGCGGAAGCTCTGCCGCACCACGGTGAACTGCCCCGTCGCCGCGGCCCAGTCGTCGTCCGCCGTGCTCCAGCCGAGCAGCCACCCGCCGGCCTCGTCGCCGGGCAGCAGCCGCAGCGCGTGCTGCCGTTCGCCGAACGGGGCCGTCCAGCGACACTCCCACAGCGCACCCCGGCCGGCGGCCGCGCCGATCCGCACCTTGGCGTACTTCGGCAGCGTGCCGGCGTCGACCAGCCGGCGCTCCTCCGACCGCAGCCAGGCGACCGGGTCGGGGTGCTCGGCGGTGACCGGCTCGACGCTCAGCGTGCGCAGACTGGACGGGTCCCGGAAGCAGGCGACCCCGTTCTCGGTGAACCGCAGCCAGCCGACCGGCACCGTGACCCGCCAGCCCTCCTCGACGTGCCAGGTCCAGCCGGCCGGTGGGCGGAAGCCGCCGTCGGCGGTGCCGGGCCGGGCGACGATCGGCTCGCCCACCGGGTGCGGCCGCAGGCAGGGGAAGGGCGGGGGGTGCGGCGGAGGGCCGCCGTCCGGCGGCGGCGGTCGGCCCGGTCCCCGGCCGTACGGTCGGTCCGGCCCGCCGTCCACGGTGGAGGCGGATCCGCTGACCGGCGTCGCGGTCGGCGAGCCGCCCGGCTCGTCGTCGACGATCGCGAAGGCGGTGCCGATCCCGGTGGCCGCCGCCACGCCCAGCGCCGTCACCACCAGCGCCACCCGGCGCGGGGCGAGCCGCAGCCAGGCCAGGACGCGCGCGAGCACGGCGCCGAGGTCGACCCGCACGGACGGACGGTCGCCGGCTGCGGCGGCGGCCTGGCCGGCGCGGGTGGCGGGGCCGTTCGCCTCCCCGGAGCCGGTGGCGGTCCCGTCGGTCGCCCGGGCCGTCGGGTCGGTGGCCGCCGCCTCCCGGGCGGCGCGGGTGGCCCCGCCCTCCGCTTCGCCGGACCCGGCCGGGCTCTCCTCGGCGGCGGGCTGCGAGGTGCCGGAGCGGCCCGGCGGGGCGTACGGCGACGACAGTCCACCGGACGATCCCGTGCCGCCGCTGCCGGCTCCCGACGGGTCCAACACGCCGGGCCAGGGCGGCGGTGGAGCCACGAGGGCCGCGGAGCGGGCGACGGAGCGCGCCACGGTGGGCGGCTCGGTGGCGGGCGGGACCGGCGGGTGCGCGGCGGCCGCGATCAGCCGGTCGGCCTCGTCGTGGCGGATCCGCCGGCGCGGGTCCCGGCGCAGCAGCCCTTCCAGCGCCGGCCCCAGCGGACCGGCGTGCGGCGCCGGGTCGGGTGGCTCGGTGGCCAGTGCCGCCAGGGTCGCCATCGCGGTGCTGCGGGCGTACGGCGAGCGCCCCTCGACGGCGGCGTGCAGGGTGGCGCCGAGCGACCAGAGGTCGGCCTCCACGCTGGACACGCCCTCGGCGGCGCGTTCCGGGGCGACGAACTGAGGGGAGCCGAGGACCATGCCGGGCCGGGTCATCAACCCGTCGCCACCGTCGAAGGTGGCCAGCCCGAAGTCGGTGAGCATCACCCGCCCGTCGTCGGCCATCAGCACGTTCTGCGGCTTGACGTCGCGGTGCAGCACCCCGGCGCTGTGCGCGGCGCGCAGCGCGGCCAGCAGCGCCCGCCCGATGCCGGCCGCGCGCACCGGGTCGACCGGGCCGGTGTCCTCCAGGACGGCCTGCAACGTCCGGGAGGGGACGTACTCCATCACGATCCACGGGTGGTCGTCGACCTGGACCACGTCGTAGACGCGGACCACGTTGGGGTGGTTGAGCCGGGCCGCGGTGCGCGCCTCGCGCAGCGTCCGCAGCCGCAGCTCGTCGCGCTCCGCCTCGGCCAGCCAGTGCGGTGGTACGACCTCCTTGACCGCCACCTCGCGGTGCAGGATCTCGTCCCGGGACCGCCAGACCCGGCCCATCCCGCCCCGGCCCACCAGTTCCACCAGGCGGTACCGGCCGGCGATCACTTCTCGCTGCACGGTTCTCCTCACCGTTGGCCGACGTACACCGTAGCCAATGGATCGGGGGAGCCCTATCCGTCGTGGGGATTCGGCGGTTCAGCAGGCCGCTTCGTCCATCGCCAGCAGGTTGCCCTCCGGGATGGGGATCCGCGCTCGCCCGCCGGCCAGCAGCGCGGCGGCCCGCCGGGCCTGGAAGGTGCCGTGCTCGCGTCGGGCGGCGGCGTAGCTGTCCGCGGTGCGGGCCGCGATGGTCGCCCAGCCGTACCGCCGGCTGACCATGGTGCGGGCGCGGCGGGCCACCCGGCGGGCGAAGACCTCGTCGCGGAGGAGTTGGTCCACCGCGCCGGCGAGGGCGTCCGGGTCGCTGTGCGGGAAGGTCACCCCGGTGACACCGGGCTCGACGATCTCGGCCAGCCCGCCGGTGCTGGCCACCGCCAGCGGCGCGCCGGCCGCCGCGGCTTCGAGGGCCACCATGCCGAACGGCTCGTAGAGGCTCGGCACCACGGTCGCGTCGGTGGCTGCCAGCACCGCCGGGAGCTGGGTGGCGTCCATGAAGCCGGCGAAGCGGACGGTGTCGCCGAGGTCGAGTCGCCGCGTCTGGTCCACCAGCTCCTCCCGGTACGGCCCGTCGCCGGCGATCACCACCCGCAGCCCCGGGTGTCGCCGGCGCAGGTGCGGCACCGCGTGCACCAGGTGCTGGACGCCCTTCTCGTAGACCAGCCGGCCGGCGTAGCCGACCAGGGGACCGTCCCCGGCGAACCGGGCGCGGGCCGAGGCGACCGCCCGGGGGCGGGCGTGCCAGGCCCGGTCGTCGACGCCGTTGGGCACCGCGTCGACCCGCCCGGCCGGCACCTCGAAGAGCCGGGTCACCTGGTCGCGCATGTAGCCCGAGCAGGCGATCACCCGGGCGGATGCGTTGCTGAGCCAGTGCTCGACGCCGTGGATGGTGCGGTTCATCTCCTCCGGCAGCCAGCCCTGGTGCCGGCCGGCCTCGGTGGCGTGGATGGTGCTGACCAGCGGGACGTCCAGGTGCTCGCGCAGGGTCATCGCGGTGTGCGCGACGAGCCAGTCGTGAGCGTGGATCACGTCGTACGAGCCGGACTCGGTGGCGCGCAGCGCGGCCCGGGTCAGGGTGTGGTTGAAGGCCATCGTCCAGGCCAGCAGGGAGCCGGTGGCCAGCGGGAAGGTCACCGGGTCCTCGGCGGCGCGCAGCACGCGTACGCCGTCGGCGTACTCCTCCAGGGGCGCGCCCTCGGCGTGCCGGGTGACGACGGTGACCTCGTGCCCGGCGGCGGCCAGGGCCACCGACAGCGCGTGCACGTGCCGGCCGAGTCCGCCGACGAGCACGGGCGGGTATTCCCAGGAGAGGATCAGCACCCGTTGGTGCCGGGCGGGGTGGATGTCGATCACGTCGGCGTCAGGTGACATGAAGGCCCCCTTGGAGTTGTCCCCCGTACGTGCGGCGGAAGGCACCCCACCGGGTGCCCGCCGTCTCGCCTGGGTCGGGGCCCATCCTGCCGACCGCTGGATAACCAGCGGAGACGCCGCCGTTGCCGGTGTGTAACGCGTGCCTATCGCGGCCGGCGGACGCGCAGCAGCTCGGCCACCGACCACGCCTGGAACGGGCAGCCGGTGGCGGCGTACGGCGGGGTGCCGTCGGCCGTCTCGCTCACCGATCCTAGGCCATAATCGCCCAAATGGCCCTCAAGCCCGACCAAAAGGTCATCGGTAGGTAGACCGCCCTTCCGGTACGCGTCGACGAACGGTCCGATCAGCCACGGCCAGACGGTCCCCTGGTGGTAGGCGGTGTCCCGCTCGGCCGGCCCGCCCCGGTGCCGGGCGGCGAAGTCGGGGGAGTCGGGGGAGAGGCTGCGCGGGCCGAGCGGGGTGAACAGCCCGGCCGCCACCCGGCGCAGCACCGCCGGGTCCGGCTCCAGCGGGGCGTACGGCAGGGACCAGGCCAGCAGCTGGTTGGGGCGCAGCAGGTCGTCGTCGTGGTGCGCCGCCCCGCCCAGCGGATAGGCCGGCGCCGGCGCGTCCACCACGTCGTGCAGCCAGCCGGCCGGCGACGGGAACCGCTTGCCGAACGCCTCCCGAGCCCGGGCGTGCAGCCGCCACAGCTCGGCCGCGTCCCGGCCGGCCAGCTCGGTCAGCTCGGCCAGACCGGCCAGGCCGTTGACCCAGAGCGCGTTGACCTCGACCGGCTTGCCGGTGCGCGGCGTCACCGGCACTCCGTAGACCCGCGCGTCCATCCAGGTGAGCGCGGTGCCCGGGGTGCCGCCCTGGGTGAGCAGGCCGTCGGCCGGGTCGACCGCGATGCCGTACCGGGTGCCGGCCAGGTGCGCCTCGACCACCCCGTGCAGCGCCGGCAGCAGCTCGGCCGCGAGGTCGTCGTCCCCGGTGCGGGTCACGTGCCGGCTCACCGCGTGCAGGAACCACAGCGTCGCGTCGACGGTGTTGTACTCCACCCGGCCGGTGTCGGCGGTGTTCGCCAGCATCCCCTCCGACAGCGTGGCCGCGTACGACCGCAGCAGCGCCCGCCCCTCGTCGGCCCGCCCGGTGCACAGGAACAACCCCTCGTACGAGGTCATCGTGTCCCGCGACCAGGCCCCGAACCAGGGGTAACCGGCCACCACGTCGGGCCCGGCACCGGTGCGCACCACGAAGGCGTCCGCGGCCAGGGTGAGGGTGGCCTCGACCGGGTCGGCCGGCTTCGCCGCCGCCACCACCGCCCGGTGCCGCCGCCGGGCTGCCGCGACCACCTCGGCCGCCGGCGGCGGCTCGTCGGCGAGGTCGCCGGCCCAGGCCAGCACCGACACCGTCTCGCCGGGGCGGTCCAGCGCGCCGGCGAAGCGGCCCGCGTACCAGAGGTCCTCCTCCGGGTGCAGCCCGCGCGCGGCCTCCGCGCGGTGGTGCACGCCGAGCCACCACTGCCCCTCGGGCGTCCAGTCCGGCCCGGCCAGTCGGAACGAGCCCTCGACCACCGCGCCGCCGTCGACCGGCTCCATCACCGGCGCCGGGCCGTCCGCGCGGCGCTCGCCGTGGGTGTCCCGCCAGGTGCACGCCGCCGAGAGCTCCAGCCGGACCGGGCCGCCGGCGACCAGCCGGTGCACCACCGCCACGCCGGGGCGGCCGTGGGTCATCGCCAGCTCCCGCTCGATCACCACGTCGCCGATCCGCCAGCGCCAGCGCGGCAGCCCGTCGACCAGCTCGAAGCGCTCCAGCAGCTCGAAGCCACGCGGGTCGACCACGCCCGAGGACCACTCGTGCGCGCCGAGCCGGACCCGCGCCCCGGTGGGCAGGGTCACCGCCGGGTCCAGGCTCACCAGTCCCACGCGGCGTCTCGCCGGCGTCTCGCCGGCCACCACCAGCAGGCCGTGGTAGCGCCGGGTGCGCAGCCCGCTGACCGTGCCCATCGCGTACCCGCCCAGGCCGTCGGTGACCAGCCACTCCCGGGTGGCCCCGCCGGCCAGTTCGCCGCAGACCTGCGGACCGAAACCGATCTCGATCAACTACTTTCCTCCTGCGGCCGCGAGGTGTGACGCGCCACGACGACAATGGCCCTTGTGGTGAAGTACCCGGGCGGCGTCGAAGATGTGCACGTGTTCACCGACTCCTCGCCCTCCGACGCACCGTCCCCCGACGCCGAGCGGCTCCGGCTGGCCCAGGCCGATGCCGGGGAGCAGGACTGGCGCGCATGGGGTCCCTATCTGTCCGAGCGGGCGTGGGGGACGGTCCGGGAGGACTACAGCGAGCACGGTACGGCGTGGGACTACTTCCCCCACGACCACGCGCGGTCCAGAGCCTACCGGTGGAACGAGGACGGCATGGCGGGCGTCTGCGACGACCGGCAGACCTTCTGCTTCTCCCTCGCGCTCTGGAACGGCGTCGACCCGATCCTCAAGGAGCGGATGTTCGGCCTCGGCGGCGACGGCGGCAACCACGGTGAGGACGTCAAGGAGTACTGGTGGTACGAGGACTCCACGCCCACCCACTCCTGGATGCGCTGGCGCTACCACTACCCGCAGGCCGCCTTCCCGTACGACGAGCTGGTCGCGGTCAACGCGCTGCGCGCGCGGGACGAGACCGAGTACGAGCTGGTCGACACCGGAATCTTCGACGACGACCGGTACTGGGCGGTGACCGTCGACTACGCCAAGGCCTCGCCGACCGACATGTGCATCCTCGTCACGGTCGCCAACCGGGGCGACGAGGCGGCCACCCTGCACGTGCTGCCGCACCTGTTCTTCCGCAACACCTGGGCCTGGGGGCTGCCCGGCGCCGACCGGGTGCCGCGGCTGGTCGGCGAGGGCACCCGGCTGGTCGGTGAGCACGGGGTGCTGGGCCAGGTCCTGCTGGAGGGCGATGGCGGGCCGACCCCGCTGCTCTGCGACAACGACACCAACGCCGAGCGGCTCTGGGGGCTGCCGGGACGGTCGCCGTACCCGAAGGACGGCATCAACGACCACGTCGTGACCGGCGCGGCCACGGTCAACCCGGCGCGCGAGGGGACGAAGGGGGCGCTGCACTACGTCCTCGACGTGCCCGCCGGCGGCCAGCGGCAGATCCGGCTGCGGCTCACCCGCACCGCCCCGCCGCCCGGCACCGCTCCGCCGCCCCCGGCGGACCTGCGCGACGGCTTCGACGCGGTGATCTGGGCCCGCCGGGCCGAGGCCAACCGGTTCTTCGCCGGGGTCATCCCGGCGGCGGCCAGCGCCGACGAGGCCCTGATCGCCCGGCAGGCCATCGCCGGGCTGATGTGGGGCAAGCAGTTCTACCACTTCGACGTCAAGCGGTGGCTGGAGGGCGATCCCGGCTCCGCGCCGCCGCCGGCCGGCCGCCGGCACGGGCGCAACAGCGCCTGGTGGCACATGAACAGCTTCGACGTGATCTCCATGCCCGACCCCTGGGAGTACCCCTGGTACGCCGCCTGGGACCTGGCCTTCCACTGCGTCAGCATCGCCCGGGTCGACCCGGGTTTCGCCAAGGACCAACTGCTGCTCCTGCTCCGCGAGTGGTACCTGCACCCCAACGGGCAGATCCCGGCGTACGAGTGGGCGTTCGGCGACGTCAACCCGCCGGTGCACGCCTGGGCGGCGCTGAAGGTGTTCGAGATCGACGGCGGGCGCGACCACGAGTTCCTGGCCCGGGTGATGCACAAGCTGCTGCTCAACTTCACCTGGTGGGTCAACCGCAAGGACACCGGCGGCAACAACGTCTTCGAGGGCGGCTTCCTCGGGCTGGACAACGTCGGCCCGTTCGACCGGTCGGCCGCGCTGCCGGTGGCCGGGGTGCTGGAACAGTCCGACGGCACCGGCTGGATGGCGATGTACGCGCTCAACCTGCTGGACATGGCCATCGTGCTGGCCGAGCACGACCACGCCTACGTCGACACCGCCACCAAGTTCTTCGAGCACTTCGCGTACATCGCGGCGGCCGCGTACTCGCAGGGGCTCTGGGACGAGGAGGACGCCTTCTTCTACGACGTGCTCCGGCTGGCCGACGGCAGCCAGGTGCCGCTGCGGGTGCGGTCGGTGGTCGGCCTGCTGCCGCTGGCCGCCACCACCCGGCTCACCGCGAAGACCCTGCAGCGCCTGCCCGAGCTGGGCGCCCGGCTGCGCTGGTTCCTCACCCACCGCCCCGAGTACGCCGACGTGATCGGCGCCCGCCGGCTCGGTCCGGACGGCCGCCAGCAGCGGCTGCTCTCCATGGTCGGCCCGGAGCAGGTGGTCCGGCTGCTCGCCCGGATGCTGGACCCCGACGAGTTCCTCTCCGACTTCGGCCTGCGTACGCTGAGCCGCGCCCATCTGGACAAGCCCTTCTCGGTGACCCTCGGCGGGCAGGAGTTCTCCGTCGGGTACGAGCCGGCCGAGTCGACCAGCGGCCTGTTCGGCGGCAACTCCAACTGGCGGGGCCCGATCTGGATGCCGACCAACTTTCTGCTGATCAGCGCGCTGCGCGACTACGCCGCGTTCTTCGGCGACGACCTCCAGGTGGAGTACCCGACCCGCTCCGGGCGCAAGTGCACCCTGGACGAGATCGCCGACGACCTGTCGGCCCGGCTGATCTCGTTGTTCACCCGGGACGACTGGGGACGGCGGCCGATCTACGGCGCCGCCCAGCTCTTCCAGACCCACCCCGACTGGCGGGACCTGATCTCCTTCCCGGAGTACTTCCACGGCGACAACGGCGCCGGCCTGGGGGCCTGGCACCAGACCGGGTGGACCGCGCTGGTTGCGGACCTCATCCTCACCCTGCGGCGCTGACCGCCCGGGGGAGAGTCGCCAATCCGTCACCGGACAGTGACCATGGGTGGCCTTCGCTAGCGTCGACCGGGTGTCGCCCACCGACGGCCCGGACGCCGAGCCGGCCGAGTCGAACGAGCCGACCGAGCCGGCTGGTTCGACCGAGCCGGCCGAGCCCACCGAGCCGGCCGAGCCGGCCCGGGTCGTGGCGGCCGCCCGGCAGCTGGCCGAGGCCGAGGGGTGGGCGGCGGTGACCCGCCGCCGGCTGGCCGAGCGGACCGGGGTCGACATCGAGAAGCTGTACCGCCGCTTCCCCGATCCGGCCGCGCTGGTGGCCGCCGTGGCCCTGCGCGGCTTCGCCGACCTGGCCGCCGCCCTCGCCGCCGCCCGGGAAGCGGCCGGCGGCGAGGGCGCCTGGCCGGCGGTGGTGACGACGTACCTGGACTTCGCGTACGCCAACCCCGAGGTGTACGACGCCATGCTCGCCCACACCCCCGACCTCACCCTCGGCCGGGATCCGGCGCCCGGCGCGCCCCGCGCCGCCTTCGCCGAACTGCGCGCCGCGCTGGCGCCGCTGGCCGCCGGCCGCGACCCCGACACGCTCGCCGAGATCGGCTGGGCCCTCCTGCACGGCACGGTCATGCTGACCCGGGGCGGCCGGCTGCGACCGGAGACCCAGGAGCAGAGGGAGGACCTGATCGCGGCCGGGCTGTTCGCCGCGCCCTGACCGGGCGGGGGCGACGACCGGGCGGGCGCCACGCGGCGGCGTAACCCGGATGACCTTCGGCGGCGGCGCGCAGTAGCGTGTCCCGGACGCCAGACCCGGGAGGGGAACCCATGGAACAGCGCCGGGACGCGGCGGTGCTCGTCTTCGACGCCGACGACACGCTCTGGGAGAACAACGTCGTCTTCGAGCGGGTGATCGACGACTTCCTGGACTGGCTGGAGCACCCGACGCTGGACCGGGCGCAGATCCGGGCGGTGCTGGACGACATCGAACGCGCCAACGCGGTGGCCCACGGGTACGGCAGCAAGGTCTTCCTGCGCAGCCTCGGCGAGTGCCTGGAGCGGCTGCGCGAGCGGCCCGCCACCGAGCGGGAGCGCCGGGAGATCGACGAGCTGGCCGCCGCGCTCGTCGCCCATGAGGTGGAGCTGATGCCCGGCGTCGCCGACACCCTGGACGCCCTCGCCGGCCGGTACGACCTGTTGCTGCTGACCAAGGGCGACCGGGAGGAGCAGCAGCGCAAGCTCGACGCCTGCGGGCTGCTGCACCACTTCGACGCCGCGCACATCGTGATGGAGAAGGACGTCGCCACCTACCGCTGGCTGGCCCGCGAACACGGCTTCGACCCGGCCCGCGCCTGGATGATCGGCAACTCCCCGAAGTCCGACATCCTGCCCGCCCGGGCCGCGGGCATGAACGCGGTGTTCATCCCGAACGACAACACCTGGGTGCTGGAGCACGACGAACTCGACCCGGCCGACGAGGGCGTACTGCGCCTGACGGAGTTCACCGACCTGCTTCGGTACTTCTGAGCGCACGCGGGCGGTAACGTCCGGTAGGTGCCCCTGACGTTTCCCTCGCACCTGGCGCCGGTGCTGCCGCTCAAGCTGTGGCGACCGCGCTGGTTCGACGGGGTGGCGCTGGCCACCGGCGCGGTGTCGCCGGACGTCGCCTACCTGTTCACCGGCACCGGGATCGAGCTGGGCGGGCACACCCACACGGCCGGCGGGGTGCTCTGGTGGGGCCTGCCCGTCGCGCTGGCCTACGCCTGGATCGTCCGCCGCACGGTGGCCGGGATCGCGGTGCACCTGCCCGGCGACCGGTTCTTCGCCTGGCGGGACCACGCCGCCCTCGGCGCCGTCCGGCACCCCTGGCAGGTCACGGTCTGCTCAGCGCTGATCGGTGCGGCCAGTCACGTGCTCTGGGACCGGGCCACCCACACCGAACGCTGGCTGCGCCTGGTCGGGATCGACGACTTCCACGCGCGCACCGGCATGTACTGGTGGCTCTTCTCGGACCTGGTCAGCAGCGCGGTCGGCGGCGTCGTGGTGGTCGCCCTGGCGGTGCGGGTAGCCCGCCGGGGTGAGATCTTCCAAGGGGTACGACCGCCTCCGCCGCCGGCGCGGCCCGCCGTCTTCTGGGCAGTGGCCCTGCCGGTCACCGCCGCCGGTGCGACGGTGCTGCCGCTGCTGCCGGCGGCCACCGTGCCCGCTCCCGCCGGGGTCCGCCTCCTGCACCTGGCGGCCCTCGCGCTCATCGCCGGCGCCGGCGCGGCGGGAGCGCTCTCCGTCGCCCGGACGTCCGACGTTCGCACGGGTCGCTTCGAGGAGAAACAGCGTCAACCCGGGTAGCCGCGTTACGCGGACATGCCGCATTTCAGGATTGGTATCAATCACATTCGGCGCAGCCCCGGATTGCTTGTCCGAGCGGCGGCCGGATGCCTAACCTGGGCGCGCGTTCACGGCTCTTCGGGGTGAGTCGGGAACGCACCGAAGTCCGGTAGTTGGGCACCGTGGAGCTGAGTGCAGGCGGGCCGGCTCGCCGTGCTGAGCCCGGCGTGGGCGGCGTGCCACGCCCGCCGTGCTCGCAGCGGCGATTCCGCTACCACACCGGACGGCTGGTGGTCAGGGCCGGGGAGTTGCGGACCCGGTCCTGACCCGCCACCAGAACTGTTTACACGCGATCCCTCTTCTCCACCGGAAAGAGAAAGCGTCGCGAGCCTCTCCCGCGTTACATCGACCCGCCGAAATTGTGCGACGAGATCCGTCACCATTTCCGGGACCCCGGAAAGGTGGCCGGGATGCGATCATCTGGCGAATGGAGCCGACACCAGTCGCCGGTGCCCCCGTCGGAACGACGACGGGCCGGGCGAAGCCGATCCCGCCGCCCAACCGGGCCTCCCGGTTGACCACCCTGCCCGCCGCGACCACCCAGGTCGTCGTCGTGACCGGTGACAGCTACAGCACCACCTACGCCACGCTGGAGACCTTCCACAAGGTGGGCGGCCACTGGGTGGCGGTCTCGGCGCCGTTGCCCGCCAGGGTCGGCTCGAAGGGCTTCAGCGACAACCACCTGGAGGGCGTGCCGACCACCCCCACCGGGGTCTACTCGTTCGGCCCGACCATGTACGGCATCGGCGCCAATCCCGGGGTGCGCTACCCCTACCACCAGGTCGTGCGAGACGACTGGTGGAACGAGAATCCGAACTCGTCGGCGTACAACACGTTCCAGCACACCGCCACCAACCCGGGCGGCTACAGCGAGGCGCTGTGGACCGAGACGCCGGCGTACACCCACTTCGCCGTGATCACGTACAACATGCCGCCGAACGTGGCCAAGCCCGTCGCCGGGGCCGGCAGCGGGATCTTCCTGCACGAGTACAGCACCTCCGGCGGCAACGCCACCGCGGGCTGCGTGAGCATGTCCCACGCCAACCTGGTCTCGGTGCTGACCTGGCTCGACCCGGCCCGCTCGCCGCGCATCGTCATCAGCCCGGTGCAGAACCTCGGCCGCTACTAGCCGGAGACGGCGCCAGCGGACGCAGACCGACCGCGCCGGCCCCGAGGGTCGGCGCGGTCGGCGTACGCCTGTGTCAGGAGACCTCGCTGCGGACGATGGCCACCGCCACCCGGCAGAACTCGTCCATGTCCGGGTTGAACCCGGCCGCGATGTCCGGGTGCAGCCCGGCGCGGGTCTCGTCGAGCAGCCGCTGGCAGACCTGCTCGATCGGCTCGCCGGCGTAGCTGGCCCGGACCCGTTCGGTGGCCGCCTGCAGGGCCGAGGTCAGCTGATCCTCCAGCGCGCCGCGCAGCTTTTCCTGCACGGGATCCAGCGCGCTCGGATCGAGCGTGACATGTGGCTCCGACATCGGCGCTCCCTTCGTCGGCGTCCGCGGTACCCCACCGCGGTCGTCGGTCAAACCCCGGCCGGTACGGCGGCCACCCGGACCTGGTACGAGAAGTCCTCCGCGGGCTCCTCCGCGTACGACAGCCGCCGGATCTGCCGGTCGTCGTCGTAGAGCGCGACGTCGACCAGGACACCGAGATGGGCCAGCCCGATGTTGGCGACCCGCTTCTTGTCCTGGAGCACCGCGCACACCCCGCCGAGCAGGGTGCTGGCGTCCGAGGTGCGGTGCCCGGGCGGGCAGCGCAGGATCAGGTCGACCTCGACAGGCCCGGCCAGCGGTGTCCAGCCGGTGTGCTGGGCCGCGGCGCAGGCCGCCTGGAGCAGGGCGCGGACCCTCGTCGCCTGCCGGTGTCCGGCGGCGAAGATGGACAGCGCCTCGGTCTTGACCGGTGGCAGGCCGCTCACCTCGAACGTCAGGGCGAGAGCGCGGGTGTCCTGCACGACGGCACCTCCTCGTGGGGACGATCCTGCCCAACCGGTGGATCGGCGGAGGGAAGTTCGCGCGAGAACCAACCGATCGGGCGGGCTGGGGTCGGCCGGAGGCGTATCGACTTCGACGGCGACGCGCTGGCTGGTGAAGCTCACCTGACGCTAGTCGACCCGGCGGGCGCGGGGTAGCCCCACCGCGCCCACCTGCTGGGAACGCCCGCCGGTCAGGCCGGCCGGCGCGGAGCGAAGGCGCAGAACTCGTTGCCCTCCGGGTCGGCGAGCACCCACCAGCTGATCTCGGCGTCGGGCTCGCGCAGCAGCGTCGCCCCGGCGGCGATCAGCGCGGTGGCGTCCGGGCCGGTCAGGTCGACGTCCCAGTGCACCCGGTTCTTGACCCGCTTGCGCTCCGGCACGGGGTCGAAGACCCAGTAGTCCCAGGGGAAGCCGGTTGCGCCGACCACCGAGGCGTGGCCCTCCGCCGTGGTCTTCACCCGGCCGCCCACCACGCCCGCCCACCAGGTGGCCTGGGCGATCGGGTCGGCGCTGTCCACGACCAGCTCGAACGGCCCGGGCCGCCTACCCTCGCGGGGCGCGAACGCGCAGAACTGGTTGCCCTCCGGGTCGGCGAGCACCCACCAGCTGATCTCGGCGTCGGGCTCCCGCATCAGCCGGGCGCCCGCGGCCAGCAGCGCCGCCCGCTCCGCGTCGGCCAGTCGCAGGTCCAGGTGGACCCGGGTCTTGCCGGTACGCGGCTCGGGCACCCGGTTGACCCAGATCGACTCCGGCCCGGCCCCGCCCGATCGCGGGTCGACCCGGAAGTCCCCGTCACCGGTGTCGACCACCTCGCCACCGAGGACCCGGGCCCAGAACCCCGCCAGCGAGCGGGGGTCGGCGGCGTCCATGCAGAGATCCTTGAAGCGCGCGATCATCCGGTCATCATGCCGCCCCGCCGACCCTCATGATCCACGCGGTGTGCGGCGTGTCGCGGTCTCCCGCGGGCAGGACACCGCGACACGCCGCGAACCGTGAGCCGGGGGCCGGGGGAGGTCAGCGGCGGCCGCGCTTGACCTCGTGGAAGGCCGGCAGCCGCAGCAGCGGCAGCAGCGAGTCCCAGATGGTCAGCGCGTCGTCGAGCTCGGGCACCTCGGTCAGGATCGGCCCGTGGATGCCGCGCTCCGCGCCGGGCACCATCAGCACCGGCGCGCCGATGTCCGGGCCCGCCGAGGCGTACGCCAGGGCGTGCGACTCGCGTACCGCCTGGTCCCAGCGCTCGTCGTCAAGGGCCGGCGCCGCCTCGCCCAGCCCGGCCGCGTCGACGGCCGCGGTCACGATCGACGCGGCGAGCGGGTTGCCCGCGTCGTGGCTGCGCGCGCCGAGTTCGGCGTAGAAGCGGGCGACGTCCTCGGGACGGCCCTGGGCGCGCAGCGCCTCCACCAGCCGCAGCGCCCGGCTCGACGCGGTCAGCACGTCGGCGAACTGCGGCGGGACGTTGCCCTCGTTGAGGATCGCCAGGCTGAACGCCCGCCACTCGACGCTGAGCCCCCGGGCCTCGGCTACCCGCACCAGCCAGCGCGAGGTGCGCCAGGTCCACGGGCAGGCGGGGTCGAAGAAGAAGGTCGCACCCATCGGCCGAGCCTACGGCGGGGCCGACCGGCGTGCACCGCGATGATCCCGCGCACACCCGCGCGACATGCGCGTCGTCACGCTGAGGTTTCGCGCCGTCGCGGGTCGGGCACTGTGGGCGCACGAAACGCCCGGACTTGGCGCGATTCCGCCGCCCACCGCCCGGGCCGTCTCGCCGTGCGCCGGGGCACGGGCCTTTCCCCGGTCACTCGCCGAGGAAAGGGGGAGGGCGATGACGACAGACCCCGAAGCGATCCGACATCGGCGCCGTCCGGGTGTCCGGCTCGGGGCGGCGGCCGCCGCGCTGGCGCTGGTCGCGCCACTGGCGGCGTGCGGCTCCGATGGCGGAAGCGGCGGTACGCCCACGATCAACCTGTACTACCCGCCGGAGCAGAACCTCCAGAAGGTGGTCGACGACTGCAACGCCCAGGCACAGGGGCGTTACCGGATCGCCTACCGGGTGCTGCCGCGGCAGGCCGACGACCAGCGGGTGCAGCTGGTCCGTCGGCTGGCCGCGCAGGACACCGGGATGGACGTGCTCGGCCTCGACGTCACCTGGACCCAGGAGTTCGCCAGCGCCGACTGGATCCGCGAGTGGACCGGCCAGGACAAGGCCGAGGTGGAGCAGGGCACGCTGACCGGCCCGCTGGAGACCGCCCGGTACGAGGGCAAGCTCTACGCCGCCCCGAAGAACACCAACGTGCAGCTGCTCTGGTACCGCAGTGACCTGGTGCCGCAGGCCCCGACCAGCTGGGACGACATGATCAAGGCAGCCCAGGACCTCAAGGGACAGGGCAAGCCGTACCAGGTGCTCACCATGGGCGCCCAGTACGAGGGACTGGTCGTCCTCTACAACACCCTGGCCGAGAGCGCCGGCGGGAAGATCCTCAGCGACGACGGCAAGCAGGCCGTGATGGACGACGGGACGGTCAAGGCGCTCGACCAGCTCAAGCGCTTCGCCACGTCGGGCGTGGCCTCGCCGTCGTTCAGCAACGCCACCGAGGACCCGGTACGGCTGGAGTTCCAGGCCGGCGGCGGCGCCTTCCAGGTCAACTGGCCCTTCGTCTACCCGGCGTTGCAGGAGGCGGACCCGGAGCTGGCCAAGAAGGTCAAGTGGGCCCGGGTGCCGGGCATCGACGCGAACACCCCGAGCAAGGTCACCATCGGCGGGGTGAACATGGCGGTCAGCGCCTACTCGAAGCACCCGACGGAGTCCTTCGAGGCGGCCAGGTGCATCCGCAACGAGAAGAACCAGAAGTTCTCCGCCATCAACGACGGCGTGCCGCCGACCATCGAGAAGGTCTACGACGACCCGGAGATGGCCGAGGCGTACCCGATGAAGGAGACCATCCTCGACGAGCTCAAGGACCCGGCGGTCCGACCGCTGACCCCGGCGTACCAGAGCATCTCCACGGTGATGTCGGCGATCCTGTCGCCGCCGTCGGGGATCAAGCCGGAGCGGACGGCCGACGAGTTGCGCGACGCCATCTCCGACGCCCTCCAGTCCAAGGGGGTCCTGCCGTGAGCGAGCGAACCCAGCGCCGCACGGCCAGCGGTGATTCTGCGGAGGTGACGGCATGAGCATCAACGCCACTCCCCCCGGGGCGGAGGTCGCGGCCGAGGCCGAGCGGCCCACCGGCCGGCACGCGGCGGTGCCCGCCCAGCGGGCCGGCCGCCGGGCGAGGACCCCGCTGAGCGAGAACAAGAAGGCCGAGCGCCGGCTGGGCTGGCTGCTCTGCGCCCCGGCCGCGCTGGTCATGCTGCTGGTGACCGCCTACCCGATCATCTACTCGGTCTGGCTGTCGCTGCAGCGCTTCGACCTGCGCTTCCCCGACCAGCGCGAGTTCATCGGGCTGGAGAACTACGCCACCGTGCTGACCAACGAGTTCTGGTGGACCGCGTTCGGCGTCACCATGCTGATCACGGTGGTCACCGTCGCGGTCGAGCTGGTGCTCGGCATGGGGCTGGCGCTGATCATGCACCGGACGCTGATCGGCCGGGGCATCGTCCGCACCTCGGCGCTGATCCCGTACGGGATCGTCACGGTGGTGGCCGCCTTCTCCTGGCGGTACGCCTGGACGCCCGGCACCGGCTACCTGGCCAACCTCTTCGACGGCAGCGCACCGCTGACCGAGCGGGCCAGCTCGCTGGCGATCATCATGCTGGCCGAGATCTGGAAGACCACCCCGTTCATGGCCCTGCTGCTGATGGCCGGGCTGGCGCTGGTGCCGGAGGACCTGCTCAAGGCCGCCTCCACCGACGGGGCGACCGCCTGGCAGCGGTTCACCAAGGTGATGCTGCCGGTGATGAAGCCGGCGATCCTGGTCGCGCTGCTGTTCCGCACCCTGGACGCGTTCCGGGTCTTCGACAACATCTTCGTGCTGACGGCGGGCGGCAACGAGACCTCCTCGGTGTCGATGCTCGCCTACAACAACCTGATCCGGGGCCTCAACCTCGGCATCGGTTCGACGATGTCGGTGCTGATCTTCCTCACCGTGGCGATCATCGCCTTCGTCTTCGTGAAGCTGTTCGGTACCGCTGCCCCGGGCAGCGACGACTCCGAGAGGCGCTGACATGGCCGAAACCACCACCCGGGCGAAGCTGCGCTGGGGTCTGCTGGACGTCATCGTCGTCGTCTTCGCGCTGATCCCGGTGCTCTGGATCGCCTCGCTGTCGTTCAAGACCCCGGCCACCCTCACCGACGGGAAGTTCATCCCCCGCGAGTGGACGCTGGACAACTACCGGACGATCTTCGACACCGACCAGTTCGTCCGGGCGCTGGTCAACTCGATCGGCATCGCGCTGATCGCCACGCTGATCGCCGTGGTGCTCGGGGCGATGGCCGCGTACGCGATCTCGCGGCTGGACTTCCCCGGCAAGAAGCTGCTGGTCGGCGTCTCCCTGCTGATCGCGATGTTCCCGCAGGTGTCGCTGGTGTCGCCGCTGTTCGAGATCGAGCGGCAGCTCGGCCTCTTCGACACCTGGCCGGGCCTGATCCTGCCGTACATCACCTTCGCGCTGCCGCTGGCGATCTACACGCTGTCGGCCTTCTTCAAGCAGATCCCGTGGGACCTGGAGAAGGCGGCGAAGATGGACGGTGCCACCCAGGGCCAGGCGTTCCGGCGGGTGATCGCCCCGCTGGCCGCGCCGGGCCTGTTCACCACGGCGATCCTGGTCTTCATCTTCTGCTGGAACGACTTCCTCTTCGCGATCACGCTCACCTCCACCGAGCGGGCCCGCACGGTGCCGGTGGCGCTGTCGTTCTTCACCGGCGAGTCGCAGTTCGAGGATCCCACCGGGGCGATCTGCGCCGCCGCCGTGGTGATCACCATTCCGATCATCCTGTTCGTGCTCTTCTTCCAGCGCCGCATCGTCTCCGGACTGACCTCCGGCGCAGTCAAGGGATAGGTGGTAGTCGTGGCTGACATCGTGCTCGACAAGGTGAGCAAGCGGTTCGCGGACGGGACCGTGGCGGTGCAGGACGTCGATCTGGAGATCGCCGACGGCGAGTTCGTCATCCTGGTCGGCCCCTCCGGCTGCGGGAAGTCCACCACCCTCAACATGATCGCCGGGTTGGAGGACATCAGCTCCGGCGAGCTGCGCATCGCCGGGCAGCGGGTGAACGACAAGGCGCCCCGGGACCGGGACATCGCGATGGTGTTCCAGTCGTACGCGCTCTACCCGAACATGACCGTCCGGGAGAACATGGCCTTCCCGCTGCGGCTGCAGAAGCTGGACAAGGAGACCATCAACCAGAAGGTGGAGGAGGCGGCCAAGGTCCTGGAGCTGACCGCGCTGCTGGACCGCAAGCCGGCCAACCTCTCCGGCGGCCAGCGCCAGCGGGTGGCGATGGGTCGCGCCATCGTCCGCCAGCCCAAGGCGTTCCTGATGGACGAGCCGCTGTCCAACCTGGACGCCAAGCTGCGGGTGCAGATGCGCACCGTGGTGTCCCGGCTGCAGAAGCAGCTCGGCACCACCACCGTCTACGTCACCCACGACCAGACCGAGGCGATGACCCTCGGCGACCGGGTGGTGATCATGCGGGGCGGCGCGGTGCAGCAGGTCGGCCCGCCGCAGGAACTCTACGACCACCCCCGCAACCTCTTCGTCGCCGGTTTCATCGGCTCCCCGTCGATGAACTTCCTGCACGCGGCGGTCTCCGACGGCACCCTGCGGACCGCGCTCGGCGACGTGCCGATCGGCGACCGGCTCCGCCGGCAGCTCGACGGGGCCGATGCTCCCCGCGAGCTGATCCTCGGCATCCGTCCCGAGCACTTCGAGGACGCCGAGCTGGTCGACGACGAGACCCGCCGCCGGGGCATGGAGTTCGAGGCGCCGGTGGACATCGTCGAGTCGATGGGCTCGGACAAGTACGTCTACTTCACCGTCGAGGGGGAGCGGGCCAGCGCCGCCGAGCTGGAGGAACTGGCCGCCGACGCCGGCGCCGCCGACTTCACCGGCACCGGCGCCAGCCTGGTCACCCGCCTGTCGGCCGAGTCCCCGGTGACGGAGGGCACGAGCCGCCGGGTCTGGTTCAACCTGGAGAAGATCCACCTGTTCGACCCGTCCAGCGGGCGCAACCTGACCCTGCACGAGGGCCGGGCCGCGGGCGCGCTGGCCGACTGACGGTCGTCGCCGAGGGGCCGGTGGGTGTGCACCCCCGGCCCCTCTCGCGTTGCCGCCCCAGCCCCGCCCCAGCCCCGGCCTTGCCGCGGCCCACCACCCCGGCCTTGCCGCGGCGGCCAAGAACACCGGCGCCGGCGGCATGTTTGATGAACAACCTGTATGCCGGCAGTAAGAGGATGGTCGACGGTGAGGGCTCCAGCGGCACCATGGGCGCGTCGGAGGGGAGGGACTGGTCAACAAGATGGAGATCGTTGAACTGGAGATCGCGGGACACGACTGGAAGTCCCTGCGGTGCGGGTGTGGCAGGTCGGCGGCGCACCTGGCCGGTGACTTGTTGAAGCTTGCCCGGGCTCAGACCGACAGTGACGTGGACCGCGTTGCGCTGGACGACCATGTCATGGTGCCCCCGGGCCTGCTCGTCGAGCCGGCGCTGCCGGTGGTCTCCGTGGCGCTGGCGGCTCTGGCCGACGAGACCTCCCCGAAAGCGCGCTTCACGTTCCTGAAGACGCTACTGCTCCTGGCTGGGGGCGGCGAAGGTCAGACGTTCGAACTCGATCGCCAAGGCAGGGATCTTCCGGCCGAGTGCGCTGCTGCCGCTCAGAACGGCATCTGGCTGCTGTACCGCGAGGTCTTTTCGGGCCCGACCATGGGAGCGGTGAGCTACGCCTACGAGATCCTGACTCTCATCGATGATGATGAGGAGCGTCTGGACCGGGTAAGGGTCGCTGCCGGCGCCCGATTGAGCGAGGACCTGCGCTAAGAGGGCGCCTTTGTCGACAGCCGTTGGTGCATTGGATGGCTCACGCTTGGGTGAGCGTTGGAATCCCTTCTGGTGGTGTTTCCGTCACCACTTGCACTCGATGCCATGGCCGAGGAAGTCGGCGTACCGGGTGAGGGCCGCCTCGACCCGGCCCCGCATCGAGTCGTCGAACGGGGTCAGCTGCCGCACGGTCACGCTGACCCGGGCCCGGCCGATGGTGCGCTTCCAGGTGCCGAGCACCCGGCCGCCCCGCACGATCGTGGACTGGAAGACGCCGTTGCCGCCGGGGACCACGGCCTGCCGGTGCGCCGGGTCGAGCATCAGCGTGCGGTCCTTGTAGCCGAGCAGGTACTCGTCGAACCCGGGCAGCGCCAGCACGTCGTCGCGCGCGGTGCGGGGCGCGTCGAGCAGCGCCGCGTCGAGCACGGCCGGCACCCCGTCCACCTCCACCGTGGCCAGGTCGTCGCCGGCGACTGCGATGCCCCGCCGGGCGTCCGCCGCGGTCAGCCCCGTCCACCCGGCGAAGTCCTGCCGGGTGGTCGGCCCGTGGGACCGGAAGTAGCGCAGCGCCAGCAGACCCAGCGCCTCGTCGCGCTCGGGGCGGCGCGGCTCGGGCGCCCACTCGTCGAGCAGGGCGAAGGTCTGCTCGGTCCCGACGTGCGGGGCGATGCAGGTGACGCCGCGCTGGCTGGCGTACCAGAGCAGGTGGTAGCCGCGTTGGCCGGCCGGGTCGAGGCCGGCAGCGGCCAGGGTGGCCAGGCACTCGGCGCGGGTGAGCCGGCCGCCGCCGGCCAGCGCCGCCCCGAGCACGTCGGCCGCCCGGTCGGCGTCGGCCTCGGTGAGGCCGAGCGCGGCCCGGCGGGCCGCCGCGCCGCTCAGCGCCCGCACGCCGGTCACTTCGAGCATCCAGCGGGCGTCCCGCGGGGGTACGAGGTGCACCGTGCCCCGCATCGGCCAGGTCCGCAACGCCTCCCGGCGCTCCAGCGCCGCCCGCACGTCCGCCACCGTCCACCCGGGCAGCCGGCTGCCCAGCGACCACAGGCCGCTCGCCGCGTCCTGCGCCTGCATCGCGCCGAACCACTCGACCACGCCGGCGACGTCCCGCGGCCGGCTGCGCGGGTGCTCCCGCAACAGCAGGCTGGTCATCCGTAACGCCAACGCCTCGCCGCCGGTCAACCGCACAGTGCCGCCCTTCGCCCGGAAACGACGGTCAGCCTAGGCGGCGGCACCGACACCGACGCGGACACGCCGCCGGGCGGGCGGGCCCTGGCCCACCCGCCCGACGTCCACGATCTCCGACCGTGGCGTCGCGGTCAGCGCCGCCGGCGTGCCGGCTCCGGCACGTCCGCGTCGACCCGCTCGCGGCGGACCTGCGCGTCGATCGGCTCGTCCTCGACGATCTCGTCCTTGGTCAGCCGGACCCGCTCGACCGGCACCTGGTCCTTGCTGACCACCGGCCGCTCGGCGCGCAGCTCCATCTCACGCTGCTCGTCGCGGATGTCCGGCCGGACGTCGCCGCGGTTCGCCGCGGTGATCGGCTCGCGCACCACGTGTACCTCGTCGTGCTCGACCGGCACCGTGGTGTGCACGTCCTCGGTCACCACGTGCTTGTTCAGCCGAGCCTTGCCCGCCGGCTCGCTCTGGGTACCGACCCGCAGCCGCTCCTCGGACCGGGTCAGCTCCGGCGCACCGGGCCGCCGCTGCGGCTGCTCCTGCTGCTGCTGGAGCTGGTAGTGCCGGTAGAGCTGGGCGAGCTGGTCCGCGCCGAGCGGCGCCTCGGTGCCCGACTCGACGGCGGGCGCGCTGCGCACGGTGGCCTTGTCGTACGGCACCCGCAGGCCACCCTCGGCCATCCCGGCCCCGGCCAGCGGTGCCATGGACTCGTGGTGGCCCATCACGCCGGTCTTCACGCTGACCCAGGTGGCCTCGCCGGCGGGATCGGCCCAGACCTGGGCCACGCTACCGATCTTGGCGCCCGAGCGGTCCTGGACGTCCTGCCCGTACAGCGAGCGGACCTGCTGTTCGGTGAGTCGCATCGTTCGTCCTTCCTCTCGTGGGTCACGACCCGGCTACCCGGCCCGTGCGGAGCGCATTCGCGGGGACGGCCGTGGATAGCAGCAGCGGGAGGAGCGGGTGCCGAGGGGACGCATAAGTGTCGGGACATCGGGGATGCGCCCTCCGGGACCGTAGCGAAGAATGCGAGGTATGAGATGACCGCGTCCAGTGAGCCCGCCCCGCGCGCCCGCCCTGCCGGAGGTACGCCGGCCAAGACCAGCGCCGCCGCCACCTTCGCCCTGGTGTTCGGCGTGGCGGCGCTGTTCAGCGTGCTGACCGCCATCCTCGCCTGGATCGGTCTACTGCTCGGGATCATCGGGGTGATCCTGGGGATCGTCGGGCTGAAGATGAGCCGCCGCCCGGGGGTGACCGGGCGGGGGGTCGCGATCGGTGGGCTGGTGCTCAGCGTGCTGGCGGTGCTGCTCGGGTTGGCCCTCGCGGCCGGGATCAGCACCTTCGTCAACGACGAGGGTGCGGTGGACCGCCTCCAGCAACAGGTCGACGACCTGCGCGACCGGCTTGACGACTGAGCCGGACGCGGGCCGCCGACCCGGTGGGGCCCCGGCTGACCCGGGCCCTGATCGCGCTACGCCCGCAGTCGCGGGCGGAGCGCGATCCCCCGTTCAGGTCCACTGTGCTTCGGCGGTGTCCGGGCCGCCGGCACCCGTGCGCCCAGGATCCCGCTCGGCGAGGCCGGCGGGGACCGCCCCGTTGGGAACTTGCGCAAATCTTGAGTCGGCTACATCCCGGCGCCGGGAGGGTGAACGCGGCCGAGGAAGTCGCGCATCAGGGACACCACCTCGTCGAGGTGGGTCTCCAGCAGCCAGTGGCCGCCGTCGAGCAGGTGCAGCTCCGCGTCCGGCAGGTCGCGCAGGTACGCGCGGGCGGCCCCCTCGGGCATGTACCCGTCGTGCGGCCCCCAGACGATCAGCGTGGCTGGCTGGTGCTCCCGCAGGTACGCCTGCTGACGCGGGAACCAGTCGACGGTGCTCCGCTGGTCGGCGAGCAGGTGCACGAGGTGGTCGGGGCCCGGCGGCCGGCCCACCTGCGCCCAGGAGAGCGTCCACAGGTCGGGGCTGATCCGGTTGGCGATCTCGCCGGGTACCTCGCCCAGGAACTCGGCGCGGAAGCCGCTCTCCGAGACGTGTTCGGCCACCTCGGCCAGCGCCTGCGGGCTGGGGTCGGCCCACATCTTCTTCAGCGGCGCGTACTTCGGCCCGTGCTGGTCGGCGTAGATGTCGCCGTTCTGGATGATGAGTGCCGCGACCCGGTCCGGCGCGCTCATGGCCAGCCGCAGCCCGAACTGGGAGCCGTAGTCCTGCAGGTAGATGGCGTAGCGACGCAACCCGAGGACGTCGGTGAACCGGCGCAGGAAGTCGGCGTACCCGTCGAAGGTGTAGGCGAACGGCGCGGCGTCGGCCCGCGTGTAGCCGAAGCCCGGCAGGTCGGGGGCGAGCAGCCGCCAGCGGTCGCCGAGCGCCGGCATGAGATTGCGGAACTGGAACGACGAGGACGGGTAGCCGTGCGGCAGCAGCACCACCGGGGCGTCCACCGGCCCGGCTTCCCGGTAGAACGTGCGGATGCCGTCGACGTCGACGACCCGGTGCGCCACGGGAACGGCTCCCATGGCCCCGCCCTTCCCGCCCCCGACCTCGGCAAACCCCGCCGACGCGGGAGAGCCGCCCCGGATGGCTTGGGACGGCTCTGCCCTGTCACGTCGGGGTCAGCAGCCGCAGGTGTAGAAGAGGATGTCCCAGTGGCACCGTGCCGTGCCGCCGCCGGTTCAGCGCCGGTCGGCGGCGACCAGCTCGCGGACTGCCGGCACCACCTCGGCGGCGAATCGGCGCAGGTCGTCCGGGTCGTCGCTGCCGAGGATGAAGACGCTGACGCCCTCGCTCAGGGCCAGGTCCGCCAGCTCCTCGGCCCACTGCTCCGCGGGCCCGTCCAGCGGGCCGCGACCGACCGCGCCGAACCGTCCGGTGATGTTGAGCAGCCGCCGGACGTCCCGGGGCGACCGGCCGGCCTGCTGCGCGGCGTCGTCGATGATCCGGTTGCCGGTGGCCAGGTCGCCGGTTTGCAGGTAGCCCAGCGACGGGAGCCAGCCGTCGGCCCGTCGGCCGGTGAGGGCGAGCATCCGGGGCTTGTAGGCGCCCAGCCAGATCGGCACCGGGTGGGCGGGGGCCGGGCCGCGCTTGGCGCCGTGCACCCGGTGGAACTCGCCGTCGACCCGCACGCCGCCGCGCGCGCCGGCGTCCCACAGTTGGCGGATGACGTCGACGGCCTCCGCCAGGGCCCGCACCCCCTGCGCGGGGGTGAGTCGGCGGCCGCCCATCGCCTCGATGGCGTCCCAGAACGCGCCCGCCCCCAGGCCCAGCCGGACCCGGCCGCCGCTGAGCAGGTCGAGGCTCGCCACGCTGCGCGCGAGGACCGCCGGCGGGCGTAGCGGAAGGTTCGTCACGTTCGCCGACAGGCCCACCGTGCTGGTCCGCGCGGCGACGTAGCTCAGCAGCGTCCAGGTGTCGAGCAGCCTCGGCTGGTACGGGTGGTCCTGGAAGGTGACCAGGTCCAGCCCGACCTGCTCGGCCAGGACGGCGAGGGCGACGGTGCCCGCCGGGTCGTCGCTCGCCGGTGTGGTGAAGGATCCGAACAGCAGCGGGTGACCGTAGTCGTTCACCGCCGGTCGGCTCCTGCGTAGGGCGGGCACGAGGGCCGGCGCGTTCCGATGCTCATCCGCCTCTCCTTCCCGTCCCGGCCGCGGGCAGTCCATCGATCCGGGTGCCGGAATACCGGCCTCGACCAGGGCAGTCGCCCCGCAGCCGCTCGATCTTGTCAGTTTGACACGGCATGCGACGGGTAGTCGCGAGAGCTGATCCGAACCGAGGAGGGACGTGCCGATGGACGGCCAGGTCAAGGTAGCGGTGATCTACTACAGCGCGACCGGCATCACCTACCAGATGGCGCAGGCGGCCTGCGAGGCCGCCGGCGAGGCCGGCGCCGACGTGCGCCTGCGCAAGGTACGCGAGCTGGCGCCCGACGAGGCGATCCGCTCCAATTCGGGCTGGCAGGCCCACCACCTGGAGACGCAGGACGTCCCCGAGGCCCAGCTCGACGACCTGTCCTGGGCCGACGTGATCATCTTCGGTTCGCCCACCCGCTACGGCATGATCGCCGCCCAGCTCAAGCAGTTCATCGACACCACCGGCCCGCTCTGGTCGCAGGGCGCCCTGGTGGACAAGGTCTACAGCGCCTTCACCTCCACCGCGACCTCGCACGGCGGTCAGGAGTCCACCCTGCTGTCGCTGTTCACGATCATTTACCACTGGGGCGGCATCGTGGTGACCCCCGGCTACACCGACCCGAGTCAGTTCGCCGCGGGCAACCCGTACGGCGCCTCGCACACCAGCAACAACGGGGAGACCGCCCCGGACCAGCTGGCGCTCGGCGCCACCGCCCTGACCGCCAAGCGGGCGGTGCGCCTCGGCGCCGCGGTCAAGCGCGGCCTGGCCGCCGGCTGACCCACTGCGGCGACCGGTGGTCCGGGCGGGGGCTCTCGGCCCGTCCGGTCCACCGGTCGCCGCAACCCCTACCCGCGATCGGCCGATCCATGCGCGGTCAGCGCCGGACGGGCCAGCAGGTGCCCGAGCAGGTCCGCCAGGACGGCCAGCCCGTCCCGGCTGAGCACCGACTCCGGGTGGAACTGCACCCCGGCGAAACCGGGGCCGCGCAGCGCGTGCACCGCCCCGTCGGCCGGGTCGCGGGACAGCTCCACCGGCCCGTACCGGGTGCCGAGCCGGTCGCGGTCGGCCAGGGCGGTGAAGGTGGAGTAGAAGCCGACCCGCCGGGACGTGCCGAAGACCGCAACGTCCCGCTGCAGTCCCTGGTACGGCGCCTCCCGCCGGTGCAGGGGCAACCCGAGCAGGCCGGCGAGCAGCTGGTGGCCGAGGCAGACCGCCAGCGTGGGCAGGCCGGCGGCGAGCCGGCCGGCCAGCAGCGCCCGTAGCGCCGCCATCTTCGGCTCGGCGACCGCGCCCGGGTCGCCCGGCCCGGGCCCCACCACCACCAGGTCGTACCCGTCGAGCGGGGCGGCCCGTTGCCACGGCCGGACGTCCACGGCGAGACCCAGGGCGCCGAGTTGGTGGGCGAGCATCCCGGTGAAGGTGTCCTCGCCGTCCACGATCAGCGCCCGCTTACCAGCCAGCCCGGCCAGCGTGGTCGCCCCGGGCACCCGCTGGTCGAGCCAGAACCGGGCCAGCGGTGTGTTCCGCGCGGCGAGCACGGCCCGCACCTCGGGGTCGTCGGCGAGGCGTACCGCCCGGGCGGGGTCGGCGGCCGGTGCCTGCGGAGCCAGCCCCAGCGCGGCGAGCACCCCGGCCGCCTTGGCGTGCGTCTCGGCGACCTCGCCGGCGGCGGTGGAGTGCCGCACCAGGGTCGCCCCGACCGGCACCCGCAGCTCACCGGTGGGGGAGATCTCCGCCGTCCGGATCAGGATCGGCGCGTCCAGCGTCTGCCGGCCCGCGCCGTCGCGCCCGAGCAGGGCCAGCACGCCGGAGTAGTAGCGCCGCCCGGAGCGCTCGTGCCGGGCGATCACCCGGCAGGCGTTCTCCATCGGACTGCCGGTGACCGTCGGGGCGAACATCGTCTCCCGCAGCACCTCCCGGACGTCCTTCGAGCCGCGCCCGGCGAGCAGGTACTCGGTGTGCGCGAGGTGCGCCATCTCCTTCAGGTACGGCCCGACCACCTGGCCGCCGTGCTCGGCGACCGTGGCCATCATCTTCAGCTCCTCGTCGAGCACCATGTACAGCTCCTCCACCTCCTTGGGGTCGCGGAGGAAGCGCAGCAGGGCGGCGCGGTCGAGGGTCGCGCCGGCGTGCCGGAAGGTGCCGCTGATCGGGTTCATCATCACCAGCCCGTCGTCGACGCTGACGTGCCGCTCCGGGCTCGCGCCGACCAGGATCCGGTGCCCGGTGCACACCAGGAACGTCCAGTACGCGCCCCGCTCGCCGACCAGCAGCCGGCGCAGCGCCGCCAGCCCCGCCCGCAGCGGCGATCCCTGCACCGTCGCCCGCAGGGTGCGGTGGATGACGAAGTTGGCGCCCTCGCCGCGGCCGATCTCCTCGGCGAGCACCCGCTCGACGGTGCCGGCGTACTCCTCGTCGGCGACGTCGAACGCGGCGCCCGTGGTGACCACCGGCGCCTGCGGGAGCGCCGCAAGCGCGTCGGCCAGGGCGATCCGCGTGTGCCCGGCTATCGCCAGGTACTCCAGCGGCGTGCCGTCGTCGACGCACTCGAAGCCCCGCTCGGCGATCTGCCGGTACGGCACCAGGGCCAGTGTGCGCGGGCCGGCCGCCCCGTCCGGCAGCGGCAGGTCGGCGAGCCGGTCGGCGGTGCGGACCGTACCCGTGAAGAGGTCGAGGTGCGCGGCGCCCTCGCGACGGACGAGCGCGAACGGGCCGGGGTCGGCGTCGTGCGCGAGGGCGGCGAGCAGGTCGTGCGGGCGGTTCATCGGTGTCTCCTCCGGGCCGTCGGCGCCGCCCGTCGGGGCGGCCCGGGAGCCGGGGAGAGACCGGCGGCCGCCTCGTCGGGCGGCCGCGTGGAAGCTACGCGCGGAAGGTGGCCGCCGGGTCGGCGGGCCACCAGCAGGACAGGTGCGCGAGCATGTCGACCACCCTACGCGGCCCCCGGCGGGCGCGGAAGCCGTCCGAGGTACGTGTCGCGCGCCGGCCCGCGATCGAGGCTTCGCCGGGCCGGTCGGCGGGTACCGTGACCGGCGATGAACATTCTCGCTCTCGACCTCGGCACCTCCTCGGTACGCGGGCTCGTGCTCGACGCCGACGCGGAGCCGCGGCCGGGTGCGCTGGCGCGGCGCAAGGTGCACGTGAGCATCGGCGACCGCGGCTCAGGCACCCTCGACCCCGCGCAGTACCTGGCCTGCCTGGTGGAGTGCCTGGACGAGCTCGCCGCCGCCGGGCACCTGCGCGACGTGCAGCTGGTCGCGGTCTCGGCGCAGTGGCACTCGGTGCTGCCGCTCGACCCCGCCGGTGCGCCGCTCGGGCCGGTCCTGACCTGGCTGGACACCCGCGCCATGGCGGCCCCCGGCAACGCCGGTCCGGCCGATCCGGACGCCTACCACGAACGGACCGGTGGGTGGTGGCACCGCGGCTACTGGCCGCTCCGGCTGCCCTGGCTCCGGGCGCACTACGGCGGCCGGATCTCCCGGTTCGTCGGCCTGGCCGAGTACGTCCTCGGCCAGCTGCTCGACACCGCGCCGATGTCGGTCTCCATGGCCTCCGGCACGGGGCTGCTCGACCTGCGCACGCTGACCTGGGACGCCGAGGCCTGCGAGCTGGCCGGGGTCCGCCCGGGCGAGCTGCCCGAGCTGGCGCCGACGGGGTGGAACGGGCGACTGCGCGCGGAGCACGCCGGTCGGTGGCCGCAGCTGGCCGGCGTGGCGTGGTCCGTCCCGGTCGGTGACGGGGCCGCCTCCAACGTGGGTTCCGGTTGCGTGGACGGGCGGCGCGCGGCGGTGACCGTGGGCACCTCCGCGGCGGTCCGGCTGCTGCATCGGCTGCCGGCCGGTGAGCCGTTGCCGCCGCTGCCCGAGGAACTCTGGCGCTACCGGGTGGACCACGAGTACGTGGTGACCGGGGCGGCCTACTCCTGCGGCGGCAACCTGTACACCTGGGCCAAGCGGGAGCTGCGGCTGCCCGAGGGCCCGGAGCTGGCTGCCGCGCTGGCCCGCGTGCCGCCGGACGGCGGCGAGGTGACGGCCGACCCCCGCCTGGGCGGCGACCGGCCACCCGGCTTCGCGCCGGCCGGTGTCGGCGAGCTGCGAGGGGTCGGCTTCGCCACCACCGGGGTGGAGATCCTGGCCGGACTGATGGCCGGCCTGTGCCGGATGGTCGCCGACGATCTGGCCGTGTTGGAGTCCACCGTCGAGACGCCGATGGAGGTGGTGCTGGGTGGGGGAGCGATGGCGGCCTCCGCCTGGTGGCGCTCGGCGTTCGCCACGGCGCTGGCGCCCCGCCCGGTGCGGCACCGCGCCGAGCCGGAGATCGGGGCGATCGGCGCGGCGCTGGTGGCGCTGGGCCGGGTGGCCGAGGCGGGGCGGCTGGCGATGACCGAGCCGCCCGACGAGGGACGCTCGCCGGAGCGCTCCGGCGCCGCTTCCTGACCGGAGCGCTGCCACGCCCCGTTGACACAGCTCGCGGGCCTGGTTGGATGGACCCCGCTCCCTGACGCGGGGGAGGCGGGGGACCGAGGAGGCAGGTGTGGGCGCAGGTCCCGACCCGAGGCAGGGCGAGCAGGGTGGTCGGAGCCGGGGGGCCGTCCGGGTCGTACCCCACCGGCGGCGCTCGCCGTTCCGGCTGCGCGACTGGCGGATGCGCACCAAGCTCGCCACCGTGCTGGTCATCCCGTCCGTGGCCTTCCTGGTGCTGGCCGGCGTGCAGACCGCGGCGCTGGTCGGGCAGACCACCGCGCTGAGCGACTTCGCCCGGCAGGTCGGCATCGGCCGGCAGATCACCGGCGTGGTGGACCGGCTCCAGCAGGAGCGGGACCGCTCCGCGGGGGAGCTGGCCGAGCTGCGCCGGGCCGGGAGCCAGGCCGACCGGGACGCGGCGGTCAGCGCGCTGCGGCCGTTGCAGGCGGCCACCGATCGGGCCGTCAGCGAGCTGCGCGGGGCCGCGCAGCCACTGGCCGACGCCGACGCGTCCTGGCGGCTGGCGTACGGCGAGGCGCTGGAGGCGTACGACCAGGTGGTCTACATCCGGGCCGCGGTGCCGCCGGCGGTGCTCAACAGCGACACCATCCTGAGCAACTACCACCGGGCCATCGAGGCGCTGCTCAACCTGCTGGCGGAGCCCTCGCCGGGGGAGCAGCAGCCCGTACTCACCGACGCGGTGCTGCGGTACGTGCAGCTCGCCCGGGTCAAGGAGCTGTCATCGCGGATCCGCGGGCAGCTCTACGCCGCCGCCCGGGCCGGCCGCTACGACCTGGACGACCAGGTGACCCTCACCGACCTGCGGGCGCAGCAGCTGGCCGCGCTCGGCGCGTTCCGGGTCGCCGCCACCAACGATCAGGTCCGGCTCTACGACCGGACCTCGGTCGATCCGGCGTTCGTCGCGGCGATGAAGCTGGAGGAGAAGAGCCTGCCCACCGGCGGCGCCCGCGCCGAGGTGCTGCCCGCGCCGCAGTGGTGGGCCGCCAGCGAGCAGCGGCAGGAGCTGCTGCGCCAGCTGGAGGCGCGGGTGCTGGACGACGCGGTGACCCGGGCCGACACGGTCAGCGGCGACCGGCTGCGCACCACCCTGCTGGTGGTCGGCGGCATCGTGGTGGTGCTCGGGCTGGCCGTGCTGCTCGCCCTGCTCATCGGCCGGTCCATCGCCAACTCCATGCAGCGCCTGCGCGGGCAGGCCCTGCGGATCGCCCAGGTCGACCTGCCGGACGCGCTGGACCGGCTCCGCTCGGTGCAGGGCGGCGTGCCCACCATCGACGTGCCGCCCCCGGTCGTCCGGTCCTCCGACGAGATCGGCGAGCTGGCCGAGGCGTTCGTGGCGGTGCACCGCAGCGCGGTCAGCGTCGCGGTGGAGCAGGCGGAGACGCGGCGCACCGTCAACGCGATGTTCGTCAACCTGGCCCGACGCAGCCAGGTGCTGGTGGAGCGGCAGCTGGAGCTGCTCGACGACCTGGAACGGGAGGAGGCCGACCCGGACCAGCTGGAGAACCTGTTCAAGCTGGACCACCTGGCCGCCCGGATGCGCCGTAACGACGAGAGCCTGCTGGTGCTGGCCGGCACGGAGTCGACCCGGCGGTGGAACCGCCCGGTCGGTCTCGGGGCGGTGCTGCTGGCCGCCAGCGCCGAGATCGAGCAGTACCAGCGGGTCCGCCGCGAGTCGGTGGCCGACCTGTACGTGGTCGGGCACGCCGTCGGCGAGCTGGTGCACCTGCTGGCCGAGCTGCTGGAGAATGCCACCGCCTTCTCGCGGCCCGACACCGTGGTCCGGGTGGGCGCCCGGATCGAGGGCGGCAGCGCGGTGGTGGAGATCGTCGACCAGGGGTTGGGGATGAGCCCGGCGGCGCTGGAACAGGCCAACATCGTGCTGGCCTCCCCGCCGGCCGCTGACGTGGCCGCCTCGGAGCGGATGGGTCTGTTCGTGGTCAGCCACCTCGCTGCCCGGCACGGCATCCGGGTACGCCTCAGCGGCGGCGCCCAGGGCCTGGTCGCCCGGATCGAGCTGCCCACCGCGCTGCTGGCCGCCGCGCCCCCGGCGGAGCTGGACGGGCCGGTCTCACCGCGGATGCTGACCACGGCGGTGGCCGGCGCGACCCGGCCCGGCGGGCCGCGACGGCCGGCCGGTGCGCCGGCGCCGACGGAGCTGCCGGTGGCCGGCCGTCGTCCCGACCCGGCTCCGGTGATGCCTGTGCAGGGGCGGCCGGTGCCGGTCCGCGCCGAGGATGTGCTGTCGCCGGCGGCGGGGGCCTCGGCGGCCAGCGGCTGGTGGTCCCGCCAGGGGCCCGCGTCGTCCGCCGCGGTGCCGGCGGGTGATGTGACGCCCGCGCCGCCCGCGACGCCTGTCATCGGGGGCACCAACGATCGGGGCCTGCCGGTGCGGGTGCCGATGGCTCAGCTCTCCGCGGTCACCGAGCCGGCCCGTCCGGAGGTTGCGCCCGCACGGGACGACCCGGACCCGGAGGCGGTCGGTGGCATGCTGTCGCGGCTGTACAGCGGCGTTCGCCGGGCCGAGGCCGAGGAGACCCGGGAGATAATCTTGCCGCCGTCGGGTGGGCACAGCGAAGGGGGACGACAGTGACGACGACCTTGAGCCAGGAGGCGCGGGACCTCAGCTGGCTGGTCAACGCGTTCGCGGAGCGGGTGCCGGGGGTGGCCCACGCCGTGGTGGTCTCCTCCGACGGGCTGCTGGTCGCGATCTCGGCGCACCTGCCCCGCGACAATGCCGACAAGCTCGCCGCGGTGACCTCCGGCCTGATGAGCATCACCGCGGGAGCGGCCCAGATGTTCGACGGCGACATCGTCAAGCAGACGGTCGTCGAGATGGGGCGCGGCTACTTCCTGGTGATGCAGATCCGCGACGGCTCGATCCTCGCCACGCTGGCCGCCTCGGACGCCGACATCGGCGTGGTCGGCTACGAGATGGCCCGGCTGGCCAAGCAGGCCGGTGAGATGCTCACCCCGGCGCTGCGCGCCGAGTTGCAGCAGGCGCTGCCCCGCTGACGACGACCGCTTCCGCCGCCCCGGCGGGCCGGTCCCGCTCGGCCGGGCCCGCCCGCCCCGGCGGGTCGGACCACCGGACCGCCCCCACGCGGTCCGGTGCGCCGGTCCCGGCCGGCGGGTGGCTCAGAGGCCGTTGTCGCTGATCACCTGCCGGTACCAGTGGGCGCTGCGCTTGGGGATGCGGCGCTGGGTGGCGTAGTCCACGTAGACCAGTCCCCAGCGCTGGTCGTAGCCCTCGGCCCACTCGAAGTTGTCCAGCAGCGACCAGACGTGGTAGCTCTCCAGCGGCACGCCGGCGGCGATCGCGCGGTGCGCGGCGGCGAAGTGGTCCCGCAGGAAGGTGATCCGGCCGGTGTCGTCGACGGTGCCGTCGGCGCCCAGGACGTCCGGGCACGGCAGGCCGTTCTCGGTGACGGTGATCGGGACGGGGCCGTAGTCGCGGGTGACCCGGGTCAGGATGTCGTACATCCCCTCGGGGTAGATCTGCTGCCACTCCGCCTCGGAGGTGGCCCAGCGCCGCACGGTGCCGCCGTCGGCGGTGACGTAGATCGGGGTGTAGTACTGCACGGCCAGCAGGTCGACCGGGCTGGAGATGATTTCCAGGTCGCCGTCGGCGATGCCCCGGACCAGCCGGCTCTCCTCGCCGAGGTCGGCCAGCACGTCGGCCGGGTACGCCCCGGTGAGGACGGAGTCCAGGTACAGCCGGTTCTCGTACCCGTCGTAGAGCCGGGTCGCGGCCGCCGCGGCCGGGGTGTCGTCGGCCGGGTAACACGGGTGCAGGTTGAACGCCGGCCCGATCCGCGCGGCGGAGCCGGTGGCCCGCAGGGCGCGCACTGCCAGCCCGTGCGCGAGCTGGAGGTGGTGGGCGACCAGGTACGCGGCGTCCGGATCCTGCCGGCCCGGGGCGTGGTGGCCCCAGAGGTAGCCGTTCTGCACCACGGTTTTCGGCTCGTTGACGGTCAGCCACACCGGCACCTGTTCACCCAGGCCCCGGAACACGGCGTCGGCGTACTCGGCGAAGCGGTACGCGGTGTCCCGGTTCTCCCAGCCGCCCGCGTCCTGCAACGACTGGGGCAGGTCCCAGTGGAAGAGGGTGACCATGGGCGCGATGCCGCGCTCGTGCAGGCCGTCGACGAGCCGGCGGTAGAAGTCGAGGCCGCGCTGGTTGGGTCGGCCGGTGCCGTCGGCCTGGATGCGGGGCCAGGAGACGGAGAACCGGTAGCTGCGCAGGCCGAGGTCGCGCATCAGGTCCAGGTCCTCCGACCAGCGGTGATAGTGGTCCGCGGCCACGTCGCCGGTGTCGCCGTTGCGGGTCCGCCCCGGGGTACGGCTGAAGGTGTCCCAGATCGACTCGCCGCGCCCGTCCTCCTTGGCGGCGCCCTCGATCTGGTAGGCCGAGGTGGCCGCGCCCCAGCCGAAGTCGCGTGGGAAGCGTAGGGTGCCCGCGCCGGGGGTGGCGGTCGGGTCCCCGTCCGGCGGGGTGTCGCAGCCCGCCGTCACGGCGGCGGCCGCGCCGGCCACGGCCGCCCCGACCGGGGAGAGCCCGGCGGTGGCGGTGGCGGAGAGCGCGGCGCGGTGCAGCAGTCGCCGTCGGGTGAGTATCGACATCGGTGTTTCTCCTCAGGGTGCGGGCCACCCCGACGGCCGGGAGCGCTCCCAGCACCGGCATGCGGCGTTCCGGCCGCCTCGGGGGCGGACCGCCAGCCTAGAGGGCCGCGCGGAGGCGGCCGGGATGGGGGAAGTGAAGGTGTGACGGGCGCCGTCGGTCGTCCGACGCGCCGGGCGGGGCGCAGATAGCGAGCGAGGCCGGCCGGGCGGCGTACGCGCCTGTCCCGTCGGCCTCTTTTCCCGTCGACTACGGGGGTTTAGTGTGGGGACGGGGGAGGGCAACCCCCGTCCCCACCTTGGTGCACACACGCACGAGTCGAATTGGCGTCCGCCGTGCGTGTCGCGCGGGAGCCGGGCCACGCGAGTGGCTCTGGTTCCACCTCCCTCCGTCACTGGCGGGTGTCGGCTGGCGACGGTGTCCGGGCTGGCCCGTCGTCAGCCTCGTGGCTTGCGCCGCGGCCGGGCGACCACGGTCGACGAAACAATTGCATCTCCGTCGATGGAAGCGCTCCCATCGGCGATGCAGCGACTGTAACGCCCGTCACCGGTTTGTGAAAGCCCCAAAACGAGATCGAAACATCGGTCGCCGTCCTACCTGCGGTGTTGTCGTGGGAGCGCTTCCGCGACAGACTGTCGAATCGACGCAGCGGAGCCAGCTCGCGTGAGCGTGGGTCGCCGAGGGCATCCGGATCTCCGGACGGCACTCCGAGGAACCGCCACCGATGCCGCCCCAGGGCGGCAGGCCGGCGCAGTTCCGCACCGACCACCTTCCCGGGCACCTCCGTCCCCCCGCGTTCCCTGCTCGCGTGGAGGCGCCTCGCCGGCGGCCCAGTCAGGCTCCGGCCCTCCTGCGAGGAGACACCGCGCACATGAGACTTCGCCAAGGTCGAGTTATACCGAAACGGCCTACTGGTCAACACCGACACCACTGCCCCGTACGGCTACACACTGGAGGACCTGCCGGCCGGCAGCTACCAAGATGCGGGCAGTGCTCCGCCCTTTAGGGCGGGGGTGAAGGCCCGCGCGGGATGGCCGCCAGGCCCGAGCGTGCTCTAGCCGGGACGGTTTTGCTGCTCGATGTACTGGCGCAGGACGGTCAAGGGTGCGCCGCCGACGGAGCCGGCGAAGTACGAGGCTGACCACCGCTTGTTGGCTCGGTCGTAGTGGCGGACCAGGTCGGGGAACTCGTGTCGGATCCGCCGCGAGGACATGCCCTTGAGGGTGTTGACCAGCTTCGACAGGGCGACCTTGGGCGGAAAGTTGACCAGCAGGTGTACGTGCTCGCCCTCGCCGTTGAACTCGACCGGTCGTCTCGAAGTCGGCGCACGCCGCCCGCATGATTGCTCCAGGCGGGCCAGGTGCCGGTCACCGAACACCTTGTGCCGAAACTTGGTGACGAAGACCAACTGGGCGTACAGGGTGAAGACCAGTGTCTGCCAGTGCGGACGTTCGAGAACCCAGCCATAGACCAATGACGGACTGTCCCATGTGCAGCTTCGGTACAACTACCGCGTATACCCGACGCCCGCTCAGCAGGCTTCGCTGGCGCGGGCGTTCGGGTGCGCGCGGGTGGTGTTCAACGACGGGCTGCGCGCACGCCAGCAGGCGCGCGAGGCGGGCGAGGCGTACCTGTCGGATGGTGACCTGTCGAAGCGGGTCATCACCCAGGCCAAGCAGGCGCCTGAGCGGGAGTGGTTGGGCGAGGTGTCGGCGGTGGTACTCCAGCAGGCCCTCGCGGACCTTAACGTCGCGTACCGGAACTTCTTCACCTCGATCAGCGGCAAGCGCCAGGGGCGCAAGGTCGCCCCGCCGAGGTTCCGGTCCCGCAAGGACAACCGGCAGGCGATCCGGTTCACCGCGAACGCCCGGTTCAAGGTGCTCGACAACGGCCGGCTCAGGTTGCCGAAGATCGGCGACCTTGCGGTGTGTTGGTCCCGGCATCTGCCGGCCGCACCAACCTCGGTCACGGTCATCCGGGACGCGGCTGGTCGGTACTTCGCCTCGTTCGTTGTGGTCGCCGCCGACGAAGCCAAACTCCCATGGTCGGGCCGGGGTGGGTCGACCGTCGGCGTCGACGCAGCGATCGGACGATCCACCCCACCGTTCGCCGCAGCGTGCATCGGGGAAAAGCCGCGAAAAAAGAGGGCGTCGTGGGATCACACGACGCCGCGCGACGGAGTACCGTGTTTCTCGGAGAGGCCGCTCCCCCCGTGGCGGCCTCTCCCTTAATTTTTCCCCCGGGTTCAGCTTCCGTCCGGGGTGACCGGGTGCCGCAGCCCCGGATGGCCGGCCGGCAGCGCGCGCCGGATCACCACCCAGCTCACCGTCAGCGCCGCCGCCACCAGCGGCCAGGTCAGCGCCGCCCGGGCCACCGTCAGCGCGACCACCTGACCGCCGAGGTACAGCGGCAGGAACACCGCCACCCGCAACGCGTACGTCGCCGCCCAGACCCAGCTGCCCCGCGAGTACGCCCGCAGCAGCGTCCGGTCCCGCCGCCACCGGCCCCGCTGCCGCAGCGCCACCCCGACCACCACCCCGAGCAGTGGCCAACGCACCACGATGCTGACCACCCAGACCAGCGCGCTGGCCGCGTTGGAGAAGAGCTGCACCAGGAAGAAGTCGGCCGCCCGTCCGGTGTAGAGCGCGATCAGGGCGGCGACGCAGACGGCGAGCAGCCCGACCAGCACCGACCTCGGCCGGTCGCCCCGGCGCAGCCGCCACCCGGCCACCGCCGTGCCGGTCAGCACGGCCGCCGCCACCCCGCCGGCGATCGATCGCCCGGTGAGCAGCCAGCCGAGGGTGAACGCCACCGGTGGCAGGGTCGCGTCCACCGCGCCGCCCCGCCCGCCCAGCAGGTCCGCCAGCGACTCCGGCCGCTCCGCGACCGCCGGCTCCCGTTCCGCCGTACCGCCCACCGTCACCTCCCGTGGTCCGGCCCCAACCTAGCCGGGACGTACCGGTGGCCCGCCGAGCGACCTGCCGGGGATGCCGTTACGGTGTGCGGGTGCGCGCGACGGCAAGAGGTTGGACCGCGGTCTGGTTGGTCGTACTGGCTCTGGTCCAGACGGCCGCTCTCGTGGTGCTCTGGCGCTTCGCCGTGCACACCGGGACCGGCCAGTGGCTGGACACCGTCGCGTTGACCGGCAACCAGATCGGCCAGGACCGGATCGACGGGCCGGTCAGCCGGATCCTCAACGCGATGTCGGTGGTGTCGCTGCTCGCCGCCACGGCCGTGATCGGCTTCATCGCCCTGATCCGTGGCCGCAAGGCGCTCGCCGTCGCGGCCACCCTGCTGATCGCGGGCGCGAACGTCAGCACGCAACTGCTCAAGTACATCATCGACCGGCCGGCGCTGGGCATCGACCCGGAACGGGACGCCGCCGGCAACAGCCTGCCCAGCGGGCACGCCACCATCGCCGCCTCGGTGGCGTTGGCGCTGATCCTGGTGCTGCCGCCCAAGGTGCGCCCGCTCGGGGCGTTCCTCGGCGTCGCGTACGCCGCCAGCGCCGGCGTGGCCACCCTCTCCGCCGGCTGGCACCGGCCCAGCGACGCCGTGGCGGCGTTCCTCGTGGTCGGCGTCTGGGCCGCGCTGGCCGGGCTGCTCCTGCTGGTCTTCCAACGGGAGCAGGCGCAGGTCTCCGCCGAGGACGCCCACCGGGTCGCCGCGGCCCTGCTGGGGCTGGGCGGCCTGGCGGCCGTCGTCGCCAGCGGGCTGGCCCTGTCCTGGCTGCTCGACCAGCAGCAGGTGCCGGTCGACGAGCTGGGCCGCCGTCCGCTCTTCATCGGGTACGCGGGCAGCGCCGCCGGCATCGCCGGCACGATGGCGGTGGTGGCCGCGCTGGTGCTGCTCCCGATGCACCGCCTGGTGCCCCGCTACAAGGGCTGATCAGCGCCGGTACGTCCCGACCATGGTGCCGCTGGCCAGCTCCCGGCCGGCCAGTGCCGCGTGCACGTCGGCGGCCTGCGGGGCGCCGGCCAGGTCGACCGGGCGTTCCAGGGCGTACAGCCGGAAGAAGTAGCGGTGCGCCTCGTCGCCCTTCGGCGGGTGCGGTCCGCCCCACCCGGTGGTGCCGAAGCCGTTGGGCCACTCCTGGCCCCCCTCGGGGACCATGCCCTCCCCGACCCCGCCGGAGGTCGGGGAGATCCCGGTGACCAGCCAGTGCAGGAACGGGCTCCGCCCGGCGTCCGGGTCCTCGACCAGCAGCAGCAGCTCGGTCGCGGACTCCGGCACGTCGGACCACTCCAACGGCGGTGACGCGTTCCCGCCGTCTCGCGAGAACCGCCCCGGCAACTGGTCGTGGTCGTTGAACGCGGTACTGCGCAGCATGATGCCGGCCATCTGTCGCCCGCCCCCTCTCGTCGGCCCGGCGCGTACCCGCGACCGGCCGTCCGAAACCGACGTGGCAGGGTACGAGCACGGACGACGGCGGGGGAGGATCGGCCCGGTGGAGACGGTACGGACGGCGTTCCGGGACGAGTGCGCCCGGCTCGACCAGGTGCTGCGCACCCTGACCGAGGCGGACCTGGACCGCCCGACCCCCTGCCCACCCTGGGCCGTCCGCGACCTCGTCGCCCACGTCAGCACCGGCGCCGGCCGCCTGGTCGACATGCTCGCCGCGCCGGCCCCGCCCCGGGCGGAGGTGGACCCCGCCGGTTTCGGCGCGGCGAAGTTCACCCCGGAGGTCGACGCCGCGCGAATCGACAGCGCCCGCCGGGAGGCCCGTCGACCGGCCGACGCGGCGGCGACGGCTGAGGTCTTCACCGCCGCCTGGCGGGGCACCGACTCGGCCGTCGCGGCGCAGCCCGCCGACCGGGTGGTCCGTACCCGGCACGGCGACGCGATGACCCTCGCCGACTTCCTGGTCACCCGGGTGGTGGAGGTCGGCGTGCACGGCCTCGACCTGGCCCGGGCGCTGGACCGGCGGCCGTGGCTGGCCCCGACCGCCGCGCGGGTGGTGGCCGACCTGCTCACCGGCGGCCGGCCCGTACCGGCGCGGCTGGGCTGGGACCCGCTCACCCTGATCGGCAAGACCACCGGCCGGCTGCCGCTCACCGAGGCCGAGCGCGCCGAGATCACGGCGGCGGACTTCCGCTGGCTCTCCTTCGCCGGCTGACCCGTCCACCGGCCGGCCGGGTCGCCGGCTCGGCGCCAGGCTCGCACCCACCGTGCCGGGCAGGACGGTGGGTCGCGGCGCCGGGAGGGCAGGTGGGTCGCCGCGCGGGGCAGGGCAGGCCGGTCGCCGCGCCGCGCCGGGCAGGTCAGGTGGGTCGACTGCCGGGGCAGGGGCGGGTCGCCGTGCCGGGCGGGGGCGGGTCGCCGTGCCGGGCGGGGGCGGGTCGCCGTGCAGGGCAGGGCGGGTCGCCGTGGACCGGGTCAGTCGCCGATGCGGGGCGCGGGGATCGCGGCGACCGTGCGGCGCAGGTGCGCCAGGACGATCGGATCGATGTGCCCCGGCACCAGCCGTTCCTCGAGGTTCTCCCAGCCCGCCCAGGAAGCGAGCGCCTCCTCCAGCGCGGGCCCGGCGACCGTGGCGGGCGCCGCGGCGCCCACCGGGTGGACGGCGGCCGTCAGCCCGACGCCGCCGACCGGGTAACCGGCGGCGGCCAGCAGACCGGCCACCTCGTCGGCGAGCGGGCCGGCCAGCTCCAGCAGGGTGGCCGGGTCGGGCTTGCCGAAGAGCATGGTGTGGATGTCGAGCAGCCGGTGCAGCTCCCCGACCGGGTCCAGGTGGTCGTCCACCCGCAGGTCGACCAGGTTGTCACCGGTGCCCGCGTACCCACCGCCGCGCTGGACCACCAGGAGGGCCGCGCTCTGGCGACCGCGCCGGTCGCCCCCGGCCTGCTCACCGGCGCGCAGGGCGGCGAGCAGGCGCTGCGGGAACGGCAGCGCCTGCCCGGCCAGCCAGCCGTCGCGCACCGCCGCGACGACCTGCGGGCCGGCCAGGATGTTGCCCTGGGCCGCCCAGCCGTCGCCGGCCAGGCCACCGGCCCAGCCGCCGCAGCGCGGGCCGGTCCAGGTGGCGCCGGGGCCGGTGGCGCCGACCACACCGAGCTGCCGGTCGTCCCGGCCCGGATCGGCGGCGACCAGTTGGGCGATCACGTCGGCGGCGGGGACGCCGGCGCGCAGCAGCGCCAGCCCGCTGGGCCGGTAGGAGAGGTTGGCGTGGGCCTGGCTGGCCACCGCGCCCACCTCGGCCTCGGCCCCCGGCACCAGGGCGCCGGCGGCGAGGAACCTGCTGGCCACGGCGACGCCGTGCAGGCGGCCGTCGGCGGACCGGGCGACGAGGGAGAAGGTCACCGGTGAAGGTTAGCGTCGCCGTGGGACAGCCGGGAGTACCCGAAGGTCGGCGGCGGCCGGCGGCCCCGACCGGTGTGGCGGACGCCACCGACCGGCGCTGGCCGGCCCGCCCGACGGGGGAGCCCGGCCGAGCCTCCGGTGGCGGCCCCGGCAGGCCCGGCGAGCCTCCGGTCCCGGCCCCGGTAGGGCCGGCCGAGCCTCCGGTGGCGGCCCCGGCAGGCCCGGCCGACGGCGGGACATTTTCGTCCGTCTCTGCCGGGGCCCGGGACCGGGGCGGGCGCCGCCGGGGCGATCCCGACCCTTGTCCGCGGGCGGGCGAGCGGGCACGATCGACCGGATGACGAACCGATGGGGCATGACGGTGCCGCTGGGCGGCGTCCCGCTCGCCGACCACGCCGCGGTCTACGCGGCCCTCGACCGGGCCGGGTTCACCGACGTCTGGTCGTCGGAGGTCAACGGCGCCGACGCGTTCACCCCGCTCGCCCTCGCCGCCGCCTGGCAGCCGCGGCTGCGCCTGGGCACCGCGATCGCCCCGGTCTTCACCCGGGGGCCCGGGCTGCTGGCGATGAGCGCCGCCGCGCTCGCCGAGGCCGCCCCGGGGCGCTTCGCGCTCGGCATCGGCGCCTCGTCGCCGGTGCTGGTCGACGACTGGAACGCGATCGGCTTCACCGAGCCGTTCCGGCGTACCCGGGACGTGCTGCGCTTCCTCCAGACGGCGCTGCGCGGGGAGACGGTGGACGGGGCGTTCGACACCTTCGCCGTCCGCCGGTTCACGCTTGAACGCCCACCGGCGGTGCCGCCGGCGGTGCTGCTGGCCGCGCTGCGCCCCGGGATGCTCCGGCTGGCCGCCGCGGAGGCCGACGGGGTGATCCTCAACTGGCTCGCCGCCGACGACGTGCCGAAGGCCCTCGCCGAGCTGGGCGGGCGTGGCCCCGGCTTCGAGGTGGTCGCCCGGATCTTCGTCTGCCCCACCGAGGACGCCGGCTACGCCCGCACCCTCGGCCGGCGGCTGATCACCAGCTACCTGACCGTGCCGGCGTACGCCGAGTTCCACCGCTGGCTGGGCCGGGAGAGCGCGCTCGGCCCGATGTGGGCGGCCTGGGCCGCCGGGGACCGGCGCGGCGCCGGCGCGGTGGTGCCCGACGAGGTGGTCGACGCGCTGGTGCTGCACGGCTCGCCCGAGCACTGCCGCGCCGAGGTGCGCCGCTACGCCGAGGCGGGGGTGGACGTGCCGGTGCTCGCGCTGCTGCCCACCCCGGAGCTGACGTCCGGCGGCGCTGCCGCGCTGGGCGACCTGATCGCCCGGCTCGGGCCGGCAAGGGAGGAGCGGGCGTGAACCTGACCGACCGGGTGGCGGTGATCACCGGAGCGGCCGGCGGCATCGGCTCGGCGCTGGCGCGCCGGTTCGCCGCCGAGGGCGCGGCGGCGCTGGTGCTGGCCGACCTGGACGCGGCCGCCACCGGCGCGGTGGCCGAGAGCGTCGGCCCGATCGCCCGGGCCGTCGCCGTGGACGTCACCGACGAGGACCAGGTCCGCGAGCTGGTCGCCGACACCGAGCGACGGTACGGCCGGATCGATCTGTTCTGCGCCAACGCGGGCGTGGCCACCGGCGGGGGCGTCGAGGCGGCCGACGCGGAGTGGGACCGCTCCTGGCGCGTCAACGTGCTGTCCCACGTGTACGCCGCCCGCGCGGTGCTGCCGGCGATGCTGGCCCGGGGTGAGGGCTACCTGCTGCACACCTGCTCAGCGGCCGGGGTGCTGACCGCGGTGGGCGACGCCCCGTACACCGCCACCAAGCACGCGGCGGTCGGGTTCGCCGAGTGGCTGGCGATCACCTACCGCGACCAGGGCGTCCGGGTCAGCGCGCTCTGCCCGCAGGGGGTGGACACGCCGATGCTCGCCGACGGGCTGGCCGCCGGCCACCTCGGCGCCCGGGTGATCGCGGCCTCCGGCCCGGTGCTCACGCCCGACCAGGTGGCCGACGCCGCCATCGCCGGGCTGGCCGAGGAGCGCTTCCTGATCCTGCCGCACCCCGAGGTCGCCGCGTACGCCCTGCGCCGCGCCCAGGACCCCGACGGCTGGCAGGCCGGCCTCCGCAAACTCGTCCGCCGCCTCCGCGCCTGAACCCTCCCGCCCGCGCTCCCGCCCCTCTCGCCGACTCGGCCCGGTGATCAAGAAGTTTGCGTCTCAGCGGGCCGGTTTCTCGACGCAAACCTCTTGATCACCGGGCACCGAGCCGCGCCCGGCTCGCCCCTGGGGCGGGTTGCCGGGGGTCAGGGGCGCCAGCGGAGGGGGCCGGGGTGGACCGACCAGAGCAGGCGGCGCCAGCGGGGGCGGGCGGCGCGCAGGGCCGCCACGTACTGCTCGGCGAGTGCCGACGCCCGGTCGGCGTGGGCGGGGATGGCGCTACCGGGCGCGAAGGCGACCTGGTTGAGCAGGACGGCCAACTCGTCCACGTCAGGTCCGTCCACCATGGCGGGTGCGGTGGCGACGGCCGGGCCGTACCCGGCGTGGTCGGTCTCGCCGGTCGCGGAAGCGGTCGGGTCGCCGGTCGCAGGAGCGGTCGGGGGAGCGGTCCGGTCGGCGGTCGTGGTGGCGCGGGCCTCGGCCAGGGTCCGTCGGGCGTGCCGGGCCACCTCCGTGGCCGCCAGGTCGTCGCCGACCGGCCGGCCCGCCAGGCGCAGCGCGTCGGTGACCTCCCGCCAGGCGCCGGCGATCCGCTCGCCGGGGTCGCCTCGTTCGCGGCGGGCCCGGGCCTGCGCCCGGCGCATCCCGGCCAGCGTCGCCAGCGCCGCCCCGACCAGCAGCAGCAGGCCGGCGACCGCCACCGCGACCAGCACCGGCGTCGACAGACCGCGGTCACCGGCGGGACCGTCCGCGGCGGCCACCGCCGGCGGGGTCACGGTCGGCTCCACGGTCGGCTCGGGCACCTCCGACGGGGGCGGGTCGTCCGGCGTCGGCCGGAAGTCCTCCTCCACCGGGCGGGGCTCGGTGTCCGGCCGGGGCAGCGGGTCGAACGGCACCCAGCCGACGCCGGAGAAGAGTACCTCCGGCCAGGCGAACGCGTCGGCGGCCCGGACCGGACCGTCGCCGCGCGACTCGAAGCCCACCACCACCCGGGTCGGCAGGCCGGACAGCCGGCCCAGCACCGCGAACGCCGCCGCGAACTGCTCCGACGTGCCGCGCTGCCCCCCGCCCCCGCGCGGTCCGAAGAGGAAGAAGTTCAAGTTCGGGTACGCGTGCCCGCTCGGCGCGTCCGCCACCACCCGGTAGTGCTCGGCGAGGAACTGCTCGATCGCGGCGGCCCGCGCGTACGGGGCGCCGTTGTCCTCGGCGAGCTGGCCGGCGAGCTTGCGCAGCGGCTCCGGCGTTCCGTCGGCGACCCGCAGCACCCGCGCCACCTCCGCACCGGCCGGCACGTCGGCGGTGGCGAGCAGGTTCGGGTCCGGCCGCTCCCGCGCCGAGGTGACCGTGTACCGCAGTCCCGGGCTCAGCCCCTCCGGGCGGATCAGCGTCCCGGTCGCCGGGTCGTACGCCACCCGCGCCCCGGTGACCTCGCGCGGGGTGGCCACCGCCGGCAGCAGCCGTCCGGTCAGGTCGGCCACCGTGATGTCCTGCCGGACGGTCTCCACCGGCCCGGCGCCGGGCGCCGCGGCGGGCAGGACCCGCCCCGCGTTGCGGTAGGTCGCGCCGACCCGCCAGGTCACCCCGTCGTAGTCGCTGAGCACCGCCAGCCGGATCCGGCTCTCGGTCCCCGCCGGCGCCCGCGTGGTCACGTCCAGCAGCTTCTGCTCCGGGTTGAGCGCCCAGCCGGATATCCGGATCAGCGGGTTCTCGTCCAGCGACTCCACCCGTGGCGGCTCCACGTACCGGCGCGGGTCCACCGGCCGGTCGTCGACCCGGGCGGCCAGCAGCGGGCCGAGCAGAGCGGCCAGGCCCACCACCACCGCCAGGCCGAGCGCGGTGCCCGCCACCAGCCGGGCCCGCACGGCCGCCCGGACCGACGGGGCCAGCCCGGCGGTCGGGTCGGCCGCCCCCGGCGCGCCCCGCCGGTCGGACGCGGCCAGCCCCAGCGCGACCGCGCCGGCGAAGGCCACCGACGGCCAGGTCGCCGGGTCCGCGTTCGGCCCCACCACGTAGAGCGCGCCGGCGTAGAGCAGCGTCGGCGGCAGGAAGCCGAGCAGGACCCGGCCGGCGCGCAGCGCCACCTCCGCGCCGGTCAGCCCGGCCAGCCAGGCCGCCACCAGCGGCACCAGCACGGTGTCCGGCGCCGGCTCGACCGGGATCATCGCGGTGAGCAGCCGGGGGATGCCGTTGCGGGCCGCGTCGGCGACGATCGGCCCGAAGCCGCCCGGCAGGTCGGCGTGCCGGGCGGCCAGGTGCAGCGAGAGCGCCGTCCAGCCGGCCATCGCGGCCACCGACACCGGCGCCACCAGCCAGGAGGGCAGCCGCCGGGCGGCCACGCTGACCAGCACCGAGCCGACCGCCGCGCCGAGCATCAGCCGGGTCAGCAGGTCGTCGGCGTACACCCGACCGAGCACCACCCCGGCCAGCGCGGTCAGCACGACCAGCGCCACCGGCACCGGCACCGCGCGCAGCCCCCGCCGTACCGTCGCGCCCGGACCGTCGTCCGGCGGCGCGGCCGGGCCGGGTGCGGCCGGGCGCGCCTGCGTCGTCACCACCGGCGGACCCCGTCCCACTCGGCGGCGAACCCGGCGCCGTCGGCCACGTCCAGCACCACCAGGCCCGCCGCGGCGGCCGGCGTCGGCCCGTCCGCGCTGAAGACCGCCACCACCACCGACGGGTACGCCCCGCGCAGCGCGCCCACCTGCCCCAGGTCACCCCGGCCGCCCGGCCCGGTGAGGAAGACCAGCGTGTCGCCCGCCCGATCCTGCCGCAGCCGGCTCGCCGAGGTACGCAACGTGTCGGCATCGCCGTCGGTCAGCTCCACGGCGGCCAGCCGGTCCAGCGGCGGCTCGCCGGCCCGGTCCGCGCCGGGCGCCACCAGCAGCAGCGCCACCGGCAGGTCCTCCCGGACAGCGGCGGTGACCACCGAGGCGGCCGCCTCGCAGGCGGACTCGAAGGACTCGGCCACCCCGTCCACCCGCTGCGGGTGGGCGGCGGACCGGTTGTCCAGCAGCACCACGATCCGGGGCAGGCTGGTGTCCACGTTCTCCCGCACCATCAGCTCTCCGACCCGGGCGCTGGTGCGCCAGTGCACCCGGCGCAGCTCGTCGCCGACCACGTACTCGCGGAGCGAGTCGAAGGTGATCGACCCGTGCGGCACGCTGTCCGACCGGCCGTCGAGGCTGCGCCCCGCGCCGGTGGGCACCGCGGTCAGCGGGTGGATCCGCGGGTGCACCCAGACCGGCACCGGTGCACCGTACGGGCGGGAGAGCGCCACCAGCCCCAGCGGGTCGCGCCGGGTCACCCGCAGTGGACCGACCGGCACCACGCCCCGGCGTCGGGTCGGCACCTCGTACCGAACGGTGGTGTCCCGCCCGGGACGCAGCCGCAGCACCGGCACGGGCACCGTCGCCGCGCCGCACCGGTCCTCGGCCAACAGGTTCGCCACCCGCAGCCGCCCGGCATTGCGGACCGTGACCGTCATGTGGGCCGGCTCGCCCCGGGCCACCCGGTCCGGGTCGGCGCTGCGGGAGACCACCAGCCGGGGCCGCCAGGCGGCGGTCACCACGGCGTAGCCGACCGCCACCGCGGCCGCCGCGCCGAGCAGCGCCAATTCCGGGTACGCGAAGCGGAAGCCGACGCCGAGCAGCAGCACGGCGGCGACGAGCAGCCCGACGCCCCGGGCGGTGATCCCCATCGGCGGACGGCCGTCAGCCGTGTGCCGGGGCCGGCTGGCCCGACGGCAGCGGCACCGGCACCGACGCGATCGCCTGGCGCAGCACCTCGGCGGGGGTCACCCCGCGCACCTGCGCGTCCGGGGTGAGCAGCAGCCGGTGCGCGAAGACGGGCTCGGCGAGGGTCTTCAGGTCCTCCGGCATGATCCAGCCCCGGCCGTCGATCAGCGCGTACGCGCACGCCGCGCGGGTCAACGCGATCACGCCCCGGGGGCTGACCCCGACCCGTACCTGCGGATGGTTGCGGGTCGCGGCGGCCAGCCGGACCGCGTACGCGTAGAGCGGCTCGGCGATGTGCACCCGGCGGGCCATCCGGACCATCTCCCCGACGGTGGCGGTGTCGGTGACGGCGCTGAGCGAGTCGGGGGAGCGGACCGTGGCGCCGCGCAGCACCTCCACCTCGACCGCCTCGTCCGGGTAGCCCACCGAGAGCTTCACCAGGAAGCGGTCCAGTTGTGCCTCCGGCAACCGGTAGGTGCCGTCCATCTCGACCGGGTTCTGCGTGGCCACCACCAGGAAGGGCTGCGGCACCGGATGCCGGACGCCGTCCACGGTGACCGTGCGCTCCTCCATCACCTCCAGCAGCGCCGACTGGGTCTTCGGCGAGGCCCGGTTGATCTCGTCGGCGATGACGATGTTGGCGAAGACCGGCCCCGGGTGGAACTCGAAGCCCCGGGTGGCCTGGTTGAAGATGGTCACCCCGGACACGTCCGAGGGGAGCAGGTCCGGGGTGAACTGGATGCGGCGCCACTCACCCTTGACCGTCGCGGCGATCGCCCGGGCCAGGGTCGTCTTGCCGACGCCGGGCACGTCCTCCAGGAGGACGTGCCCCTGCGCGAACAGCGCGGTCAGCGCCAGCCTGACCACCTGCGGTTTGCCCAGCACGACCGCGTTGACGTTCTCCGCCAGCCGGGCGGCGAGGGCGGCGAAGCCCTGCACCTCCGGGTGGGTGAGCGGTTCCTGGGTGCTGTTCACGGTGGTGGTGCTCCTCGACTGGCTGGTGCGGCGTCAGCAGGTGGGCAGGACGTTGATGTCGTCGCCGCCCTCCAGGTTGAGCCAGGCCCACGGGATGTAGTTGCGCCCGGAGTACTCGACCTGCACCCACCACGTGCTCTGCTTCTGGCTGTTGTAGATCCAGGAGTCGACGTTCTCGCCGGACCTCTTGCAGTACGCCTTGAGCCGGGTGCCCGGCTTGGCCCAGCCGACCTGCTTGTCGTTGTCCTGCCGGGTGACCGAGAAGATCTCGTTGCCGTTGCGGGCGTCGACGTCCTTGTCGCAGTACGTGCGCTGGTCGCCCGAGGGGCCGTTGTTGCAGGTGGCGACGCCGTACAGCGGGTCGGTGGTCTGCGCCCGGGTCGCGGTGCCCTTGCCGGCGGCGTTGCTCGCCGTGACCGTGAACGTGTACGCCGTCCCCGGCGTCAGGCCGGGCATCGTGATGCTGGAACAGGGACCGGACCTCGCCGCCTCACCGGCAGTGCTCAGCGTGCAGGTCGCCTGCCCGCCGCCCGCGTCGACCGTGAAGGTGACGGTCGCCGCGGTGGCGGTCGCCGAGGAGCCGGTCACCGTCACCCGGGGCGCCGCGACCGTCCGCGCGGTGGTGCTGGCCTCCGGGCCGGGCCCGGCCTCGTTGACCGCCTTCACCTTCACCATCACGCTCTGCCCGTCGTCCAGCCCGCGCACCGTGGTCTGCGTGTCGGTCACCTCGCTGACCCGGCCCCCGACGTCGACCAGGTACGTCGTCACCGGGCGGCCGTTGTCCAGCGCCGGCGACCACTGCACGGCGACGGTGCCCCGCTGGTCGGCGACGGTGGTGGCCCGCAACTCGGCCGGCTGCCCCGGCGGGGCGAACGGCACCACCGTGTTGCTCACCGGCGAGGCCGCCGAACCGGCGCCCTTGTCGTTGACGGACACCACGGTGAAGGCGTACTGGGTGCCGTACTCCAGCTCACCGGCCGGCACCACCAGCTCCGTCTTCGCCGACTCGCCGGCCGGGGCGTTCGTGCCGGCCGAGGTCGCGGTCACCGCGTACTTCGCGATGGTGTTGCCCTGCCCGTTCGCGGCCGGCCACGTCACCAGCACCGTGCCGTCCGGCCGGGCCTCGGCGGTCACGCCGGCCGGCGGGTCCGGCACCGCCGCCGTCGGGGTGACCGGGTTGCTCCGCCGGGCCGGGCCGGCGCCCTTGGCGTTCACCGCGTGCACCGCGAACGTGTACGACTCACCGTTGGTCAGGCCGGTGATCTCCACCGCCCGCTGGTTGGCGCCCACCTCGTGCTGCTGGCCGCCGCCCTCCACCACGTACCGGGTGATCTCGGCGCCGTTCGCGGCCGCCGGCTTCCAGCTCACCCGGGCCCGCGCGTTGCCGGCGGACGCGGTGACGCTGCGCGGCGCGCTCGGCTTGCCCACCTTCGGCTTCTTCGGCGGAGGCGGTGGCGGGGGAACCGGCGGCGGGTCGCCGCCGAGCACGTCGTTGGCGTACTTGTTGACCTCGCGCACCTGGTGCTTGTCGTCGACCACCCGGGCGGTCGACGAGTCGGGCGCGTTGATGAACAGGTGGTTCTCCCGCACGTCCAGCTCCAGCGGGCCGGTCATCCCCTTGCCCCGGATGGTGTCGACCAGCCTGCCGGCGCCGTCGAACGCGTAGACCGTCCCGCTGGCCTCGTCGGCGCAGTAGAACCGGCCGGCCCAGGCCACCGCCGCGTTGAGCCGGGCACCGCTGCCCGGCACGGTGAACTGGCGTACCTCGCCGCCGTCGGCGACGACGTGCACCCGCCGCTCGCCACCCACCGTGACCGGCACGGCCGGGCCGCTGGTCCGAGCCGGCAGCGTGCCCGCGGACGACATGGCCAGCGGGGTGCGCACCGTCTCGCCGGCGCGGACGGTGACCAGCGACGCGGAGGTGCGGTCCAGCACCGCCACCCCGTCGTCCAGCGTGGACACCACCAGCTCGTGGCTCGGCTCCGCCACCGTGTACGTCTCGACCTGCTTCGGGCTGAGGCCGCCGCCATCGGCGGGGGCGGAGGGCAGCTCCGCCGCGGTGACCGCCGAGACGGTGCCCTCGCTGGGGATCGCGATCCAGAGCCGGCCCTTGCCGTCGAACGCGCCGCCGGTGATGCCCGGCGGGTAGCGCACCGGCTCACCCACCGGGGTGAGCGAGCGCGGGTCCAGCTGCCGGACGATGCCCTGCACGGCGTCGACGACGAACGCGGCGTCCTCGTGCAGCACGACGTTGACCCCGAGACCGGGGGTGGTCCGGGTGGTCGCGGTGATCTGGAGGGTGGCCAGGTCCAGCGAGCTGACCTGGCCGGTGTTCAGGTCGCGCAGGATGAGCAGCCGATCGGTCTGGGTGACCTGCATCGGGTGCCGCCGCGCGCCGGGAATCTCCATCCGGGTGTCGACCCGCGCGGTGATGCCGTTGACCCGGGCCATCTCGCTGCGCGCCGCGCTCCACAACCAGCTGCTCGCGTCGTAGTTGGCCACGGCGTTGTCGGCGGCGCCCAGCCCGAGCACCGTCAGCCCCATCGCCGCCAGCAGCGCGCCCACCGTGCCGATGGTGACCAGCCCGCCGCGCATCCGAGAGCGGCGTGGCGGTGCGGCGGTGTCGGTCACGGTGCTCCGCCCCGGGTCGTCGATGGTGGCCACGTCCGGCTGCCTCCCCGTCTGGCTGTCCAGGTGGCGCGCCGTGTCCCCGGCGACCCTCCCCTGAGCCGTGGGACATCATATGGGCCGCGCCGGCACCGGGGAACCCGCTGGGTCCCCCTGTGGACACCCAGCGTGTGCGCCGTCGACAGGCGGTCAGCCCGTCGGCGTCCGCCGCTCCCGGTCCGTGCAGACCTGTCCCGAGGTGGCGAAGGCGTCCGTGGAGTACACCGCCAGCACCGTGAAGCAGTAGTCCACCGTGGAGCTGAGCCCGTTCACGGTGTAGGTCGTCTGTCCGGGGTCGACGGTGGCCATCACGCCGAGCGCCTTACCGGCGCGCCCGCCGGCGACCATGAACGGCACCCCGCCACCCGCCGGGTCGGACCAGGTGATCGTGACGCTCGTCCCGTCGTCGCGCAGCTTCAGGCCGGTGGGCGGGGCGCCGGTCGCCTTCACCGCTCCCGGCGTGCCCCCGGTCGACGCCGGCGGCACGCCCGGCTCGTCGCGGTCCAACGCCACCGCGCCGACCACCCCCGCAACCCCCAGCACCACGACGCCCGCCACGACGGCCAGCACCACGCGACCCCGCCCGCGCCGCTCCGGCGGCGCCTCGACCGGGTACGCCGACGGCTGGTACACCGGCGGATACATCGTCTCCTGGCGCGCCTGCTCGACCGGGGCGTCGGCCGCCTCCTGCACCACCTGCGGCGGCATGTCGTACGCGACCAGCGGCTCGTCGACGAGTTCCAGCGGCCGGTCGATGTCGGTCTGGCTGCTGGCGTCGTCGTCCTCGGCCGGCTCGTCACGGGCGGGGGAGGTGCTCAGCGGCTGCGGCGGCGCGACGCTGCTCCACGGGGGAGCGGTCAGCCCCCACGGTGGCGCGCTGACCGGCGGGGTGCTCACCGGCGTGGCGCTCACCGGGTGGTGCGGTGCCGGCGGCGCGCTGGTGACGGGCGGCATCGGCGGACGGTGCACCTGGTGGGCCGCCGGGGTGGTCACCGGGTGGTGCGGCGCCGGCCGGGTGCTGACGGGGTGGTTCGGTGCCGGCGGGGTGCCGGCGGGGTGGCTCGGTGCTGGTGGCGTGCTGACCGGGTAGACGGGTGCGGGCGGGCCGCTGGCCACGGGGGGCGCGTTGAGGTGGTGGGCCGGCGGGGTGACCGGATGGTGCGGGGTCGGCGGGGGGCTCACCGGGTTGGCCGGGGTGCTGGGCGCGGGGGCCGCGCTGACGGGGTGGGTCGGCGGGGCGATCGGACGGTGCGGTGGTTGCGGGGCGCTGATCGGGTGCGCGGGAACCGGGACGGGCGGCGCGCTGATCGGCGGCGCGGGCGCCGGCGGGACCGGCGGCGTGACCGGTGGTGCGGGTGGTGCGCTGATCGGTGGTGCGGGTGGTGCGCTGACCGGTGGGGTGGCGTTGAACGGTGGCGTGCTGACCGGCGGGATGGGGGCCGCGCTGACCGGCCGCACCGGGACCGGGCGAGCGCTGACCGGGTGGGCGGCGGCCGGGGGAGCGCTGAGCGAGTGCCCGGTGGCCGGGTGCGCGTTGGCGTGTGGTGCGTTGACGACCGGCGGCACCGGTCGGGCGGTCGTGGGCGGTGGGGGCACCGGTGGTGCGCTCACCGGCGGCGCGCTGACGGGCTGGGATGCCCCGGCGTGCGGCGGCGCGCTGACCGGGCCGGTAGTGACCGGGCCCGCGCTGACCGGCGGGGCGCTGACCTGTGAGGCGCTGACGGGGGGCGTGCTGACCGGGGCGTTCGTCGGTCGGGTCGTCGCCCGCGGCGTCGCCGCCTGGCGCTGGGCCTCCTCGCGCAGGAGCGGATCTATCTGCTGGACCTGGATGGTCGGCCGGTCCCAGCCGTGCGCCTTCGGGACCGACGGCCGCAGGACCTCCGTGGCGCGCGCCTCGGTCGACCTGTCGGGTGGCGTGACCGGTGACGCAAGCGACGCGGTGGCGCCGGTGGTCACCGGACCCGGCACGGTCGCGCTGGTGATCACCGGGCTTGACGTTCCTGTGGTGGTCACCGGGTTCGGCGTGGTGCCTCCGGTGGTCCCCGGCGTACCCGTGGCGGGCCGGTGGTCCGGCGGAGGCGGAATTGGCGTCGGCGCTGCGTCGGCCGGCGGCGCTGGAACCGTTGGCGGCCGGCTCGGCACCTGGGGTGCCGGTGGCACGACCACGGGCGCGGTCACCGGCCCGGGCGGTATCTGTGCCCGCGGGGGCACGGGGGGCGGCGGCATCGCCGCGGACGGCGCCGGGCGCGGAGCCGGCGGCGTCGCGGCGGCGGGCCCGGGCGCCGGCGGCAGGGTCGGCGTGGCGTCGGGTCCCGATCGCGCATCCGCCGGCCCGGTCGTCTGGTGCGGCGTGGTCGAGGGCACGGCCGGGGCCCGCAGGTGCGGCGGCGCCCACGGTGACGTCGTCGGGGCGGCGGCGTCGCCGTGCGCGGGCGGCCCAGGTCGGGGCGGGGTGGGAGCGGGTACCACGGACGGCTGCGGGGTCGGCCGGGCGGGCGGATGCGGCGCGGGCGGGGCCGACCGGGGCACCGGCACCTGGGGTGCCGGCGGCACGGAGAACTGCCGGTGCGGCGCGGGCGGCAGCTGCGCGGCCGTGACGGGCGGCGGTGGTGCGGGTCGGGCCGGCGCGGGCGGCACCTGGCGTGCGGGCGGGGCCTGCGGTGGTGCGGAGACCTGTTGAGCGGGAGGCGGCGTCTGGGGCGCCGGCGGCACGGTCCGCTGCGGGGGCACGGGCGCCATGGGTTGCTGCCGCACCGGCGGTACGGCCGGCCTCTGCTGCGGCATACCGGGCGTGGGCGCGGAGAACGCGCCGCCCGTACTCGGTGCGGTGCTCGGCGGTCCGGCCTGCCGAACGCCGGGCGGCCCAGAGGGCCGGTGCGGGGCCGGTCCGGGTTGCGGGGCCGGTCCGAGCTGCGGGGCCGGCCGGGGCGGGGCGACGGGCGGGGGCATCGCCGGTGCCGCGCCGCCGAGGTACTGCCGGGCCGCCCGTACCGCGGGGTGGTGCTCACCGAGCACGGCGGGCCCGGCGGTGGCCACCCGGGTGTAGTTACGGCGGGCCTCGTGCCGGTTGCCGAGCTCCTCGGCCACCGACCCCAGATCGAAGGAGATGGCCAGCATCAGCGGCTCGGCGCCGGTCCACCGGCGCTCGCCTGCGGCGTACGCCTCCTCCAGCACCCGCCGGGCGGCGGTCGGATCGTCGGCCTCGCGGTGCATCCTTGCCAGCAGGTGGGCGGTGCCCAGCACCTCCGGGTGGTCCTCGCCGTACGCGGGCCGGACCGAGGCGATCGTGTCGGCCAGCAGCCGGCGGGCGGCGGGCAGATCACCGGCGGAGCGGAGGGCGAGCGCCCGCTGCTGGGCGGCGACGAGGGGGGCGGGGTGTGACACGTGAGCCATGCTGCCGGTAGACGGTGCCCGGACGCTACCCGCCCGACCGCGCGCCCCGCCGGTGCCTCCCGCTGTATGGCCCTGACCTGGGCAGATGCCGCGACATTGCACCGGGCCGGCGGCGATGTGCATGATCCATCTCGGCCGTGTACAGTAATGCCCCGTGCGGCCCACCAGGGGCGGCTGACCGGCGGGAGAGCCGGCGACGCCGACAGGGTAGGCTGGACGAGCAGGTCCGGGTGGCGGAATGGCAGACGCGCTAGCTTGAGGTGCTAGTGCCCGTATAGGGCGTGGGGGTTCAAGTCCCCCCTCGGACACCAATTGTCGCGGAAATCCACGAGAGATCATGAGACTGTGGTCTCTCGGGGATTTGACCGCGGATGGCACCCAGGTTCATGAACACCGGGGGACGCTGCCGGCTGCCCTGACACCGCTGCGGGCCATCCCCGGCAGGGCGGCCATGAGCGGGCGCCGACCTCCACGTCGCCGGCAGGGTGAGCAGCTGGTCGAAGCGCTCGTGCCCAGCCCACTGCCGGTCGCCTCGCCGGAGCCGGCACCCATGCCGACGCTGCCCCCGCCCGCTGACGAGTCCGCCGCGGGAGTGCTGTTCGACGTGGCCCGTCCCGACACTGCGGGGCGTGTCACCGCCCGTGCCCTGCTGCGCGCTCTCGAGTGGACCCCCGGCACCGCGCTGCGCGTCGACATCAGCCACGGCGCGGTGCTCGTCACCCCCGCCGCTGCCGGTGCGCACGTCGTGGGCGCCCGCGGGGAACTGCCGCTGCCAGCCGCCGCCCGCCACCTGTGCGGCATCACGCCCGGCCAGCCGGTGCTCCTGGCCGCCGTCCGCTCCCGGAACCAGATCCTCGTGCACCCCTCACACACCATCACCGTGCTCCTGACGGATCTGCACGCCCGCATCCTCGGACGGCCCTGATGACCGCTGACCCCGACCGCGTCACCACCGCCCGAGCACTGCTCGACCACCTCGGACTCCGGCCCGCCGACCTCACCGACCCCGACGCCCCCGCGCGGGCGGTGCCCACCGTCGCCGACTACCTGCCGCGCGTCGAGGCGGCCGCGAGCCCCGGCACCCGGCGCAGCTACCGCAGTTCCTGGAACCGCATGGCCGCCGCCCTCGGCGACCGCCGGCTCGATCAGGTGACCGCCAGCGACATCGAAGCCCTCATGCGCCAAGCCACCGCCGGCGCCCGCTCCCGCCGCAACTCCCACCACGGCCGCCACGCCGGCGAGCACCTCATCGCCGCCGCCCGCGCCATCTACCGCCGTGCCATCGCCGACGGCTACCTCACCGCCGCCGACAGCCCCGCCCACCGCTATCGCCGTCACCGGCCGAGTAGTTGGGCGGGCCTACAAGTACCTGGAATGGGTGAACCAGGCCCGCCGGCAGCTGCGCAGGCAGATCCGCCCCGTCGTACGTCCCCCGGCACCCAAGCGGGCTCACCATGCGAGGTCAAGCGAGGTCTGTTGCTCTCCGTGGGCGTGTCTGCACCAGCAAGGGTGGAGGCGGGGGCTGTCTCGCTAACGGTGTTTCCGGCGATCTTGGTTAGTAGGTTTCAGCGGCCGGGAAGCGGTCGCTGAAGGTGATGGCGAAGGCGTTCAACGCGGGTTTCCAGCGCATCGTCCATCGGGTTCTGCCTGCTCCGGTGGGGTCCAGGGATCGGGTCACCAGGTACAGACACTTCAACGCGGCCTGCTCGTTGGGGAAGTGGCCGCGGGCCTTCACGGCCCGCCGGTAGCGGGCGTTCAATGATTCGATCGCGTTGGTGGAGCAGATGACGGTGCGGATCTCGAGGTCGTAGTCGAGGAACGGGATGAACTCGGCCCAGGCGTTGTCCCACAGGCGGATCACCGCCGGATACCGGCCGCCCCACTTGTCGGCCAGGTCGTCGAAGGCGGCCCTGGCGGCGGTGGCGTTGACGGCGGTGTAGATCGGCTTGATGTCACGCTTGATCTCGTCCCAGTACTTGCGGGAGGTGAGCCGGAACGTGTTGCGGATCAGGTGGATCACGCAGGTCTGCACCACCGTCTGCGGCCACACGTTCGTGACCACCTCGGGCAGGCCTTTCAACCCGTCGCAGACGAGGAAGAACACGTCCTTCACGCCGCGGTTGCGCAGGTCGGTCAGCACGCTCATCCAGAACTTCGCGCCCTCACCACCCGTGCCGGCCCACAGGCCGAGGATGTCCTTCTCGCCGTCAAGGGTGACCGCGATCGCGGCGTAGAACGGCCGGTTGGCGACCTGCCCGTCGCGGACCTTGGCTCTGTCGCCGA